>NZ_LOKU01000067.1:0-263102 GCF_002211295.1 Rhizobium sp. N122 | reverse complement strand
AGGCCTATGGCCGCGGCGTCAAACTGATCGGCGCCACCGCCCATTACGTCACCGCCGACCTCGACGAAGGCCCGATCATCGAGCAGGATACGGCTCGCATCACCCATGCCCAGTCGCCCGACGACTACGTCTCGATCGGTCGCGACGTCGAAAGCCAGGTGCTGGCCCGCGCCATCCACGCCCATATCCATCACCGCACCTTCATCAACGGCAATAGAACCGTGGTCTTCCCGGCCAGCCCGGGAAGCTACGCCTCCGAACGCATGGGTTGAGCGCCGCCTTGGGACACATCAGCAACAACTGAGGCCAGCATCAAGTTATTCCTCACCGCCGGCCAGCGAGCTTAATGCAAAGCGTGTTTCGCCAGTTGCTCCGGCGCACTGCGGCTTTTCGCGCCAGCACGCCGGCGAGCCGATGACGTTTTGGAAGTTTGGGCAAGCCTTTGACTAATGTAGTGTCAGCCAGCAACACGGCAGTAAGGACATGGCGGCGCAGTCCGACGGCCTAAAATCTGGATCTTGTTTCAGCCGCCCCGCTCGGCGCGGATCGCTGCCTCGCTTGAAGTGTTGAATACCACCACCTGCCAGCGAGGCCACCACCAAGATCATCAAACCGACAAACAGACATACTTAAGTTCGAGAAACTCCTCCATGCCATATCGTGAACCTTCCCGACCAAGGCCGGATGATTTCACACCACCAAAAGGTGCTTCCGCCGTCGAGATGAGACCTGTATTAACGCCAATCATGCCATACTCAAGCGCTTCAGCGACGCGAAATACACGCGAAAGATCCCGCGCATAAAAGTAGGAGGCTAGGCCAAATTCCGTGTAATTTGCTTGGCGAATGACATCGTCTTCATCAGTGAAGCGGAAAAGTGGCGCGACCGGCCCGAACGTCTCTTCGTGCGCAAGCTTCATGTCACTGGTTACGTCTGCGAGCACTGTTGGTTGGAAGAAATTCCCGCCCTTCTGGTGCCGGGCACCACCCAGCACAACCCGCGCACCCTTCGCCCGAGCATCCGAGATATGTTCCTCGACCTTGTTAACGGCCGCACTGTCGATCAGCGGGCCGAGCGCCACATCCGGCTCCATGCCGTTACCGACCCGCAGCTTCAATATCGCCTGGCAAAGCCGTTCTGCATAGGCCTCAAAAACTCCGTCCTGCACATAGATGCGGTTAGCGCAGACGCATGTCTGGCCATTGTTGCGGAATTTAGACACGATCGTACCCTCGACTGCTGCATCCAGGTCAGCATCATCGAATACGATGAAGGGCGCATTTCCCCCAAGCTCCAGCCCCATCTTTTTGATCGTCGAGGCGCTTTGGCGCATCAGTTCCGCGCCGATCTCAGTTGATCCGGTAAACGTCACCTTGCGGACGATTGGGTTCGACGTCATTTCGCCCCCAATCTCCCGTGCCGCGCCGGTTACAACGCTGAAAAGCTCTGGAGGAATACCCGCGCGCTGGGCAAGGACCGCGAGCGCAATCGCGGAGAACGGCGTCTGCGCTGCAGGTTTCAAAACGATTCCGCATCCTGCACCCAAGGCCGGCCCGGCCTTTCGGGTAATCATCGCGTTTGGGAAATTCCATGGCGTGATGGCCGCCACAACGCCAATCGGTTGCTTCATCACCAGGATGCGCTTGTCCGGCTGGTGCCCCGGAATGATGTCGCCATATACGCGACGAGTCTCTTCGGCGAACCACTCTACGAAACTAGCGCCGTAGACGATCTCACCCTTTGCCTCGGTCAAAGGTTTGCCCTGTTCGAGTGTAAGAATTTCGGCGAGATCGTCTTTGTTCTCAATCATGAGTTCGAACCAGCGCCGCAAGAGGCCAGAACGTTCTTTCGCCGTGCGGGCAGCCCATGCTGGCATCGCCAATTGTGCGGCTTCGATTGCTTTTCGCGTTTCGATCGCTCCAAGTTTCGGAACGCGGCCGAGAAGGCGGCCGTCAGCCGGATTGACCACGTCGACCGAAGGACCGTCGCCGACTTCGATCCATTGCCCGGCAACCGGGGCGGCTTGTCTGAACAGGGTCTTATCTTTGAGAGCCATGGCCTCTATCCTTTGCAGAAAGTGTCTGTGCGCCTAGCGCGCAATTTCAAGAAGAATTTCATCTGTAATGCGACGAGTGCCGTAGCTGGAGCCTGATGACCCAGCACCAATTCCACGCGCGCAAACGCGGCCGACGGCATCTGAAATTTTGGTCGCGAGTTCCGTCTGGCCCAAGTGCTCGAACATCATTGCTGCCGACCATATCGCGGCGATCGGGTTTGCCACGTCCTTGCCTGCGATGTCCGGTGCTGAACCGTGGACCGGCTCGAACATGGACGGCGAGCGGCCGGTCGGGTCGATATTTGCAGAGGCTGCAAATCCGAGTCCTCCCTGAATCGCCGCGCCGATATCGGACAAGATGTCGCCGAACAAGTTGGACGCAACAACGACATCCAATGTTTCCGGGAACATGACCATGCGGGCGGCAATTGCATCAACGTGATAGCTGCGGACCTCGACGTCCGGATACTCCGCGGAAAGCTGCCTTGTTACGTCGTCCCAAAACACCATCGAGTGGCGTTGCGCGTTGGACTTTGTTACCGAAGCAAGCTGCCTCCTGCGCTTACGCGCCATTTCAAAGCCGTATCGGAGAATCCGCTCCACACCGTGACGGGTGAAAACGCTGGTCTCAACTGCGATCTCTTCCGCCGTACCACGGTGCACCCTGCCGCCAGCGCCAGAATACTCCCCTTCCGTATTTTCGCGGATGCAAAGGATATCGATATTCTCGGCACGAAGAGGTCCAGTCACGCCAGGAAGCAGCTTGTGCGGACGGACATTCGCATAGAGGTCGAACTCTTTCCTGATACGAAGTAGAAGCTCATGCAGAGAAATGTCGTCGGATACCTTCGCCGGCCATCCGATCGCTCCAAGCAAGATCGCATCAAAGGTTCGGAGCGTTTCGATCCCGTCCGCCGGCATCATCGCTCCAGTTTCAAGATAGTGATCGCAAGACCACGGAAATGTCGTTGCGGAAAGATTGACGTCGCAAGCTGCCGCAGCGGCAAGTGAAACTTCCCAGGCTGCCGCAGTCACCTCGACGCCTATGCCGTCTCCGGGGATGATTGCGATTTTGAGGTCCACCATACTCTCCGTCCGTGCTTCGAGGAATTTCGATTGAACCATGCAACGCCGGATGCATGGAATTCGGTTCGTTGTGCAGGCTTCTCAAGGTCTCATGCCGTCATTCGACCCGAAGAGTTTACCGGTAATTGGCTCGCTCCCGAGTCTGACATACCGACCTGCCGGTTATCCGACATTCAATCTCCCGCTTAGCCAACCGATCCATCTCAGTTCCCAAGCGCGAGCCGGGCCCGATTGAAAGAAGCGGCCTCTCAAACGATGGCGTAGCGTGGGATGACGGCAATGAGTGTAAAATCGAACTCAGCGGGAGGAGAAGTATCTTTTGCCGTTGCCGAGATATCGATTATACCGATACGTTGTTCCGGCCGCGATTAGCGCAGAGATAAAGGCGCATGCAAAAGCGCTCTGACAAGTGGGAACAGCTTATGTATTTTACGCTAAGGCAGGTCCAGTATTTTGTGCTGACGGCAGAACTCGGCACCATATCTGGTGCCGCTACTGCTGCGCGAATCTCGCAGTCCGCGCTTACCGAAAGCATCCGGCAACTTGAAGAGCAGGTCGGAAGCGCGCTATTTTCCCGTCACGCCCGGGGGATCGCATTGACGTATGAGGGGCATCGGTTCCTGCGGCACGCCAAACTCATCATTTCCACGGTTAAAGATGCCGAGGACGCCTTCACAGCTAAAATAGACAACGTATCGGGAACCCTTCGCCTGGGCGTGACGAACCTGGTCGCAGGCTATTTTCTCTCCGACATTCTGGCTCGGTTCCGGCGCGTTTTTCCTGAAGTATCTGTAGAAGTGGTCGAGGACCAGCGAAGATATATTGAACATCTCCTCATCAGTGGCGAACTGCAGCTTGCGCTCATGGTTGTGTCCAATATCGAAGAGCAGTTCGCCCTATCGGTCGATTCACTCGTGCGATCGAGATTCAGAGTCTGGGTGTCGCCAAAGAATGGCCTCGCCGACAAGAGCCGTGTCAAATCATCCGATCTGCGCGATCAAAAGCTTATCTTGCTGGCAAATGATGACTTGCTGGAGTCAATCTCCGGTTGGCTGCAAGGCGAGGACCTTATGGATCGGGTCTTTCTCAGAACAACTTCGGTGGAGGCAGTCCGAAGCCTTGTCGGCACAGAGACAGGCGTGGCCATCATGCCCGACCTCGCCTTCCGCCCCTACACCCTCGAAGGCGACCGTCTTGAGGCTCGCCCGGTCGAAGGCCTCTCTATTACGTTGGACGTCGGCCTGGTGTGGCGGCAGGGGTCGCCGGATACCGACCAAGCCGAGATTTTCAAGACCGTCGCCCGTGACTACCATGCGAAACGGTAGCCGAGCGACATATCGATAAAACCGATACGTCATCGCAAGCATTTCGAATTTTCCCTTCCGGTTCTTCCGCGACACACTGTTGACGATTGGATTGCGGCACCACGGCGTGGTGTCTGCGGATCGCCCATCAGTCAGGGAGACATTTAATGGATATGGTTATCACTCCGGCGTTTTCGACGAAGCTGCTCATCAACGGCGAGCTTGTCGAGGGAACTGGCGGCGACGAGAAAATCTTGAACCCGGCTACAGGCTCGACTCTCGTTGCCGTCAAGGAAGCGAGCCGCGATCAGGTAAATGCCGCAGTGGCAGCTGCGCAATCCGCCTTCAAGACTTGGTCGCTGACCACGCCCCGGCAGCGCTCCGAACTTCTTTTGGAAGTCGTTGAGCACCTCAAGCAGAACATCGAAACTTACGCTCGCCTCGAATCCCTCAATTGCGGCAAGCCGTATCTGGGCATGCTGAATGGCGAAATGCCCGCCATCATAGATGCCATTCGTTTCTTCGCCGGCGCGTGCCGAGTGCTGAATGGCAGCGCTGCAGGTGAATACGTCGAAAATCATACGTCCATTATTCGCCGCGACCCGGTCGGCGTGGTGGGCTCAGTGGCTCCGTGGAACTTCCCGCTGATGATGGCCGCCTGGAAGGTCTTTGCACCGATTTCGGTCGGCAACACCGTTGTTGTAAAGCCGTCCGAACAGACTCCCCTCACGCTCCTTCGCCTTTGCGAATTCCTGGCAACTCTTTTGCCGAGAGGCGTCGTCAACGTCGTCACCGGTCGTGGAGAGTCCGTCGGATCCACGCTTGTTTCGCACCCCGGCGTCGCGATGGTCTCCCTGACAGGCGATGTCACGACAGGTCAGAAGGTGCTGCAATCTGCTGTGCCGACATTGAAGCGCACGCACCTTGAACTTGGAGGGAAAGCGCCGGTCATCATATTCAACGACGCCGATCTGGATGCCGCTGTCGAAACAATTCGGATGGCAGGCTTCGAAAATGCCGGCCAGGATTGTTGCGCGGCCTGCCTCGTCTACGTCCAGTCCGGTGTCTACGAAAAGCTTGTCGAGAAGCTAAACGCCGCAATCAAAAGCATCCGCAGCGGTGCGCCCGAGCACGAACAGACTGAACTCGGCCCACTCATCAGCCAGCGTCAGCGAGACCGCGTCGAGAGCTTCGTTCAGCGCGCGCGCACCTCGAAGCATATTGAAGTTCTGACCGGCGGCAAGCCGGCCTCGGGGGACGGCTTCTACTACGAGCCGACTCTCGTTGTCGGCGCAAATGTTCAGGACGAAATCGTCCGTCGCGAGGTCTTCGGGCCGGTCGTCGCGGTATCCCGTTTCGAAACCGCCGAAGAAGTTATCGATTGGTCGAACGAGAGCCATTACGGCTTGGCATCATCCGTGTGGTCGTCAAACGCCACCACAGCGCTCAAAGTGGCGGCTCGCCTGCGCTACGGTACGGTCTGGGTAAACCAGCACTTCACGCTCTTGAGTGAAATGCCACACGGTGGGCTGAGACATTCCGGCTACGGCAAAGACCAGTCCATTTACAGCCTCGAGGATTATACCTCGATCCGCCACGTAATGTTCAACTTCTCGTAGAGAAACAATCGGAGCCACGGCGATGGTTCAACATGAGTGGCAGGCGGCGACAATGACCATCACTCCGCTCAACGGGGCTGACGGGACTATGCAAACCGTCTCCCATGTCGGCTCAAGGTCGCCGTGGTCCCGGCCACAAGCAGGTGCGCAGGCAGTCCCGCGTGCAATTGTCGGAATGGGCTGGAGATCTTCGTCCAGTCACAAACCACTCCCGCCCCGTAGTA
The DNA here is from genome assembly GCF_002211295.1 of Rhizobium sp. N122. NCBI lineage: Bacteria > Pseudomonadati > Pseudomonadota > Alphaproteobacteria > Hyphomicrobiales > Rhizobiaceae > Rhizobium > Rhizobium sp. N122. The sequence goes on along the minus strand of NZ_LOKU01000067.1, from coordinate 256,813 downwards.
AGAGCGCAGAGGAGCCCACAATGTCTGAAGAAGACCTCCTCGAGAGGTTTGACGGAGGTGGAGATAGCCACTCTCAGGTCGAGACGCATGAAGTCGCGCGCACTCTCAAACAATATTGGGGGATCCGCGGAAGCCTCAGAAGCCTGGTAGCAGAGCGTGACGAGATCCTGGAGGTTACCACCGATGATAATCGCCGTTACGTCTTAAAGATCTACGGCGCGTCTGAATCGCCATCCTTGGCCGATTTGCGCGCTCAGGCTTGCGTTCACATTGCAGAAAGTGATCCCGCTCTGCCGGTGCCGGAAATTATCCGTACCGATGGCGCTCTGCAGGCGGTGGCGACGATGAAAGCCGGCGAGGATCGTGTAGTCCAGCTGATGACCTTTCTCGACGGCATACCGCAGGTTAGCACTCTCAAAAGCAGCCGGCAGGCATTCGAGATCGGGAAGGCACTTGCAAGAACGGCGAGGGCGCTTGCCCACTTCGAACACCCTGCCGATCGGAGAAACCTCGTCTGGGATCTCGCAAATGCGGCGAACGTCCGACCGCTCCTCCCAGCGATTAGCTCTGGCCGTTGGCAAATGCCTCATCGGATCTTGCAGCGTTTTGAGGATCGCACCCTCTCGATGCTGAGCGATCTTCCCTCGCAAGTGATCCATAACGACTTCAACGGACACAATCTTCTGATGGATCCGTCCGATCCAACAAGGATCACCGGCATCATCGACTTCGGCGATGTGACGAGAAGCCAGCGGATCAACGATGTCGCTATCGCGGCCTGCTATCAGTTGCGTTTTGATGAGTCCGGCCTTTCCGGAGCACTCGACGTGGCGCGAGGCTACAATTCCGTCACCACCTTGAATCCGCATGAGATCGCGATCCTCCCTGACCTCATTCTCACCAGACTCGCGATGGCGGTCGCCATTACGGAATTCCGTGCAACCCGTCTTCCAGAGCGTGCAAGCCAGATCCTGAAGAATACCGGCTACGCATGGCGCGCCCTTTCGCACCTAACGGACCTCGACAAAAACTGGGCAGTCGATCGGTTCTTCGCTGCCTGTGACAAGGAGACTTCCTCATGACCAAGCCGTTGATGATCAATGCGTTCGACCCCAATGCGGTCGACGGGCTAGACGCTGAGACGATGCAGCTGATCGAGCGGCGCAAGAAGGTCCTTGGACCATCCTACAAGCTCTTTTACGAAACGCCGGTCCACGCCGTTTCGGCCGAGGGGGTATGGATCACCGATGGCCGCGGACAGCGTTATCTGGATGTCTACAACAATGTGCCCTCTGTCGGCCACTGCCATCCTAGAGTGGTTGAGGCCGTCTCCCGGCAGATGGCCGTGCTTAACACCCATACGCGTTACCTGAACGATGTCGTCTTGAGTTACGCGGAAAAACTGCTGGGACATTTCCCGCCTGAACTCTCGAATGCCATGTTTACCTGCACGGGCAGCGAATCCTCCGATCTCGCCTTGCGCATCGCCAAAACCTACACCGGCGGGATTGGCATTGTCGTGACCGAAAACGCCTATCACGGCATCACGGAGCAGATAGCGCGAATGTCTCCGTCTCTGGGCAGTGGCGTTCCGCTCTGGCCCCATGTCAGGACCGTGCCGGCGCCGGATGCATACCGCCTCGGACACGAGAACGTTGCCGAGACCTTTGCCACCTCCATCAAGGAAGCTTTCGAAGATCTGTCTCGCCACGGGTTCAAGCCAGCCGCGTTTGTGGCAGACATGATCTTCTCATCCGACGGCATCTTCGCCGATCCGGCGGGCTTCCTGAAACCTGCTCTCGACGCTGTGCATGCTGCAGGCGCCCTGTTCATTGCCGATGAAGTCCAGCCGGGATTCGGGCGGACAGGTCCGATGTGGGGATTTGCACGCCATGGGATCGTGCCCGACCTGGTCCTGATGGGTAAACCGATGGGTAACGGGCTGCCGATCGGCGGCGTGGTGGCTCGGCCTGAAGTTCTTGGCGAGTTTGCAACCACCGCCCGCTACTTCAATACATTTGGCGGAAACCCCGTCTGCTGCGCCGCCGCTCACGCCACGCTTTGCGTAATCGAGGACGAGGGACTTGCCGAGAATTCCGTGAAGGTCGGTAATTACCTGCAGCAGGGGCTTCGCGAACTCACGACCGGCCTGGCGGCGGCAGGAGATATCCGTGGTGCGGGTCTTTTTGTGGGGCTGGACTTTGTCAAGGATCCCGAGACCAAGGAGCCAGACGGCGATCTCGGCCTGTTCGTTGTAAACGCGCTGCGCGACAGGAACATCCTGATCAGTGCAAGCGGCATCGAGGGCAACGTTTTGAAGATCCGCCCGCCTCTGCCGTTCTCGACCGAACATGCTGACATCTTCCTGGAGGCATTTCAGGACGTCATTCGCAGCACCGAATTCCGGCGGAACGCAGCGGCCTAACAATCGGGCGCCTTTCAAAAGGCGCTCACCGTTCAACAGATACTTGAGGGCATGACATGAGCTTCGTTCAAATCAGCAACGTCACAAAGTCCTTCGGCCATTACGCCGCTGTGAAGGGAATCAGTCTCGACGTGGCCGACGGCGAGTTTCTTGTTTTGCTGGGCCCATCGGGTTGTGGCAAATCGACATTGATGCGGATGATTGCCGGCATCGAAACCGTTACGACTGGAGCCATTAGAATTGATGGCAAGGATGTCACGGACCTGTCACCAAAGGACAGAAACGTCGCAATGGTTTTCCAAACCTATGCGCTTTATCCGCATCTCACCGTTCGTGCCAACATCGAGTTTCCATTGCGAAAGATGAAAATCGACCGCAAGCGGATCGAGGAGCGCACACTTTGGGCCGCTCGCATGTTCAGGATCGAGCAGCATCTTGACCGCAAACCGAAGCAACTTTCGGGAGGCGAGCGTCAGCGCGTTGCCTTGGCACGAGCCCTGGTGCGCAGTCCGTCCGTGTTCATGATGGATGAACCGCTGTCCAACCTCGATGCGAAGCTACGGGCAACCGCCCGGCAGGAAATTCAGCAATTCCAGGCGGAAACGAAGGCAACGACGATCTACGTGACACATGACCAGGTCGAAGCCATGTCGCTCGGGCATCGGATCGCGGTCCTGTCGGACGGCATAGTGCGCCAAGTGGGCACGCCGGATGAAATCTATAATCGTCCGGCCGATACATTCGTCGCAACTTTTGTCGGCTCACCCGCCATGAACATCGTTCCGCGCGGCAATGTCCTTGAAGGCTTTCGTCCTGAACAGCTTCTTCATCCTGGGCTGGTTGGCGAAAAGGTTGCGACCAGGGAAGTCAATATCATTGTCCGGCGGGTAGAGAAACTCGGCTCCACTCAACTCGTCTACGGCACGCTGGATGGGGCCGATAACGTGCAAATCGTGGCCGACGTGCCCGCCATGGCGGGCGGCAAGTTCGTGATCGGGGAGCTGCAGGCATTTCGGGTGCCACTTCGAGAAATTCATTCGTTCGACAAGTCGACCGGAAAACGCCTGGAGTCGAGTGCTGCCGCCGCAGCCTGACCAACCGGGGAACGGTCATTAGGAACGGTACCTCATTCGCGCGACTGGGGCGCGGCTTATGGTGGTGTTGGGCACGCATTCGGTCCCCGTGGACAGCATCACGTCTAGAAGCGAAAGACGGATCGATCACTCAGAATCGAAAAACGATAGGGGAATAATCATGACAGATACACCTCGTTTCACAGTTCCGCATATATCGCGTCGGTTTCTTCTGCAATCGAGCGCGATCGCGCTCGGTGCCGCCGCGTTGCCGTCAGGCTTGCTGGCACAGGGCAAGACGGTCGTCACTCATTCGAACTGGCGTTCGACCGAAATGCCGGATATTTTCCTGAAGGTTTTCGATGATTATCGCAAAGCCAATCCGGATGTCGATCTCCAGGTCGAAGAGATCGGCTTTATCGAATACATCAAGAAAATGGAGCTTTCGGGCCAAGCTGGTGCGTTGCCGGACACGTTCGAACTCTGGGTACCCACACAGCTTGCTCGCTTTGTCGAGGAAGGCTGGATCGCTCCGCTCGACGAATTGATCGATGCAGACAAAGCGGCCGGCAACGATATCCTTGGCGCCTACGAGCCGTGGGCAGACAAGGGCTACAAGGGTTCGACCTACGTCCTTCCCTCGCTCGGCCTCACCAACGTTCTTCTCTGGAACAGGACGGCATTCAAGGCAGCCGGCCTTCCGGACCGCGCTCCCGAGACCATCGACGAGATGCTCGAATTCGCAAAGAAACTGAACAAGCCACCGGAAATGTATGGCCTCGGTCTCGATGGTAACGGCCCTGAGCTTTGGCTTGCTCTCGCCTGGATGTTCTACGCGAATGAAACCCGCATCGGCCGTGTCGGCGGAGACTTTCAGATCAACAAGCCAAAAGCGGTCGAAACTGTTCAGTTCATCGTGGATCTTGTGAACAAGCACGGCGTCGTGCCGTCATTCACGACAACCGACTTCGAGAAGCTGAGGAGTTCGTTTGCAGCCGGGCGTGTCGCCATGATGCCGGACTGGAATGGTGTCCCGGCGGTGATCGAGGGGTTGAAGCCAACGTTCGAATGGGCCATTTCGCCGCTGCCCAAGGGCAAGACTACCGGGGCGATGCTGATGGGCGGTGACAGCACCTATGCTATCAGCGCCAACTCGAAAAACAAGAAAGCCGCCTGGGAGTTTATCAAGGTGCTCGCAGGCCATGACACCCAGCAGGCGATCGCTGACAAGTGGCCTTTCCTTATCACCCGGAAGGAAATCTGGGACGAGGTCCAGAAGGGCACTTTAGGCACATCCGACTCGCTGAAGGTCGCCTTGGAGCAGTCGCAGCGCCCCAACGCCTACGATACCTACAGCGAGATGCCGCCACAGCTGTTGCAGGCAGTGGACATTTTCCGAACCGAACTTCATGGCGTCGTTGCCAACGAGCAGACCGCTCAGGAGGGAATGGACAAGGTGGCCGCGCAATGGGCCGACCTTTACCAGCAATGGGACGAGAGCTACGGCGAGCTCGGAGACCGCTACACCCGATAGCCAAGCGCGAAGGCAGTGTGCGGCCAATGGGCCGCGCACCAATCTGAAAGGAGTGCGCCATGACCTTCGATAGCCTTGCACCGCGGGAAAGAGCTTCCGCCGTCCGCCGCCTGATACGTGGCAACTATCACACCTACATCATACTGGGGCTTTTGCTCGGTGTAATGCTGCTGCCGATCGCCTACATGATCATCATCGCGATCACGCCGGCAGATCTGCTCTTCAAGCAGATTATTCCCGAGCGAGTGACCTTTCAGAACCTCCTGAAGGTGTTCTCGACCGAGGAACTGGTATTGCCGTTCCGAAACTCTGTCGGGATCTCCGCTCTCACGGCGTTTTTCACGATCGTTTTGGCGGCGCCGGCTGCATATGGCATGTCACGTTATCGAGTGGGACTATCGGGAACCCTTATCGTCCTGCTGTTATTCACCCAGGTCATCCCGGTTGAGATTCTGGTCCTGAGTTACTTCCCGTTCCTAAAATCCAGCGGTCTTATTGACACCTGGACCGGGCTGATTTTCCTAGACACCACGCTGACCGTGCCGTTCTGCACCCTTATCTTGAAATCAATGTTCGACGGGGTACCCGAAGACATCGAGCAGGCAGCCCGAATTGACGGATGCACGTCTCTGGAATGCTTTTTCCGGATCACGCTTCCGCTTAGTTGGGGTGGCATTCTGGCAGCGTTCATCTTCGCGTTCTTGATGGCGTGGCAGGAATTCCTCTACGGGCTGACATTCACCGCCTCGCTTGATGCGCGCCCAATTACAGTCGCACTCAATCTCCTGATTGGTCACTACACGATCAGCTGGGAAGTGCTGATGGCTGCAAGCTTCCTGTCGGCATTTCCCCTGCTTGTCGTTTTTGCACTGTTCCAAGGTGTCTTCATCAAGGGGATGGTTGCGGGAGGTGTGAAATGATCATCGAACAACAGTCTCAAGCAACTCTGGTTCCCGTCAGTGCGAACCGCGTGAAGCTCGCAAGGACCTACCGGCGAGAGTGGGCTTTCTTTGTCGGTCCCACATTCCTGTTTCTGATTATAACCGGCATATTTCCGCTGGTGGCGAGCATCTACACGGGTTTCTTTCAGACGCGACGCGGGGAGCAGCATTTCGTCGGCTTTACCCACTACAAATGGGCGCTGCACGATGACGTGTTCTGGACCTCGACGCTCAATAGCTTCATCTTTACCGGTGGCACGGTCATAGGGCATTTGTTGATCGGCTTGACCTTTGCGCTTCTATTGAACTCAGCCAAAAGCATGCAGTCCTTTTGGCGGGGGCTGCAGTTCATTCCCTGGCTATTCCCCCCCGCGGCTGTGTCAATCCTTTGGATCCTGATCTATCAGGATCAATTCGGGCTCTTGAATTCCCTGTTTCGCGACATCGGCCTCGCCAGCTGGGCATTTGACTGGCTTGGGCAACCGTCTTCGGCACTGGCGGCTGTGACGATCGCCAGTATTTGGAATTGGTATCCCTTCCTGACGCTGATCTTGTTGGCTGCTCTGCAGAACGTACCCGACGATCTCTATGAGGCGATGGACGTCGACGGAGGGAGCGCTTGGGACAAATTCCGACTTGTCACACTTCCCCATCTCGCTCCGGTGATGCTGACGGCCTGCTTGCTCGACTTCTTCTGGACGTTCCGGTTCTTCGACATGACGTGGATCATGACGAAGGGCGGTCCCGGGCGGTCTTCGGAGGTGCTTGCGACCTATCTCTACAAGCTGGCATTCCAGGAATATCGCTTCGATCGAGCTGCAGCTGTTGGTGGCCTCATTCTTCTGATGATGGCTGTTCTCACGGGGCTTTACCTGGTCGCTTACCGATATGTCGAAAATCTGTCGGGGCGCCAAAGAGCCGCGCCGCACGCGAGCTAGGTGAACACCTCCCACTCGCAAGACATTCAAATTGTGAAAGGAAACATCAAATGCGCATGAAAACGATGCTGATCGTTTTTTCTGGAAAAGGAGAGCAGATTGGCCATGCACAGGGATTCGTCTCGTCAGCGGCCGACGGCGTTATCGCAACGTCCGATATGGCAGGTATCGGTCAAGACGGCCAGCTCTCAAATCCCTGCGGGAAGGCGCGCTTCGAGACCGTAGTGATGGCAAGAAATGGCCGAACCGTAGAGGCTGGCCGGGTCTTTTTCCCCGAGATCGACAGCTACCTTGACGTGTTTACTCCAGAAACGGGCATGGTGCTCCCGGCGGACGAGGGAAAGGAGATCGGCTCGATCACCTGGCACATCAAGGAAGGCGGCGGCGAGTTCGAAGGCGCGACCGGCGTCGTAACCGGTAATTTTATAGGTTACCCGGACGGCACTTTCGTCGACCACCAAGTCTACCGTGTACTTTTGCCTTGAAAGCAGGGAGCCGGCCTCACCTTGATCAAAGTGCCTGCGCGGTAGTGACCAAGAAATGGATGAATCTGATCGGCTTGAGTGCCTTTATGGAAGGAACCGCTTGATATGAATACCGGATCCGTAACTGGGGTGAAGACGGACGCCATCGTGATTGGCGCAGGTCACAATGGGCTTGTTTGTGCAAATTATCTCGCAAGAGAAGGTCTTCGCGTCCTTGTTGTCGAGGCGCGCGACGTGATTGGCGGCGCCTGCGTCAGCGAGGAACTCGTCCCCGGCGGGACGTTCTCTTCCTGCTCCTACATCCAAATGATGCTGCGACGCGAAGTCGTCGAGGACCTGGAATTGAAGAAATTCGGTCTGGTCTCGGTCGCACCCGAGATGCTGGAGATGGGTCTGTGGGAAGATGGCGACCATGTGATGCTTTGGCGCGATATCGATCGCACGCTGAAGTCGATCGAAAAGCACAACACTCGCGACGGCGCAAATTTCATGCGCTTTGGAACCAGACTCAGGCGTTTTGGCGAGTTAACCGGCGCGCTTTTGATGAGTGATCCGCCTTCTGTCGAGGAACTTCGCGAGGTTTTCGAGCAGGCCGGCGAAACTGAACTGTTCAACGAGTTCGTCCTAATTTCTGCAGAGGATTTGCTTTCGCGATATTTCGAAAGCGACCGTCTTCGCGGCTTTATGATGTTCATGGGGATGGTTTCGACCTGGGGCGGCCCACGAACACCCGGGACGGCCTATGTCTACGGCTACCACGCTCAGGGCGAGTTCGAAGGCAATTATGGTCAGTACGGCCTTCCGCAAGGTGGAATGGGCATGATTTCGAATGCGCTTGCCAAGGGGCTTGAAGCGCATGGCGGTTCCGTCAGAACCGGCTCCCCCGTTCGCAAGGTAATCGTTCGAGAAGGCAAGGCAGCTGGTGTGGAACTGATGTCTGGCGAATTGATCGAGGCAGATCTGGTCATTTCCAACGCAGATCCCAAGCGCTCGCTGGAAGGCTTTCTTGATGCAGGCGTTTTGTCTCCCCCGATTGAAAAGAAGGCATCGGAGATCGACGTTCGTGGCTCGATGGCCCGTATTCATCTTCTCGTCGACACGTTGCCCGATTATGTGGGTTTCGCGCCAGGCAAGACGGGACCGCAACACCAGGGTCTCGTCATCATGGGAGCGAGCCCAGCCCTTTACGAAAAGGCCTGGGAGGCACAAAAAAGGGGCAGCTTCCCGGACGATTTCGTGATCGAAGCACTGATACCTTCCGTTACACATCCCGGCTTGGTCGAAACGCCCGGACATCACACGATATCGCTCGGCGTGCAGCAATTGCCATTTGATCTCGCAGAGGGCAACTGGGATAGTCGGAAAGACGAATGGGCCGACAAGGTTCTCGAGGTCTACTTCCGTTACGCGCCCAATCTTCGCGGCAGAATTCTTGGGCGTCATATCATCACGCCGCGCGATCTTGAGCAGGTCTACAATATCACCGGCGGCAACATATTCCATTCCTCGATGGTCGGCACCGAGAATAACTTTGACAAACGTCCGATCGAGGAAGCCGCACACTATCGCACGCCGGTGGAAGGATATTATCTCTGTGGTTCGGGCAGTCATCCTGGCGGCGGCGTCTCTGGTGCACCGGGACATAATGCTGCAAAACGCATCATAGCTGACAGCCAGGGGCGCTACGACGAGCGCCTTATCCGCGAGGATGCCGTCATGCGCAGCTCGACATTGGCAAATCTGGTGATGAGCACGAGCGTTGGTCGCAAGTTCGGTTATTCGGTTGCCCGAAGTTCGATTTTTCGAAAACTAACGGAGCGTATGAACAAGACGAAATAGCCGAAAAGCAAGTCAAACGATCAGGGCTTGATAATGCATTCCGATGAGGCTGGAAGGCTATTTCAATCAGAGATCAGATAGTCTCATTCTAGCGCAGCGATGCGGCCTGTGGGGCGGGCATCTTTCCGCCAGGATGAGAGGAGGTCGGCTCCACCCTGACGAAAATCTGCTCCGGCAGAATGCTTCAATCTGACCAGAAGAGGCTTTAGTCTAAAGCATGTCGCGCGAAAGTGTGCCGCGGTTTTGCGGCAACGACATGCGTGAAAACAAAGAGCTAAAGCGCGTCGCATGAATCAAGTTTGACGTGACGCGCTTTAGGACGCAGGACGCTTTCCGAAGCCGAACGTCTTGCGCAGGCTGCTGTCGACCGCGTTTGCCGGCATAAACCTGCGCAGCCGGCTTAGAAGCGTCGCCTGGCCGCCGGCCGGTTGACGCATTTTGTATGGGCCGTTGATTGCCGCCAATATCTTCTCCGCGACTTTTACGGGCGACGGCGCGGTTTTGATCTGGGCTTGTACCGCCTTGATGGTCGCGTCCGCCTGCGCTGCGTAGACTCCCAAGGGCGCCTCGGTCTGTGCCGCGTTTACATCGAGCTTGGTGTTGGTGAAGGTCGGTTCAACCAGCACGACGCGCACGTTGAACTCGCGAACCTCATGATCCAGCGACTCCGACAATCCTTCGAGCGCATGCTTGCTGCTGGCATATATTCCCATGAACGGTGCCGGCAGGAAGCCGAGGACCGAGCTGATATTGATGATCAGCCCGCTGCGAGCGGCGCGCATGGAAGGCAAGGCAGCGCGGATCATGCGCAAAGGGCCGAAAACATTCGCATCGAATACCGTGTGCGCTTCGGAAGTCGACGTGTTCTCGACAGGGCCGACCAGCGAAACGCCGGCATTGTTGACCAGGATGTCGATCTTGCCTGCCTCGGACAAAACCCATTGAACAAAATTGGAGACCGAAGCGTCATCGGTCACGTCGACAGTTCCATAGCGCACGCCGGGAATGGCATTGACACGCGCGGGGTTGCGTACGCCCCCAAAGACCTGGAAGCCGTGTTGTACGAGAAGGCCGGCTGACGCTTCACCTATTCCGGAGGATGCTCCGGTGATAACGACAACTCTGTTTGTGGACATGCATGCTCCTTGGCTTTTGGCGCGAGTGGCTGATGACGTGCTTCGATAGAAGGTCGGAACTTTTCACCCCGTCGCCAAAGGACAGCTTTTCAGAACCTGGCACCAAAGCACGTAAGATTTCAATCGACATCTATAATCGCTTTAGATGTCAATCGAAATATAAAATCAAGCACTTTTTGCTTTTGCGGCGATTTTTTCCGATGATCGCGCCTCCAAAACGCGCCGGGGCATGGCGCTGAGCTCGAAGGCCCGCCAACGTTGCGGCGGGGAGCAGCATGAGCCTCACGGCTTTCAGGATTTCGGAGCGGCAGTCCCCGCTCGGTTTCGAGCGACCATGTCGTCATGGGTCAGGCTCGTGCCTGCCGCGAAGAATTCCTGGATCAGGGCGTCGCGATTATCCGCTGCGCGGGATCGATCCGCCGATTGCAGTGCCTCTTTCAGCTCATTTGCTGCAAGCTCGGTGCAATAGGCGGGGGTGCCGGGCTGCTGACGCCAGGACGCTGCCAGCCCTCCAGCATCCAGCGCATCGAAACCGATGGCCTCGACCAGCTCTATGGCAATCGCCTTTGCTTCCGGAACATCGCCTGCAACCGGAATGGCGATGCGTCCATCCGCGCCCTCGGGCTGGCGCTTCGCCGCCAGCGTCGCCGCCAATACGGCGTTCCAAGCCTTGACAACGGGTCTGCCGATTTGACTGCCGACCCAAACGCTTTCGGGCATGCCGCCATCGACGTCGGCGATCGCACCGTCGCGAAACGGATAATAGTTTGACGTATCGATCACCACGACGCCGTCAGGCACATCATCGAAGAGCCCGGCGAGATCGCGATAGTTTGCGAACGGGATCGAAAGTACGACCACCTCGACACCCCGGACGGCCTCTTCCTTCGAAACGGCAGCCGCTCCGATATCACCGGCAAGCGCGCGGATGGTGTCGGGACCCTTCGAATTGGCAAGTTTGACCTGATGGCCGCCGGCGGCGAGTTTTCTCGCCAGAGTCGCGCCGATATTTCCGGCGCCGATGATTCCGATCTTCATGGGATGTCCTTTCTCTGATGTGGAAGTAGACCGTTCAATCGCAAGCGGGGCGAGCGAATGCGTGCAGCGTGTCGCGCAGATCGGCCAGCCCCTCATCCGTCAGCTGGCAGGCGGTTTTGATCTTGTCGGTGACGGCCCAAAGCGCCTCGCGCAGGAATTCACCGGCCTCGGTCAGGTGGATGAGCACCCGCCGTTCGTCGTTACGATCGCGCGTCCGGGTCACCATGCCGGCCAATTCCAGGCGCTTCAGCAGCGGCGTGATCGTTCCGGTGTCCATGTCAAGCTTCAAACCCAGCTCTCCAACGGCGCGGGGCGTACCGCCGTAAAGTTCCAGTATCACCAGATATTGCGGGAATGTCAGGCCGAGCGGCTGCAAAAAGGGCTTGTGAAGGCGCGCCATCCGATTGGCTGCGCCATAGAGCGCAAACGAAAGTTGGGTGCCGACCGCCCGGCGGGATGGGATCTCGTTGTTTGACATGGCTTCATCTAGTGTGCTTTTATCTAGTGCACTAGATAATTGTTTTGTCGGAGAGATCAAGGTTGGCGGCGCTGATTGGGCGCCTCTCGCTTTCAGGGTGTCTCGCAGTTCATGTGAGTAAGGCTCATTAACGGACGCAGCCGCTCAATTAGATTGCGAGTCAACTCTAATCATGCTATAGATTTCAGATGACATCCAATCGGAGATCGCAATGAGAGTCAGTCGCGCTCAGGCCGAGGCCAATCGTGAAACGGTGATCAATGTCGCAAGCCGGCTCTTCCGGGAGCATGGTTTCGACGGCATCGGGCTGAAGGACCTAATGAAAGGAGCCGGCCTCACCCAAGGCGGGTTCTACAAGCAGTTCGAATCGAAGGATGACCTTGTGGCGCTGGCATCCGGGCGAGCAATGGAGAGCGCCATTCGCAGGTGGTCGAGGGTTGCCGCCGGAAGCGCCGATCCGCTTGAAGCGGTTGTCGGCATGTATCTGTCGACCGGGCACCAGGGAGAGAAAGGCGATGGCTGCCCCTTGGCAGCACTTGGGTCCGATGCGGCGCGCCAGAGTGCAGAGGTGCGGGCTCCATTTCAGAACGGCATCGAGGCGCATCTTCAGGTTCTCGACGAATTGATCCCGGCATCGGACGGCGCGAAACCCTATGACAAAGCCATGGTCGTCCTGTCCCTCATGGTGGGCGCCGTAACCATCTCTCGCATCATGACCGATCAGGGCATGTCGGAGCGTCTGCTCGAAGCGGCGGCTGATGCCGTCAAGCGCATCGCGGGCGACACAGCGGAGGAATAAGATCCCGGCTCTGCACCGTCATTGCCGAAAACGATCAGCGCAGGCGAATGGCCTCACCGCTCCTACCCGCGAATTCAGAGGCCCTCATGATCCATAACGCCGCACTCGCTCCACGATGGGCCGGCGCAGACTTCGACGGAATGTTGGAGACATTCCTCGGACCTGCCCACTTCGACGCATCGCCGGTTCATAGCACTAAAGGCTTTCGTTGGTCGGGGGATGCACGGTCTCACGGTGCGGTGACGGTTGCCGATCTCGCATGCAATGGCGAGTGGAACCTTTCGGCCACCGCAGAGACGCCGGAATGGCTCACCATTCACGTGCCGCGCGAGGGTTTCTCCGGCATGACGCGACGGCAGATCACGACAACAGCGTCGCCGGGCCAGATACTGCTTGGCCAAAGCCACGAGGCGGATCACTTCCTCGTGCGGGGAGCGCTGCATCGATCGCAGAAACTCTTTCTCGATTGGGAGCAGATTCGCCGGACCTTCGGGCAGTTGTTCGAAGCCCCGCTTGTCGGATCGCTGGACCTGTCACCCGTCATTGATGGATCAACTCCCTCAGGACATCTCGTCAAGAACCTTGTCGAGACGATGATCTCCGGCATGCTCGGAGACGGCATCTTGCTGCAGTCGCCGATAGCAATGACCAACCTTCCCCAGGCGCTCGCCGAATTGCTGATCAGATCGGTGCCGCATCGCTACTCTCAGCGTCTGGAGCAGGCAGCATTTACACCCGCTCCCCGGCACATTCGCCGGGCTATCGATTTCATGCACGCAAATATTGCCGAGCCGATCACGATCGCGATGATCGCTCGATCCGCCAACGTCTCGGTTCGCGCCTTGGAAACCGGCTTCCGGACGTTCAAAGGAGCGACACCTGGCAGTTACCTCAGAACTCTAAGGTTACGCGCCGCCAGAAAAGACCTTCTGGACCGGTCGAACCTGCAGAGCATCAGGGATATCTGCCTGAAATGGGGCTTCGTCCACGCCGGCCGCTTTTCTGTACTGTACGGGTCGGTTTACGGGGAAAGTCCTCGGGAAACCCGCAGGCGAAAATCGGAGGCCGTTTCCGCTCAGCACACGACGGCCTTTTGACGCTCCAGGGATAGTTCAAGACCTCCGCCCGGCATCATCGGCATAAACTCTTCGAGGCAAGGCTCCAGCAATCCCGGCGCTACAAGCCCCTCACATTATTGGGCCAGGCCGACGCTGGGGCGGAGCCAACGACTGCACCCAACGGAATGGGGAACGTAAAAAGCCCCGCCAACATGGCGAGGCTCTCATACCGCTAATCTGGCCGACAGTTCTTAGAACTTTACGCCGACGCCGAACTTGAGCTCGTGCTGGTCGAGGTCGACATCAACACCCAGAATATCTTTTTTGCCGAAGTCGTTGAAGCGATATTCGCCACGAACGAAGATATTGTCGGTGAAGGCAAAATCGACGCCAGCGCCGACGGTGTAGCCGTTGAAGGTTTCCGTTTCCTTGTCGAAGCCCGGCACGTCCACATAACCGCGTGTGGCAGTCCAGCCGGCTGCGCCGAAGATGAGCGCCTTGTCGAAAGCGTAACCGACACGACCACGAACAGCGCCGGCCCAATCGGTTCCGATGTCTGCACCCAGCGCTTCCTTTTCATTCCAGTTGTGTTCCAGGTTGCCCTCGATACCGACAACGATGCTGTCGAACTGGAAGTTGTAGCCGGCAAATCCGCCGAAGACGCCGCCGTTGAAATCCTCAGAATCGCTGAAGCCGCCGACGCTGAAATCACCATTGAGCCATGCGGCACCGCCATCGATGCCGAAATACGGACCCGACCAGGTGAAAACGGGTGCAGCCGCAACAGGCGCAGCCGGGACGTCCTGAACGGCGTCGGCCGCGAATGCGCTGCTGGCGACAAGTGCGAGTAAGGTAGTGGCGATAGTTAACTTCATTTCTGTACCCCATGGCATGACATTACAACCAGAGGATATAACAGCGGATTCTAAAAAAGCTGTAGCGATAATAACACACTCGCGGAATTGTACGCTATAGTACAAGTTGCGCATTGCGGGCGGTAGCCAGCCGAAGCCCCGTCGGTCACGCCGGTCACAGCGCATTTTATCGTCGCGCAGTCAACGCCATCATCCGGGCGAGGGTCGGTAAACAGCCCCGCTTGCCAACCTTGAAATTGATGCAGGCTTTGGTTAATCCCATGCCAGCACCTGCCCTCACTTCGCGAGTACAAAAATATAATCTTTTCAGGGAGTTACCTGAAGTCTCCCCTTCAGCCGAGCCGTTTCACGTTAGGGAATATCTACGCCGCGTTAACTTTTTGTTAACCATGTCGGCGGTAGACATGGTCAACGATTTCTTCACATAGATGACCAAAGTGCTAACAGACGCTCGCTCTATCCGCATCAAGGGCCGCTCCTTCCTGGCCGTCATGTTGTCTCCGGACCTGCCTTTCGATGATTGGTTGGCAAGGCTCGACGATCTGGCCGCGCGTTCGGCCGGTTTCTTCCTCGGACGCCCGGTCGTGCTCGATCTGACGGATCTGCAGATCGACAAGCCGCAGTTGAAGGAGCTCATCGCCGAGCTTGCCACGCGCAATGTCAGCATCATGGGCATCGAGGGGGCGCGGCCTTCCATTCTCGGTTCGGGCATGCCTCCGGCGCTGAAAGGCGGTCGCTCCGCTTCCGACATCGAGGTTCAGGCCAGTGAGCCTGCCGATTCGGCGGTCAAACCTGCTGCAGCCGAGATCCGGCCGGCAACGACACAATCGATCGTCATCAGGGAGCCGGTGCGCTCCGGGCAATCGGTGATCTTCCCGGAAGGCGACGTGACCATCGTCGGGTCTGTCGCCTCGGGCGCCGAGGTCATTGCCGGCGGGTCCGTGCATATCTACGGGGCGCTGCGGGGCCGCGCCATGGCGGGATCGATCGGCAATGCATCGGCGCGGATCTTTTGCCGCAAGCTCGAGGCCGAGCTGGTGGCAATCGACGGCGTTTACAAAATGGCGGAAGACATGGCCGCCAATCTTCGCGGACAGGCTGTTCAGCTCTGGCTCGAAGACGATGCGATCATGGCAGAGAAACTGACCTAACGACAGCGCCGCGCGGCTTTCAGAGACGCGTGGAAGACGCTGCAACACTTCGAATTACTGCGGCACGGCAAAGGAGAGACACATGGGGAAAGTGATCGTCGTCACGTCAGGCAAGGGCGGGGTTGGCAAGACAACCTCGACCGCCGCATTGGGAGCGGCGCTGGCGCAACGCAATGAAAAAGTCGTCGTCGTCGATTTCGACGTCGGCTTGCGCAATCTCGACCTCGTCATGGGCGCCGAGCGCCGGGTCGTCTACGACCTGATCAATGTCATCCAGGGCGACGCCAAGCTGACCCAGGCGCTGATCCGCGACAAGCGGCTGGAAACGCTGTTCCTGCTGCCGGCCTCGCAGACGCGCGACAAGGACAATCTGACGGCCGAGGGCGTCGAGCGCGTCATCAACGACCTGAAGCGCTATTTCGACTGGATCATCTGCGACAGCCCCGCCGGCATCGAGCGCGGCGCAACGCTTGCCATGCGCCATGCCGACGTCGCCGTTGTCGTCACCAATCCTGAAGTGTCGTCGGTGCGCGATTCCGATCGCATCATCGGCCTGCTCGACGCCAAGACCGCCAAGGCCGAACGCGGCGAGCGGATGGAAAAGCATCTGCTTTTGACCCGCTACGACGCCAATCGCGCCGAGCGCGGCGACATGCTCAAGGTCGACGACGTGCTGGAGATCCTGTCCATCCCGCTGCTCGGCATCGTGCCGGAAAGCATGGATGTCCTGCGGGCCTCCAATATCGGCGCGCCGGTCACGCTGGCAGAAAGCCGCAGCCCGGCCGCGATGGCCTATTTCGATGCCGCCCGCCGGCTCGCCGGCGAGTTGGTGCCGATGGCGATCCCTGAGGAAAAGCGCAATATTTTCGGCAAAATCTTCGGACGGAGGGCAGCATGAATATTTTCCGTCTCTTCAACAAGCAGAGAACTGCACCGGCCGCCCGCGAACGCCTGCAGGTGCTTCTTGCCCATGAGCGCTCTTCGGCCGGTTCGGACCTGGTCACGCTGCTACGTGAGGAAATCCTGGCGGTGATCGCAAAGCATGTCGAGCTCGATCATGACAAGGTGCAGGTGACGATCGATCGCAACGAATACGTCTCGACGCTCGAAATCGATGTCGAAATCCCGTTGAATGCGGCCGTGCAGGCCGCCTGAAAGATAGCGCCGCCCGTTACGACAACAGGCGGCGCCGGCGCTTACGACTTTCTGGCTTTTCGGTTGGCGTAACGCAGGTCGCGCGCGGCCTTTCGGGCGGCTTCATCGGCAATGACGCGGGCGATCCGGTCTTTCTCGGCCGCTTCGCGCGCCTCGATGTCGGCGCGGGCGGCGGCCTCGGCAGCCGCCTGGCGTTCTGCTTCGGCGGCTTCAGCCTGTGCGCGCTGCTCAAGCTTTAGCCGTTCCCGCTCGGCACGGCGTTCTTCCCTGGCCGCGGCGACGGCCTGACGCTCCGCCTGCTTGGCGAGCCGGGTCGGTTCAGCCTTATCCTTGGCATCACGATACGCATTGAGGAGAGCAGCCTTGGCTTCGGCAGCGGCGCTGCGACGATCGGAAAGCTCGTTGTTTCTGGTGTTTTTCAATTCTGTTACCTGACTGGTTGACTGCGGCGTTAGAGCATGAATGCCGAAAACTGTGCGGCTTTCGGATGACCCTATGCTCTATTTCTTCGATTGGTATCCGGATGCTATTATGCCAATCCGGTTCGAAATCATCTAGATCTTGAATCACATTTTCTTTCACCGCTCAGGCCGCCGAAGCATAGCGCTTCATCGACCATGCCGGGAGCCGATCGGCGTCAGCCGGTCTCGGCGCTACGCGCGAGCCGCATTTTCTGCGGCTCGCCATGAGCGCTTTAGCTCAGCGGCCGCCTTCGATGTTGCGGTGACGCTGATTGATGCCGCCCTTGCCGTAGGGATAGTCGAAGGGCTGAGGGGCGCTCACTTCATTCAGCCTCGCCATGTCTTCGTCCGTGAGCTTGAGCTTCATGGCGCCGAGATTGTCGGCCAGTTGCTCCGGCGTGCGGGCGCCGAGGATGACCGAGGTGATCGCCGGCTGCGCCGCCGTCCAGGCGAGTGCCACCTGCGCCATGCTGACGCCATGCGCCCGGGCGATTTCCTCGACAACCGCGATGATCGCCCAGGTTCGTTCCATCGCATTGCGCGGCGCATAGGATTCGCCGCCGCGATTGGGATTTTCGCCGAGGCGGGTGGCGCCGGTCGGCATCTCGTCGCGCTTGTATTTGCCGGTCAGCCAGCCGCCGCCAAGCGGCGACCACGGCAACAGGCCCATGCCGGCATCCTGGCAGGCGGCAACGATTTCGAGCTCGATGTCGCGCACCAGCAGGTTATATTGCGGCTGCAGCGTCACCGGGCGCGTATAACCGCGGGCCTTGGCGATCTCCGAGGCCTTGGCGATATGCCAGCCGACATAGTTGGAGAAGCCGTAATAGCCGATCTTGCCTGAGGAAACCGCATCGTCGAGGAAACGCAGCGTCTCCTCGATCGGCGTCAGCGCGTCCCAGGCATGCATCTGGTAGAGGTCGATCTGCTCAAGGCCGAGGCGGCTGAGAGAATCGTCGAGCGCCTGGCCGAGATGGCGGCGCGACAGGCCGATATCGTTCGGTCCGTTGCCCATCGGAAAGCGGCCCTTGGTGGCGACGATCGCCTGGCGGGCTTCGGTCGGGCGGGCCTTCAGCCAGCGTCCGATGATCTCTTCCGACTTGCCGGCGCTGTAGACATCGGCGGTATCGATGAAATTGCCGCCCCAGGCGAAATAATCGTCGAGCAGCTTGTGAGAGGCCGCTTCGTCGGCCTCCGCGCCGAAGGTCATGGTGCCCAGGCAATAGGCGGTGACGACGGTCCCGCTGGGACCGAGCTTGCGATAATCCATTTCTTCCTCCTGATGCAGAGGCCCGCAGCCGACGCGCAAAATCGCCGGGATAGAAGCCGGGGCTTCCGCAATCTAATGACAATATCGAGCTTGAGGCGGCCGCTTGCCGCCGGATGACGTCTGGCGCCCTGGCTCATCTGGCGCAGGGGCTGGAGCAACATACCCAATCCCGCCCGTGCCACAAGTGGGAAAAAATATTCCCGCGGGCCATCGCGACCGGCGACTTACGCTTTTCTCGACAGCGACCCGGCGATCAGATCGGCTGCGGCGACGCCGGTCTCGTAGGCTCCGTGCGCCGTCGAATAACACGCGCGCGAACAGGCCTCGCCGGCAAAGAAGATCCGTCCGTCATGCGGTGCGGTGAGGACCTCGCGCAGATCGGAGGCTCCGGGTTCGGCATAGGAATAGGAGCCGCCGATATGGGGGGCAGCGGCCCAGGCCGAGATCGCGGCCACCGACAATTGCTTGCGGATATCGGCGCCGAATTCTGCCGCCAGTTCATCTCCAGCGAAGGCAAGGGCGGCCTCTTTTCCCTCCCGCTCCAGATCGCGCGCGAGGTCGCCGGCAAAATAGGCTTCGACGACAGGAGCGCCGAGCGGCCGGAGCTGATAGGTGCCGGTGGCAGCACGGCTGACGGAGCCGAGCATATGGGTATCGGCCGGCAGCGCCTCCGGATGGGCGAGCCTGAGGAAGAGCTTGTCGGCAAGCCCGAGCGGCAGGCGCGCCGCCGCCTCGACCTTCTCGGGCAAGGGAGGGTCGAAGACGATCCTGCCCGTGGCAAGCACATTGGTGGAAACGGTCACCAGCACCGCACGGGCGCTGAGCCCACCCTGGTTCGTCTCGACGCCGACACAGCAGGCAGGGCGGTGGTTCAAACGCGTGACCTCGACGCTGAGCCTTGCCGGAACCGGCCTGCCGTAAAGCGAGATCAGTGTTCCATAGCCCTCGCGCACCCGCCAATCGGGGCCGGGGCCCGGGTCGTATCTGGTGTAGTCGACGACCGACGAGCGTTCCAGCTCGGCGCCGGTGATATAAGTACCGATCGCCCGGATCTGGCCGTTCCAGGAATTGCCGGGTTCGAGCATCGCGGCCAGATTTGTGTCATCGCCCTCATGACTGTCGAGCCGTTCGAAATAAGCGGCGATCGCCTGTTGCGCGGCCTGGGTTTCCGCATCGTCGCGCTGCAGCCGCCGGCCGCCGCTCCAGGGCGCCGGTGTCCGATCGACCGTCAATCCGACCGCGTCGGCAAGACCGGTCCAGGCATTGGTCCGCGCCCCGTGCAGCCAGCCGCAGCCGAGATCGAGCGCGATATCGGATGCTCCCGGCAGCGCGACCGACCAGGCCCTACCGCCGAGACGATCGCCGGCTTCCAGAAGCAGGATCGAAAGATCCGGGCGGATCGCCTGCAGGTGCCGGGCGGCGGCAATGCCGGCGGCGCCGGCGC
Organism: Rhizobium sp. N122; assembly: GCF_002211295.1. Classification (NCBI taxonomy): domain Bacteria; kingdom Pseudomonadati; phylum Pseudomonadota; class Alphaproteobacteria; order Hyphomicrobiales; family Rhizobiaceae; genus Rhizobium; species Rhizobium sp. N122. The sequence goes on along the minus strand of NZ_LOKU01000067.1, from coordinate 236,713 downwards.
CGATGATGACGACATCTTGTTCGACACCCTTACCGTTGTCACCGGGCATGGCTTTTCCTTTGGCTTCTCGCGTTCAGCTAATCTTTCATGCCCACGAAAGGCAAGGGCTGGGGATAGCGCCGCGCGCGATGGATTAAACCGCGTCTGCGTGACATACAGGTCCGATGAGCGTGCAGAGAGATTCGCAACTCGACATGTTTGCCAAGCCGTCGCCGGCAGTCGCCAAGGCGCGCGCTCCCTCGCGCCGGCCGTTGTCGCAGCCGGCCGGCCATTCCGATGAAGATATGGCGCGCACGCTTGAAGAGAGCGGCAATTACCGCATCCTGCGGAAACTGACCGCCCGGCCGATCGCAACGCTCAGACGGCCGGAATTTTCGCGGCTCGGCGTCATTCTCGATACGGAGACGACCGGTCTCAATCACCGCAGCGACGAGATCATCGAAATCGGCGCCGTCGCCTTCACGTTCGACGATGGGGGCGGGATCGGCGACATTGTCGGCATCTATGGCGGCCTGCAACAGCCGTCGCGGCCGATCCCGCCGGAGATTACCCGGCTGACGGGGATCACCGATGCGATGGTCGAAGGCCAGGTCATCGATATAAGGTCGTTGAGCGCCCTGATCGAGCCGGCCGATCTGATCATCGCTCACAATGCCGGTTTCGACCGACCGTTCTGCGAGGCCTTCTCAAGGATTTTCGCCGGCAAGGCCTGGGCGTGCTCGGTGTCGGAGATCGACTGGAGCGCCCGCGGCTTCGAAGGCACGAAGCTCGGTTATCTCGTCGGCCAGGCCGGGTATTTCCACGACGGTCATCGCGCGGTGGACGACTGCCACGCGCTGCTGGAAATCCTCGATCGCGAGCAGGGCGACGGCGAAAGCCCGTTCGCCGAGCTTTACCGCGCCAGCCAGCGCTCGCGTATTCGCATCTTCGCCGAACACAGCCCCTTCGAGATGAAGGACCATCTGAAGGCGAGGGGTTATCGCTGGTCGGATGGCAGCGACGGCCGGCTGAAGTCCTGGTGGATCGAAGTCGGCGAAGACGATCTCGACGACGAGCTTTCCTATCTGCGCTCGGAAATTTACCGGTGGAAAGAGGCGGAGCCGCCGATCGTGCGGCTGACGGCCTTCGATCGCTTCAAACTCTGACCGGTTCGGACGCTGATCGAAAATAGCCCCAAATATGCCGACCCATGCAAACGTCGCATAGGTGCAGTGATGCATTGGCGCTGCAACTATCGAACGGCTCGTACTATATACCTCTCATCGAAGCGAACGAAGCGCCAAGGACTGGCAGCTAGGCTTCGAAAGCCCACGGAAAGGGGATCATCGTGAACGTCGCACGCTCTTTCAATAACTGGCGCAAGTACCGTCAGACGGTCGCTGAACTGGGCCGTATGTCCGCTCGCGAACTGGACGACCTCGGCATCGGCCGCGGTGACATCCGCAACGTCGCCCGCGCTGCCATCGCCCGCTAACGGCCTGTAGACTAAGCATTTATTAAGAGTTTGGCCGGCGCCTGCTTTCTTCAGAAGCGGGCGCTTTGCTTTTGTGCTTCAGGCAGATCGGGATCGGGTGATCAAGCCGTCCGCTTTTCGCATAACGCATAGCTGCCCTGCAAAGAAATGCCTACCAACTGAGCAAGAAATAAGTATGATTATTTCTATCGAAGCGATGCACCTCCTCCCGCATCCCTTCGAGATGCAGGCGCCCCATCCTCCTCCCAGGGTCGTCTGCGGGAACGGCAGCACTCCTCCTCCCAGCTGTCGTTCGGTTTTTTCGAAAGCCTGCCGCACCTCCTCCCGCGGCAGGCTTTTTCGTTTTTGGCCGATCGCGCCGAAAACCACGGCTCGCCATCCGTTATCGGGCGATGGCGGCTCTTTCCTGCTTATCCCTGATTTTGCTGGTGATTTCCGAGATCGCCGCCGGTTGCGGCTGCGTGCCGCAGAAACATATTGACTCCGAATTTGTCGTACAACTATGTAACCATTCGGTTCACTGCCGAGCGAAACGGATCGATGAACGGATCCGGCGTCGCTGGAGCAACGACGCTTGACGACAACGAAACTGAAGGAATTCTGACATGCAGATCGACGTGAGGCACGCCTCCCATCCCGAGGCCGTGCGCAATTACGACACCGAGACGCTGCGGCGTCACTTTCTGGTGGAAACCGTCTTTGCGGGCGGCGAGATCCGGCTGACTTATTCCCATTACGACCGCATGGTCATCGGCGGCGCCACACCGCTGGCGGACGGATTGCCGCTGACGGCGCCGACCGCGATCGGCCAGGAAACCTTTCTCGCCGAGCGTGAACTCGGCGCGCTGAACATCGGCGGCGCCGGTCGCATCATCGTCGACGGCACGAGTTACGATCTTGCCAAATATGATTGCCTCTATGCCGGCAAGGGCGCCAAGGACGTGCGGTTCGAGAGCGTGGATGCCGCCGACCCGGCCAAATTCTATCTGGTCTCGACGCCGGCGCATCAGGCGCATCCGACCGTTTTGCTCACCCGCGAAAAGGCCCGCCACCTGACGCCAGGCGACGCCGCGACGGCCAACAAGCGGTCGATCTACCAGTTCATTCATCCCGAGGTTTGCCAGTCCTGCCAGCTCACGCTCGGCTTCACCATGATCGAGCCGGGCAGCGTCTGGAACACCATGCCGGCCCATACGCACGACCGCCGCATGGAAGCCTATCTCTATTTCGATCTCGAAGCCGAGCAGCGCGTCTTCCATTTCATGGGCGAGCCGCAGCAGACCCGGCATATGCTGGTCGCCAACGAACAGGCGGTCATCTCGCCGCCCTGGTCGATCCATTCCGGCGCCGGCACCAAGAATTACAGCTTCATCTGGGCAATGGCCGGCGACAATAAGAGCTTCACCGACATGGATCACATCGCCATTGCGGATCTGAGGTGAGCGCCGTGGCAAATCCCTTCGACCTCACAGGCAGGACTGCCGTCGTCACCGGCGCCAATACCGGCATCGGCCAGGCCATCGCGGCAGCGTTGGCCGAGGCCGGCGCCTCGATCGTCGCCGTCGGGCGCTCCTCGATGGAGGAAACCGAAGCATTGGTGAAGGAAGCGGGCAGCCGCTTCCATGTCATCAAGGCCGATCTCGGCACCATCGAACCGGTCAAGGGGATTGTCGCCGAGGCCATCCAGACCTTCGGCGGCCTCGACATCCTCGTCAACAATGCCGGCATCATCCGCCGCGCCGATGCGCTCGATTTCACCGAGGAAGACTGGGATGCGGTGATCGACGTCAACCTGAAGACGGCTTTCTTCCTGTCGCAGGCGGCCGGCCGACACATGGTCGAAAAGGGCAGGGGCAAGATCATCAACATCGCCTCGCTGCTCTCCTTCCAGGGCGGCATCCGCATCCCCTCCTATACCGCCTCGAAAAGCGGCCTTGCCGGACTGACCAAGCTGCTGGCCTGCGAATGGGCCGGCAAGGGCGTCAACGTCAACGCCATCGCGCCCGGTTATTTCGTCACCAACAACACCACCGCGCTGCGCGAGGATGCCGACCGCAACGCCGCCATTCTTTCGCGCATTCCGGCCGGGCGCTGGGGAACACCTGCCGAACTCGGCGGTGCCGCCGTCTTCCTGGCATCCTCAGCCTCCGATTACGTGCACGGAACGGTGCTGCCCGTCGATGGCGGCTGGCTGGCGCGGTGATCCGCGTCATCGACCTGTCGTGACCGACGTCGTTTTGCCTTTCCTGCCGGCATGCGTTAGCAAAAGGAAATGAGGCTGGCGCGGCCGCATCGGGGGCAGGATCGACACGAGATGACGGACAGGGACAAGGCGGTCACCACCACTCGGCAGCTGCCGAACCTGCGCAGCGGCCTTGCCGATATGCTGATGGCGCAGATCGAATCCGGCGACCTCAAGCCAGGCCAGCGCCTGCCGACCGAACAGGCGATCATGAGGGCCACCGGCGTCAGCCGAACGATCGTTCGCGAAGCGCTGGCGACGCTGCGCGCCAAGGGGCTGATCACCACACGGCAAGGGCTCGGGGCTTTCGTTTCCAACGATCCCAACCCGCGATCCTTCTCGATCATTCCCAACGACCTGCAGTCGATCGACGAGGTTCTGCGCGTGCTGGAGCTGCGCATGGGGGTCGAATACGAAGCCGCCGGTCTTGCCGCGCTGCGGCGCACGCCTGAAGATCTCGGCCGCATGCAGGCTCGGCTCGATGCGCTCGACAAGGCGCTCGAGGAGGGCGGATACGGCGCGCAGGAGGATTACGCCTTCCACCGGTCGATCCTGGTCGCGACGCAGAACTCCTATTACGGCCGCCTGTTCGATACGTTCGGCGACATCATGGTGCCGCGGCAATGGGCGCGCCTGGACAAGATGACGGCGGCCGAGCGCAAGCGCCATGCGGCCCGCATGCGCCGGGAGCACCATGCCATATTCACGGCGATCCGCGACGGCGAGGAAGCCGCCGCCCGCCGCGCCATCCGAACACACCTGTCGAAGAGTGCGGCGCGCTTCGAAGAGTTGCGCGACGCCAGCACGTCCTCTTGAAGTATTAGGCCGTTGGCTTCGGCTTCATCAGCCGCCGCCAGGCGGCGTGATCCGTCTGCAGCTCCAAGGAAGCGTGAGCCTGAGGCAGCAGCGGTTTGCGTCCGCGCCGGCCGAAGCGCCGTTTGAAGCCGAGGATATTTTCGACGAAGCTCCTGGTGTAGAGCCCGGGGCCGCTGGAATAGATACGCCATCCGCCGTCGACGGCGACTTTTCCCGCCTTGACGCGCTCCCATTCGGCAGCCGCCTGATAGCGGTCATGGAAGGCCGCATCGCTGCTGCTGAAATAGGTATTGCGCTGGCGCAGCGAGGCATGCGGCAGCGCCGTGGTGACGGCGATCGGGTTGACGACCGAAATTGCCTTCCAGAGTTCGTCCGCTTCAGCGTCCAGCGCCAGCGTTTCGCAATAGCGCAGATGCGCATGCACATACATCAGCCCGATCTCGCGGCCGAAGAAGGAGGAGGATTCGGCGCGGCGAAACAGCGTCTCGGGTCCGCCGGCATAGGTGGCGGGCTTTTCCATCAGCCGCACGCCGTCGGGGAAGAGCAGATGCTCCTCGATCAGCGTCATATGGTCCTGCCTTTGCGCCGGCGTGAACAGCCCGCCGAGCATCGACTGCGTCATCGAGATCAGCGAGTAGGAGAGGCCGGTGCGCTTATCGCTCGGGTGCAGCAGCAATTCGACACCGTCATGGGCAGGATCGAAGATGCCGTAACCGGCGACGATGCCGTCGCGCACGAGATGGCGGTTGAAATCCCGGCGCATCGCCGTGGCGATCTTCCTGAGCGCCTTGGCCTTATCGCGCTGGCCGAGGCGGCGCAGGATCGCGGAATAACGGACGATCTGTTCGTAGAGCAGGGCGACGGTCCAGCTGCTGACCATCCAGTCGCGCAGATGCGGATCGGCCGGCTGCAGGGAATCGTTCCAGTCCCCCTCGCCATAGCGGATCAGGTGCGTTCCCGGGATGAACTGGCCGCGGACGGTATCGAGCAGTTTCTCGACATGGATGGCGATGGTGTCGGTCTCCGCCGCCTTCTGCATGGTCTTTTCGTCGCGCCAGGAGACCTTCTCGTCGAGGATGGCGAGATCACCCGTCGCTTCGATATAATCGCAGAGCGCCTTCAGCGGCCAGACGACGATATCGCCGTGGCTGTCACCCGCCCTGATATTGGCATAGGGCTCCAGCATGAACCATTGCGGCCAGTCGCCCTTCTCACGATATTGTTCGCTGAAGACGGTTTTCACCACCTCCTTGGCTTCGCGGTCATGCTCGTAGGCGAGCAGGAATTCGATCGGGCCCTGGCAGGCGTCGCGCGTGCCCCAGGCCGCACCGGTATATTGCTCGAGGCCGTGCGGCACGCTCAAATGCACGATGGCATCATGCGCGAGCCAGGGCAGCAGCGTCGCCTGTGCGGCAAGATCTGCTGAAGGGCTGTCGATCATTGTGTTTCCGATCGTCAGGCCGCGCACGGTGTTGCGCCAGAATTTGGAGGCCGGCGCCAGCATGGCTTCATCGGTAATGCCGGCCTGATACCGCTCTGCCAGCCGCCCGGCTTCTGCAGCATCGGTCATCGAGCCGACGACGGCGAATGAGAGCGCCTGTGTCGGCTGCGAGCGCAGCGCGACGAAAGCGCCGTTGCGTGGCATCCCATCGCTATAAAGCAGTTCGTCGCCGCCGATCTCCTCGATGGCATCGGACGTCGAACTCACCAGCCAATAACCGGCATCGGGATAACGCTCACCCCAGAGCCAGGCCGGGTCCGGCCGGAAATGGATACGCTTGCCTGCTGTATCGAATTCGATCTGACCGCCGGCGTCATATTCACGCTCGCCGAGCACGACATGGCCGAACACCAGGAAGCGGCACGGCTTGCCCTCGACGGAGACCGTCCACCGCATCGCCGCATCCTTGCCGGAGGCGACCGCCGCAACGGTGATCGTGCGGCCGGCGCACTGATAGATCCAGCGGCAGTCGCTGAGCCCCATTTCGAAAGCCGAGGGCACCGCCAGCAGCTGCCAGCCGGCGCCGACATCCGCCATGATGCGCAGCCCGCTGGCGCGCGTCAGGTTGTAGGGGTCGCGGGAGACGGAAAAGAGCTTATGAAAGGAGGTATTGCCGATCGTCAGCTGGGCGGCAAAAATGCCCTGCATCCAGCAGGTCGCGGCAAGGGTGGAATCGTCGAGCAGCATATTCTCACCGCTTCTGACGATCGCACCGTGACGGCGCGCCACCGCAAATTCCTTGTCGCGCAGCACGACGTGACGGTTCAGCGCGCCATCCGGCACGAAGAACGACAGCAGCTTTCCGCCGGCGCGCTCTTCCAGGCTCCGCTCGGGATAAAGGCGGCCGATCGCCTTTTTGTCGAGCGGCTCGACCTCCAGCAGAGACGCGTCCTGCAGCAGGCTGCGGACCGGCGCCGTCTCCTCGATATCGCCGATCACACTTTCTGCCGCCGCAAGCCCGTCGAGCCGGAGAAGATCGGCATCGCTCGACGCCTCGGGATGATCGGCGGCAAAGAGCGCGAAGAAGGTCGCAGTCGCGCCGCTCGCCGAAATGGAGAGCGATTTCGACTGGATGGCCGGACATGCCATCTCCTGCTGCCGCCGCTTGCTTGGCAGGCTGGTGCCGAAGGGGCCGACCATCCGGTCGTCGAGACGGTTTTTCGCCTGCACCAGCTGGATAGCATCCGTGGCATAGCCAACCGCACCGTCGAGGCAGCCCTGGACGAGCCAGGGATTGCGGCCACCACCCTGTTTGAGATTTTGCCGGTTCATGACCACGGAACCAAACATCTGATGATCGGCGATATGGTGATCGACATATTGCGAGGCATAGGCTTCGCTGTTCATCAGGAAGCCTCGATCGCCGAGGCCGACATCCTGGATCAGCACCAGATCCGCCGGCAGCGTTCCCTTCTTCAGATGCCGGAGGGCGACGCGCCAGAACCAGGCCGTCTCGGTGGGATGCAGCTCGAGCCGGACATTATAGCCGATATCGCCTGTTTTTCCGCTCCACGAAAAGCGCGTCGCATCATATCCGAAACCGCCATTGGCACGCGGCCCGACGATTTCGATGACCTCAGGCCGAGCGCCGCCGATGCGCAGATAAAGCCGCCCGATCCCGCCGATCAGCGGCGAGCCCTGGATCTGGTTGATCTGCACCGATCCCTTGTCGTCGGCATATTCGATGGCAAACAGCGTGCCGTTCGGCAGCGCCGATATCGACAGGCCGGAACCGTTGCTGATCGCAAGGAGGCCAAGCTCGTCGCGGCGGGGCATTTGCAAACTGCGGGCAGGGTCCGGGGCCATTGAGATCTCGTCGATTGGCGTCAGAAGGGAATCGAAGGATGACGCAAAATGATTGAGAGAAATCTTACCGGCGGCCGGTCGATCGGCAAGCTGCCGTCAGTGTCACCGGCCGCGCCCCGAGCGATTCAAATCATTGATGCTGGAGGCCATGGATGACAAGGGCCGTTGAAACATCTTTGACGGGACCTGGAGACCTGCCGCTGTCTCTGAGAATGCAGGGGGCCATGAACGCTTAAAGGGGCTGCGGCCCTGGTGCTGGCGAAGTCAGATTGCAGTCGTACCCCCATTGAGCAGTGCAATGGACGCCGTATCGACGGGGGCTCCCAATGAGATGCTTTTTGCTTGGCGAATTGGCTCAATTCTGGGTAAGACCCCCTCTTTCAAAGAGGGCAATATGCGAAAATTATTATTGATTCTATTCAGCTCGGTCATCGTCGCGGGAACAGCTCATGCTCAGGCGAGAGTTCAAGCCACCCACAGCAATCGCCTGATTGAGAGCTATCGCGCCTATATCGGCAACGCTGATCTTTACAATTCAAATGGGGCTAGACTGACCCAGCCATGGCAGATCATCCGTCAAGACAGGGCGAATTTCCACCAGTACCACGTGCGCGATCGTGACGATCAATCAGACTCGTTCTTTGCTGACGCGGTAAATCGCCAGGCTATGGAGCAGATGCTTCGGAACGGGACGATGACGCCAGAGGCCGCCAATATGATCGTGCGTGGTAACGTATGGATTGACGTGGATATCTACGGTGGCCAAGGAACCGGTCGATGGATCGACGTTACTGTATCTGATTGATATTTCCGGCAGCGGGTAGTCGCCTCGCCGCGCCCGCCCCAAACCATTCACCTTCGGCTGGGGAGGAGATTACCGCTGCACGATCACCCGGGTCCCCGGCTGGACCATATCGTAGAGTTCCTCGACATCCTCGCGGTACATCCGAAAGCATCCGCTCGATGCATTGGTGCCGATGGAGGCGGGGTCGTTGGTGCCGTGGATGCGAAGCAGCCCGTCGGCGAGGTAAATAGCGCGGGTTCCAAGCGGATTGGCAGGGCCGGCCTTCACGACCGCTGGAAGCCTCGGGTTCTTCTGTCGCATGCTCGCCGTTGGCCGCCATTCGGGATGCATTCGCTTGGAGACCACCCGGGTTGATCCGTACCATTGCTTGCCTTCACGGCCGACGGCGATTGGGTAGGCGAACTGCTCACCCGATGACCTGGTGTAAATAAGGGTATGCTCACGCGTGGCGATAACGATTGTTCCCCTTGTACCTCGTGTTGAGGGTTCCCTGCGATCATACAGAGGTTCCTGATAGCGAGGGGCAGGGTCGTAATACGGCGGAGGCGGATACGGGCTGTACGGGTCATCATAGTCGTAGCCTCCGTATTCGTCGTATCCACCATAAGGTTCATAAACTTGGGCGTGAGCTTGAACCACCGTCAGCAAAACGGCCACAGCAAGAAGAGCCAGCAATCTCATTTTTCGCCATCCGCTTGTATCTGCAGCATGAATGGATCGAATTCTGTGGCGGCACTATGACCATTGCCCATTTGGGGTAGCCTCGCTTCGATCGCAATGCGCGACCGCAGGCAAGTTCGTCAGCAACCGTCTTCACCCCGACGCCGGCCGTCTGGCGAAGGGCACGCAGACTAGGGCGCAGCCGGTTAGGATGGCGACGACCATCCAGGCTTCGTTGATCGCCTGAACGCTGGCCGCGGTCTGGACCAGCGGATCGAGCAGCGCCGTGGTGTAGGCATCGAAGCTGCCGCTATGTCCCGATATGGCCTGAAGCGGTGCGCCGGCGAATGCCGCGGCCTCGACGTCGCCGGCCTGAAGGCGCGCCCAGAGGGCTTGGCCCAGCGGCTCCGAGCGGGTGTAGATGATGGTGTCGATCAGCGCGATGCCGATGGCGCCGCCGAGATTGCGCATCAGATTGAAAAGGCCGCTGGCATCGGGAATGCGGTCGGCCGGCAGCGTGCCGAGCGCCAGCCGCGTCGGCGGCAGCAGGCAGAACATGATGGCGACGCCGCGCACGATCTGTGGCCAGAACATCGCATCGTAATCCGAGCGCGGATCCTGAAAGGCGCTCATGCCGACGCCGATCGCAAACAGGGCGAAACCGACAGCCGACAGCAGCCGCGCATCCATGCGCTTTTCCAGCGCGACCGCGACCGGCGCGGTGACCAGCTGGGCGATGCCGGTGACCAGCATCGTCATGCCGATTTCGAGGGCGTCGTGGCCCCTGACGAAAGCGAGAAACACCGGCATGAGATAGACCGAGCCGAACAGGCCGATGCCGAGCACGAAGCTCAAGACCGAGCCGACGAGAAAGTTGCGGTCGGCGAAATTGCCGAGATCGACGATCGGCCGGCGCCGGCGCAGCGTCCGCGCTGCGAACGCGCCGCCCGACACGAGGCAGACGGCCAGCAGGCCGAGCACATAGGCCGAGGCCCAGCCGCTGGTCGGCGCCTCTTTCAGGCTGAGTTCCAGGCTCGTCAGCGCCGTCGCCATCAGGACAAGCGACAGGCCATCGAGATGCCGGAGTTCGGACGGATCGGCCGCCTGCCGCGGCAGGAAACGGGCGGCCAGGATGGCCGAGGCAATGCCCGGCAGGATGTTGATCAGGAACAGCCAGTGCCAGGAATAGGTTTCGGTCAGCCATCCGCCGACGATCGGCCCGACGGTGGGCGCCAGCACCGCCAGCACGCCGGCGATCGTCGTCGCCAGCGCCTGCCGCTCGTTTGGAAACAGGATGAACACGGCTGAAAATACCGAGGGGATCAGGGTTCCGCCGGAGAAGCCCTGCAGCGCCCGCCAGGCGACCAGCGCGCCGAAGCTGCCGCTCATCGCACAGCCGGCCGAGGCCGCGACGAACAGGCTGATGGCGGTCACGAACAGCCATCGCATCGAAAGCAGCCGCGTCAGCAGGCCGGTCAGCGGGATCGCCACCACTTCGGCGATGAGATAGGCCGTCTGTATCCAGCTCATCTGGTCGGGATCGATATAAAGCGCCGACTGGATCGTCGGCAGCGATGTCGCCACCACCTGAACGTCGAGAATCGCCATGAACATGCCGACGCACATGGCGAGGAAGCCGAGCCAGACGATGGCGGGCGGTTTGTCAGGACGGGCAGGTTCAGGTCGTTTCAGCATACGATGATCCCGCGCGCGGCATTTTCCGCCCCGGAGAGAAGATCGACCATGTTTGCGATCGAGACGATCGACATGTCAACCGGCATATTAGGGCAACGGGATCACCAAATAGAATCGAGCCCGACCGGGAAGCCGGGCTCGGCGTCGCGATGCCCATCACCCCGAATTTTATTCGCAAGGCGTCCAACCGGAAATTTTAGATCGGCAATTGACGCCTCGGCGGGAGACCGACTATCAATATTAAATCAATTTGATTGAGCTCAAATTTTACTTTCGCTCCCGGCATCCTGTCGGAATGTTCAGCAGCTGGTTTTCCCGAAGGAAGAGTGACCATGTCCACACCGCGACCGACAGCCCTGCGGCTCGAAACCCTTTGGAACCCGCCTGCCGACGGCAAGGAATTCTCCTATGTCCTGCGCCTCAAGAACCTCGGCAGCGAGCCGATGTCTGGCTTCTCGCTCTGCGTCAGCGGCCCGGGCCGCGTCGATCCGGCCGGACGGGTCGAAGGCGCGACGATCTCAAAGCGGCTCTCCAATTTCACTGAATTCCAGCCGCCGGCCGGTTTCGTTCTCGCCGCCGGCGAGACCTGGACGATCTCGGTTTATGCGCTGAGCTGGCAGTTCCGTCATTGGACGGACGGCGCGACCAGCGCCTATCTCGCGCTTGCCGACGGCGGCACCATCTTGCTCGCCATCGAGCCGACGCGCTCTTCGGTCAGCAATGCCGGTCTGAAGCGCGGCGCCGAGATCTATTCCGTTCCCGTCAACGCACCCGTTCAGGTGTCGGTCATCCCCTGGCCGAACCATGTGGCGGTCGCCTCGCGCCGGCCGCTGCCGGCCGGTTTTGCGCCGCAGGCTGAGAGTACCGAAGGCGAGGCGGCGGCGCGAGGCTTCGCGGCGCTGGTCGACCATCTCTTCGCCGTCGAAGGCATCGTGCGCAGCGAGGCCGAAGGCGCAGTACCGGTTACCCTGAAGGATGCCGCCGGCTTCGGCCCCGAAGCCTATCGGCTGAGCTTCGACGAGGAGAGGCTGACGGTCGAGGCAAGCAGCCGCACCGGCTTTCTCTACGGCTTGGTGACCCTCGGGCAGATCTGGCGCGGCGCCAGGTTGCATCCCGGAACCTTCCAGTTTCCGGCCTCAGGCGAGATCGTCGATGAACCGGCGATGGGCTGGCGCGGCCTGCATCTCGATGTCGCCCGCCAGTTCTACGGCGCGGCCGAGGTCAAGAAGCTGATCGCCGTGCTTGCCTGGAACAAGCTCAACCGCTTCCACTGGCACCTGTCCGACGATGAGGCCTGGCGCGTCGAGATCGACGCCTATCCCGCCCTGACCGAGATCGGCGCCTGGCGCGGCCACGGCCTTGCGGTGCCGCCGCTCCTTGGGTCCAGCCCGGCGCGAACGGGCGGCTACTATCCCAAATCGGTCATCCGCGAGATCGTCGCTGAGGCAAAGAGCTTCGGCGTCGAGATCGTGCCGGAGATCGACATGCCCGGCCATTGCTACGCCATGCAGCAGGCAATCCCGGAGCTGCGCGACCCGGCCGAGACCGGCAGCTATTATTCGGTTCAGGGCTTTCCCGACAACTGCATCAATCCCGCCCTCGATAAGACCTACGAGATCGTCGAGACCATCCTTTCGGAACTCATCGAACTCTTTCCGTTCAAGGTGATCCATCTCGGCGCCGACGAGGTGCCGCTCGGTGCGTGGTCCGGCTCGCCGGCCGCGCTCGCGCGCCTGCGGGCGGTGGCCGGCGACGCGGTTGCCGACGCGCATGCCAAGCGGCTGAACGTCGTCACCAACACGCATGGCGCCGACGATATTCATGGCTCGGGTGCGGCGATCCTGCAGGCGGAATTTCTGGAACGCGTGCAGCGTTTCCTGGCGAGCAAGGGCTGCATCACCGGCGGCTGGGAAGAGGCGGCGCACGGCGATGTCATCGACAAGGAGAAGAGCTATCTCTGCAGCTGGCGCAATGTCGAGGTCTCGGCCGAGCTCGCCGAACGCGGCTATGCCATGGTCGTCTGCCCCGGCCAGGTCTATTACCTCGACATGGCGCTGAGGCCGGACTGGGACGAGCCGGGCGCCAGCTGGGCGGGAACGTCGGACGCGGAAAAACTTTATAATTTCGATCCGGTCGGTGGCTGGACGGCAGCGCAGAAACAGAAGCTGCTCGGCATCCAGGCGTGCATCTGGTCGGAACCGATGACGGACCGCGCCGTCTTCGACCGCCTCGTTTTCCCGCGCATCTCAGGACTTGCCGAAACCGGCTGGACAAAACCCTCCTCCAAATCATGGGAGCGCTTCAGGGCGCTCGCGGGGCTGATGCCGCTGCTTTACGGGCTGCAACAGTCGTAAGGCCAGGATTGCGATCGTGATGGAAGGGTCCCGATCGACCCCCGCCGAGATATAGGCCAGGGGCACCCGATCGGGTTAGCGTGGTAAGTCTTGTAGAATATGCGAATGTACGCATAATCCCTGCGGCTGGCGCTGCGAGGCAAGACCGATCGCGAGCTCTAGAGCATGATGCCGAAAAGTGTGAGCGGTTTTCGAGCGACATCATGCTCTAACTCTTTAATTTAGAACAGGATTCAGATTTTAGGCCGACCGGGCCTAAAATCATCCTGTTCTGGGGGTATTCCAATGGAAACAATCGTCGAGGACGCCCAAGCCGGCGTCGTGTCGCCCGAACTCGTGGTCGACGCCCTGTTTGCCTGCCGGAAGACGGCAGCGATCAGGGCGGCCATCGAGCTTGATCTGTTTACGCATATTGGCGAGGGCAAAACGGCAGCATCGCTGGCGTCGGCAACAAGTGCTGCGGAGCGCGGCGTGCGCATCCTGTGCGACTACCTCGTGGTCCATGGTTTCCTGACAAAGGAGAGCGGGCAGTACCGGATGACCCCGGCGACCAGAATGTTCCTCGACCGCAATTCGCCGGCCTATATGGGCTCCGCCGTCGAGTTCGTCGCCGCACCCGAAATACTGGATAATTTTCTGCGCGATCCGGCCGCCGTCGTGCGAAACGGCGGTTCGCCCGGGCTCGCGAACATGTCGCCGGACAATCCGGTCTGGTTGAAGTTTGCGCGCGGCATGGGCTCCTTCACCGGCCTCAGCGCCAAAATACTGGCGGACGAAATCTGCAGCTGGCGGGGGTCTCCCAAAAAGGTTCTGGACATCGCCGCAGGTCCAGGTCTTTTCGGCATCGAAATTGCGAAGGCCTTTCCATCGGCGGAGATCGTCGCCGTCGACTGGGCCGCGGTATTGGAGCTGTCGCGGCAGAATGCGGGTAGAGCCGGCGTGGCTGATCGGTATCGAACGATCGCCGGCAGTGCCTTCGATGTCGACTGGGGCAGGGATTATGATCTCGTCCTGCTGCCAAATTTCCTGCACCACTTCGATTTGCCGACATGCGCAGGGCTGCTGCGAAAGATCATCGCGAGCCTTGCAGAGCATGGCCGGATCGTTGCGGTCGATTTCGTGCCGAACGAAGATCGCGTGTCGCCGCCTTTTCCGGCGGCCTTCTCCTGGGAGATGCTCGCCGGCACACCGGCGGGCGACGCTTATACGCAAAGTGAGTTGACCGAGATGGCGAGACAGGCCGGCCTTGCCGGCGTCACAGTCAAACCGATGCCGCCAACGCCGGCAAGCCTCATTCTGTTTGAATAGCCGGTGGGCCTTCGCCTAGAACAGGATGATTTTAGGCCCGGTCGGCTTAAAATCTGAATCCTGTTCTAAATTAAAGGGTTAGAGCATGATGTCGCCCGAAAACCGCTCACACTTTTCGGCATCATGCTCTAGCCGACCGGCTTCTGCAGCACGTCGAAGCGCGGATTGGTTTCGGAGAAGATCGGCAGGGCGGCGGCGCCGAGGATGGCCGTGTCCTTGCCGGTCATGCCGATCATGACGCGCGGAATGGTCTGCTTGCGGTTGGGGTCGATCGGCGTGTGCAGCGGCTCCAGCCGCTCGGCAAGCCGGCGCATCAGCGCTGTCGGCAGGCTGCCGCCGAGCACGATGGTCTGCGGGTCGAAGGCAAGTTCGAGAAAGTCGAGGGTCTGCCGCAGCGGCTGGACGGCCTGGCCGAGCCAGGCATCCAGGCCGTCGCCGCCCTTGGCGATCAGCGCGTCGAGATCGTCCGGCGACAGCTCCTCGGCATTGGCGATGCCCATGAACTCATAGGCGACGGTCGGCGAGACGTAGCGGTCGAGGCAGCCGCGTTTGCCGCAGCTGCAGAGCTTGCCGTGCGGCTCGACGATGATATGGCCGATCTCGCCGGCATTGTTGCGGCTGCCCTTGTAGAGATGGCCGTCGAGGAACATGCCGGCGCCGATGCCGCCGCCGCCGGCAAGAAACAGATAGACGAAGCTGGCCAGGCCGCGGGCGACACCGTGAAGGCGCTCGCCGATCGCGGCCGCGGTCGCGTCGTTTTCGACCAGCACCGGCACCCTGACCCGCTGTTCCAGCTCATGCCCCACAGGAAAATCCTGCCAGCCGGGCAGGCTCTGCGGGCTGAGGGAGGTGATGCCGCCATCGGCATAGCGGCCGGGCAGGGCCATGCCGACGCCGAGCAGCCGGTTCCTATCGAAGGCCAAGGCCTGCTGCAGGTCCTCGACGATCGCTTGCAGCGCCGGCATCGCCCGTTGCGGATCGGGATGTTCGACATGGCGCTCGATGCGCGCGCGGACGACGCCGGAAAGATCCGTCAGCACGCCGCTCGCACGCTGGCGGCCGAGTTCGAGGCCGATCGAATAGGCGCCGGCGGGATTGATCGAATAGGGGATGATCGGCTGTCCCCGCGCCAGCTTCTGCGCCTCGGCCGGAACGAGAAGATGCGACCGCTCCAGTTCCTCGACGATATTCGACACGGTCTGGGCGGTCAGCGCCGTCATCCGGGCGATCGCCGCGCGCGACAGGGGACCGTGCGTCCGCACGGCCTCGATCACCACACGCCGGTTGTGAGACTTGGCCTGCTCGAGATTGGTGCCGGAGATCGCCTTCATGTCGCCTTCAACGGAAATGGTGCCTCACCCTTGTCACAAGACGGATAGCGATGAAAGCCACATTCTTTGTCAGGTCTATTCAACCTCGGCATCGGCAGGCGCAACGGCATTGCGCCGCTGCAGCAGGCCGAGGATTGCGATCCCCGACAGGCCGGTGACGGCGCTCAGCATGGCGGTTCCGGAATAGCCCGCGACCGATGTGCCTGAAGCAAAGACCAGCGCGCCGATGCCCGCACTGGCAAAGATATTGACGGAGATCAGCGCGCTGCCGAGCCCCGGCCGATCGGCAATGAGATCCTGCAGATAGGTGATCGGAATGCTGATGATCGCGGCGGCGCCGATGCCGGCGAGCAAGGTCAGCGCATAGAGGTGCCACGGCTCGGAGGCAAAACCGAGAAGGCTGAGGAACACGGCATAGATGATGGTGCCGGCGGCAAGCGCCGTTATCTGGCCGGCGCTGCGCGCAATCCGCGACCAGACGATGATGAAGACGATCTCCAGAAGCGCGACGATGCCGACCAGAATGCCGACGTCGCTCAGCCGACCATGCGCAGCGCCGGTGGCGATCAATGGCAGAAGCGCGTCGTTCAGATGCAGCGTGCTGGTGATCAGCGCCACGCCTGCGATATGCGCCGAAATCCGCGGCGAAACCACCTGCCTGAGCGCGCCGAGATAGCTGAGGTGGTGAGCCGCGGCCATCTCCGTTCCCGCCCGCTTCGGCAAGGCGAAGAGGATGATGCCCTGGCACAGAAGGCACGCGACGGCGGCAAAGAGATAGGCCGGCAGCATGCTCGATGCGCCCGAAAGCAGCAGGCCGGTTATCCCCGGGATCAGCACCCAGGAGAGCGAGATCATCGCGCGCACGCCTGAATTGGCCGTCACCATGTCATTCCGGTTCATGCCCTGCATCGCCGCGCGCGCATTGGCAAACAGCAGCGAATTCAGCGCCCCGAAGATCGGCAGCGGCAGCAGCCCGCTGAGGGCGAAGATGGCCGCGCTCGGAAAGGCATAGACCATGCCGTAGCCGACAATGCCGAAGATGCAGGCGCCGATCATCGCCGATCGATACTCACCGAGCCGGTCGGCAAGATTGCCGAGCAGGACGCTGACGACGACGTTCACCGCCGCCGAGGCGAAGCTCAGGAAGGAATAGAGGCCATCGCTCAAGCCCAATTCGCGGATGCCGATGATCGAACGATAGGGCGCGGTCATCGCCCCCGCCATTCCGAAGGTGAAAATGGCGATCATGCTGGCGCGGATCGCCGGATTGCGAAAGACGTCGGGGAAGAGGCGGCTCATGGGGTCATCAATTGTCGGGGAAATCGGCAGGCGCAGCCGCGGCGGGCAGTCCGGAAGGTCATGTTATCGTTTCGGCTCGGAGATCGCAGCCCTGAATTTCAGTAATGTTCCGACTGCGAAAAGGTTCGCGCCAGCTCGGCCTGGCCGGCGGTGAGGCCGCAATCGACGGGCAGGCAGACGCCTGAAATGGCGGCGGCGAGCGGACCGGCAAGGAAGGCCACGGCATTGGCGACATCTTTCGGATCGACAACACGCTGCAGCGGATACCAGCGGCGCGCCTCCTCGAAAACATTCGGATTGGCGGCGGCGCGTTTCTCCCAGGCCTGCGTCTTCACCGTGCCGGGGGCGACGGCATTGGAGCGGATGCCGAACTTGCCGTATTCGACGGCGACCAGCCGGGTGAAATGCAGAAGGCCGGCCTTGGCGGCACTATAGGCCGGGTGCCCGAAGACATTCATGCCGTTGACCGAGGCGATGTTGACGACGGACCCCTTCGAGGCCTTCAGCATCGGCTCGAAGGCGCGGAAACACAGGAATGCCGCTTCGAGATTGAGCGCATTGTCCGCCCGCCAGATCTCCGGCGTCGTCTCGTGCAGGCTGGTGGCGCGGGCCGCACCGGCATTGTTGACCAGGGTTCGCACCAGGCCGGCTTCGGCGGCGCGTCCGGCCAATTCCGATATGCTCGCCTCGCTGGTCACATCGCACCCGGCGGCGACGAAGCGATCGGCCGGCCCGAGCTTCGAGGCGACGGCTGAGGCAGCCGCAGCATCGATATCGGCGAGAAACACGACATCATGGTCATCGGCGAGCTTTGCTGCGATCGCCGCGCCGATATCGCCCGCCGCACCGGTCACGATGGCTATCGACTTCGTCATTTTCCCAGACTCCCGTTCATCAGCCTCAATCTCCAAGCAATTGCCGGTCGTCGCCGTCGCGGTGGATGACGAGCTGCTGCTTGATGCGCCGCAGCGTGGTCGTCGCCTTTGGCTGAACCGCATAGGCGACGAGGCTCGACAGAATATCGACCGTCGCGAGGTAGGCGATGCGCGTCGAGGTCGGGCGATAGATATTATTGCCTTCGGGAAGGTCGATCGGCACGACGATTTCGGCGGCCTTGGCAACCGGGCTTTCCGTCTGGGTGAGCGCGATCGTCTTGACCTTCGTGTCGCGGGCAAGCTCGAAGGCCCGCACCAGCTCCAGATTACGCCCCGAGAAGGACGAGCCGATCAGCACGTCGCCCGGCCGGGCCGCGGCCGCCATCATCAGCTGCATGCTGTGATCGGAACTTGCCGTGATGCGGAGCCCGAGACGGAAGAGGCGGTTCTGCAGCTCGTCGGCAATCATCGACGAATTGCCGCCCGAGCCGAAGGCATAGATCATATCGGCCTTGGCGATAAACGAAACGGCGGCTTCGATCGCGGCGAGATCGAGCGACCGGTGCAGCAGAAACAGCGCGTTCTGCGCCTTGGTGATGATATCCTGGGCGACATCGGCCGGATCGGTACTTTTCGATTCCGGCTTCAGATAGCGCACGCCGATATGCGCGGTGCGGGCGAGCTGCACCTTGAAATCGGAAAAACTCTCGCAGCCCAGCCGCCGGCAGAAGCGGGTGACGGTCGGCGGCGACACCTCGGCGCGTTCGGCAAGCTCGATGATCGAGGCATTCACGGCGAACTCGAAATCGTTGACGATGATCTCGGCGATGCGGCTTTCGGAGGGAGAGAGCCGGCCCTTGTCTTCCTGCAATGTCGAAAAGATATCCAAAGCCGCTATCCCGCCCTTATTCCTTATGCACCCTTCTTCTTATAGGCCACGCAGTCGATCTCAACCTTGCAATCGACCATCATCGACGATTGCACACAGGCGCGCGCCGGCGGATGCTCGCCGAAATACTCCTGGTAGATCTTGTTGAACGTCCAGAAGTCGCGCGGATCGTCGAGCCAGACGCCGACGCGCACGACATCCTCGACGCCGTATCCGGCCTCTTCGAGGATAGCCAAAACATTGGCGATCGTCTTGTGGGTCTGGGCGATGATGTTGCCGTCGATGATCTCGCCATCTTCCATTGCAACCTGGCCGGAAACATAGAGCCATCCGTCGGCCTCGACCGCACGCGCGAAAGGCAGCGCCTTGCCGCCGGCCCCCGTTTGAACAGTGCCATAGCGCTTGATGGGCATGCTGAAGTCCTTGCAAATTATTTTCTTGATAAGTTGACAAATGACCACAGAAAGCAGAATTTGACCAGTGAAAAACATGAATTATGAAAAGAATTTCAATCCGGGGCTGATATGCGCGACCCTTTCCAGAATCCCTTCCCCTCCGACAGCGCCCGGCAGGCGATCTGGGAAATGCTCGTTCCGCGCGATATCGATGCTTTTCTCGCCGCCGACTGGTCGAAGGTGGAGCGTGATTTCGTCGAAGAGGGCTTCATCGGCATCGATGCCCAGAAGCAGGTCAGCCCCGATCGGTGGCGGCTGGCTTTTCCGACGCTCGCGGCCTATCGCCAGGAATGGCTGAGGCAGGCAAAGGATTTCGCCGGGCAGCGTTTTGCGGAAGATCCGCGCACGGCGATCTTCACCACGACGACGCTCGAGGATATCGAGATCGAAGGCGAGATGGCGCTCGTCCGCAAGAAATTCGACGGCGGCATCACCAGGGCCGACGGCACCCGCGACGTGCTGCAATGGCAGACGCTCTATTATTGCCGGCTGCACCAGGGGCGCTGGAAGATCTCAGGTTTCACCGGCTACCTGCCGAACCCGATGGGCTAAAGCGGGAAGACAACACGAAGGCGACTTTCTTGCGCATTTTCACGGCGGCACTGGCGACCGAGACCAATACTTTCTCTCCGATCTGCGTGGATCGCCGCGCATTCGAAGCCTCGCTTTATGCGCCCCCCGGCCAGCATCCTGAGACACCGACGCTCTGCACCGCGCCGATCACCGTCGGACGGCGCGTCACCAGAGAAAAGGGTTGGGAGCTGATCGAGGGAACCGCCACCTGGGCCGATCCCGCCGGCCTCGTCAACCGGGCGACCTATGAGGAACTGCGCGACGAAATCCTCGGGCAGCTTCGCGCGGCCATGCCTGTCGATGCCGTCGTCATGGGCCTGCATGGCGCCATGGTGGCGGCCGGATACGAAGATACGGAAGGCGATCTTCTCCAGCGCATGCGCGACATCGTCGGCCCCAACGTGCTCATCTGCGCCGAACTCGATCCGCATAGCCATCTGACGGCCAAACGCGTCGCGGCGCTTAATTTCGCCGTCTATTTCAAGGAATTTCCGCATACCGATTTCGTCGACCGCGCCGAGGATCTCTGGCGCATCGCCGTCGACACGCTGGAAGGCCGGGTCAAGCCCGCGATCTCGGTGTTCGACTGCCGGATGATCGACGTCTTCCCGACCTCGCGCGACCCGATGCGCTCCTTCGTCGACAAGATCATGCGGATCGAGAAGGATGATCCGGAGATCCTCTCGATCTCGGTGATCCACGGCTTCATGGTCGGCGACGTTCCCGAAATGGGAACGAAGCTGCTCGTCGTCACCGACGACAAGCCGGAAAAGGGCGCCGCCTTGGCGCGCGACCTCGGCCTCGAACTGTTTTCCAAGCGCGGCACCTTCATGGTGCCGCAGATCGACGAGAGGCAAGCCGTCGCGCGTGCGATTGAGGCAACCGCGTGGCCGGTCGTCATCGCCGATGTCTGGGACAATCCGGGCGGCGGCACGGCCGGGGATGCGACGGTCATTCTCGCCGAGCTGATGGCCCGCGGCGTCAGCAGCGCGGCCGTCGGCACCATCTGGGATCCGATGGCGGTGCAGATCTGTTTTGCTGCAGGCGAGGGGGCGGAAATTCCGCTGCGCTTCGGCGCCAAATCGGCGCCCGGCACCGGCAATCCGATCGACGGCACCGTCAAGATCGTCAAGCTGGTGAAAAATGCCGAGATGCAGTTCGGCGAGAGCCTCGCGCCCTTCGGCGATGCCGCCCATATCGTGCTCGACGGCATCGACATCATCCTCAATTCGACGCGCGCTCAGAGCTTCGATCCCAGCCTGTTTTCGGTGATGGGCATCGATCCCGAGAAGCAGAAGATCCTGGTGATCAAATCCACCAATCACTTCTTCGCCTCCTTCTCCAGGATCGCCGCGGAGATCCTTTACTGCTCCGCCGGAACGCCCTATCCCAATAATCCGGCGACGACGCCATACCGGCGGGCGCCGAAGACAATCTGGCCGATCGTGGCCGATCCACACGGACGAGAACGCGGAGCCGCCTAGATGCATGATGCCAGCTTTGCCGTCGTCGCCAGGGCAGGAGACAGGATCGACGATCTCTCGACGCCGCGCCCGGTGATCGACGAAGACCGGCTGGCTGCCAACATCGCCCGCGTCCAATCCTATATGGATCAGCACGGGCTGAACTTCCGCCCGCATATCAAGACGCACAAGATCCCGGCGCTCGCCGTCGCCCAGGTCGCCGCCGGCGCCAAGGGCATCAACTGCCAGAAGGTTACAGAGGCCGAGGTCTTTGCAGCAGCCGGCTTCGGCGACATCCTGATCACCTTCAACATCCTCGGGCAGCAGAAGCTCGAGCGCCTGGCGAAGCTGAACGAGAAAATCCCGGCGCTGAAGGTCGTCGCCGACAGCGAACAGACGGTCGACGGGCTCGCCGCGCATTTCTCCGGCCACAAGCCGCTGACCGTTCTTGTCGAATGCGACACCGGCGGCGGCCGCTGCGGCGTGCAGACACCAGAGGAGGCCGCCTCGCTCGCCAGGCGCATCGCCGCCGCCGACGGCCTCACCTTCGGCGGCATCGTCACCTATCCCAAACCGCAATCGGCCGCCGCCGTGGAGGCCTTCATCACCGAGACGCTGGACCGCCTGAAATCCGACGGCATCGCCTGCCCGATCGTCAGCAATGGCGGAACGCCGAGCCTGTTCGAGGCGCACCTCGTGCCCTCCGCCACCGAACACCGCGCCGGCACCTATATCTACAACGACCGCCAGATGGTGCGCATGGGCCATTGCACCGAGGACGATTGCGCCATGCACGTGCTCGCCACCGTCGTCTCCCGCCCGACCGCCGACCGCGCCGTCATCGATGCCGGCTCGAAGGCGCTGACCTCGGATCTCCAGGGCTTCAGCGATTACGGCCTGATCGTCGGTTATCCCGAGGCGCGGATCACCAGCCTCTCGGAAGAACACGGGGTGATCGATCTCTCAAACTGCACCGGCCCCCGGCCGCAGATCGGCGAAAAGCTCTTCATCATCCCGAACCACACCTGTGTGGTGTCCAACCTGTTCGACACGATGGTGTTTCATCGGGGTGGCGTGGTGACCCGTGTCGAGGAAGTCGCGGCCCGCGGGCTCGTATGGTAGGCGCCGGTTCCGGTTAAGGGCGGAATGGGCTCTGAACGCCGAAGGCCGCGGTTGTTGGGGGCTCGGGCTCGCGATCACGGTGTCAGTAAGGATGCGGTCGCTGATTCGCAAAACGTGCGCGTTGCGGATGGCCTTGGACCAGTGGCAGAGATAGGCGCTACAGGCGGGTGTCTGCTTTGGGCCGACAGACGGCATGGCAGGATCGCGCCAATGGCGGACATGTTGTGCCGGCTGAGAACAGCAGTTCGAGTAGCGTCGCGAAGGGTGCGGTCGCAACCACACCATCTCAAATCCTAAACTAACCTCCTACGCCGATCCGAAGGGGGTCATTGGCGCGAAACCCTGCCTCAGCAAATACGTCAATTTCGGAGCACCGTAAAACCAAGCTAGCGGTCCCTGACGCGATTGGGTTATCGCAACCAGCGGGCTAGCCAATTAACCCGACTGCGGCCGCCGCGCTTTGCATTGTGGGCAGTGTGGAACTCGTTTCTCGTATTGATCCGCTCTCCTGCGTCGGCTTTGGCGGCGTCCCAGCGAGCCCTTAGCCATAGATACTTCGCGAGTGTGCCTTCGTCGTTGCGATACTGCTCGATCCAAGTGTCGATTTTGCGCTCGATAATCTGCGCTAGCTTTTCAGTCATCGCGTAGGCGGTCAGGAAATCCGTTTCGTAATAGCCGTCGTCGCCGCGGACGACAAAATGCCAATGTTTGGGTAAGCCGGAGGCCGCCGCTTGAACATCATCGTCGAGCGCTCGGTCGATGATAACCCGAGGCATCTTCGCGACCTTGCTTTCGAGATGATAGGCACGATTCATCGCAGGTCCGAAAGCGATGGCATCTGTGTGGAAGAGCGACCCCACAGTCACTCCC
The DNA here is from genome assembly GCF_002211295.1 of Rhizobium sp. N122. Lineage (NCBI taxonomy): Bacteria > Pseudomonadati > Pseudomonadota > Alphaproteobacteria > Hyphomicrobiales > Rhizobiaceae > Rhizobium > Rhizobium sp. N122. The sequence goes on along the minus strand of NZ_LOKU01000067.1, from coordinate 213,175 downwards.
CCACGTAGCGGCAGCCCAAGCATGACCATGCTGGCCTGGAATTCCGTAACAAATTTCAGCAGCCGGAAAAGGTCGCGATAATCAATGTATGGAAAAGAGACAATCACGCTATCGGAAAATTGCGAATATTCATCCCGCGAAGGATGGTCCGCAGTCTCCGTCTCAACATAGTCTTGCGCTCGTGCCGCGAACGACCATACCGCATTCAATAACTTTTGCCGGAGCTTAGGGTCCGTGTCCGAATTCTCGACGGCCTGCCCCCAGCCGAGGATATCGAAGAATGCGACCGCCCGTGTTTCGTATTCAACTGGCGCATTGGCGTCGTACGTCGTGACGAAATTTCGCGGGGTTCGTTGCCTCTCTTCTCGGGAGGTACCCTTAGGACTAAGCGTTTGCAATAACCCATTGAGTATCGTCATGACGATGTCGATCATGGCCAACGTTTTTGGTTTGTCGGGATCCGCTATGACACATTTCTCGCCGGAATGCTCGGATCATGGCCCGGAGAGACGAAATGTTTCGGTAAGAGGGCGATCTTGCTGGATTATTTCTGACAAAAAGGGGCCGGGAGCGGACGGTCTGCTACTGGAGCACGCAACGCGAAAGCGGACATAGGCCCTTCGTGGCCTTTTGTTTGGACTTAATAGAAGCCGGCAGGTCTCAATACCAAGGTGGGCGTCAGGCGAATTGGCGCATTCATGATTTCGCGATAAAGGCCAGCATACGTGCTCCCGCATCTGCAAGTCTTTCTGGCTCAGCGAGAAGAAACTCAGGGATAATGTGGTCAACTTGCATCGACAGCAGGTCGATAGGATGGCTGTCGATATAGCATTTCTTGCCATGGACGGAAAAACCCACCCAGCGCTCAATGGCAGTGAACCTTATCTTCTTGTACGGCATTGGTCCCCACGCGTCTCACTCCGCGCCTACGGTCCAAGACAATCGACGGCGTTTGAGCAACTTGCTAGTGCCGATTGAGCATGAAATGTGGCTCGTAGCCCGGCCTGTGTCGTGTCCTTTTGAGCTTCTTCTCAAACAGATCGGCGGCGTCTTTGAGCTGTCTGAGTGTGAAGACAACCGGCCGCCCGATGAAAAAAAGCTTTCCGTATTTGTGGATGAGGTTGGGATTTGGCTTCAGGTTTTCCCTAACCCATCGGCGATACCCTTTCATTTCGCTCGCAGGCAATCCCTGCTCTCTCGCAAAGGTTAGGGCTCTCTCACGCCGTACGCGGAGGAACTGGCCCTTAGTTGTCTTGAGCAAGTAATTCACCAGTACTTCGAACAGGTACTTTTCGGCCAGCCAAAGCCGCGGAGAATCCTGCCAGACCTCTTCGCAGGCTGTTGCTAGATCTTGGACCTCAAACACCCGCTTGTAGAACCGCATTGCCCGTTCTTCGATATCGCCGGCAGCGATTTCCCGATCAGACCCGACAAGCGCGTAAAATGGCGTGGGCTTGCTGAAATCCAAGTCTTTCAAAATATGAAATCCGAAACACGCCAAGGAAATTACGCAAAGATTGTTGGTCGTGGCCACGTTGATCTCGCGTAACAGCTCGACCATATGCGGCCAAGGCGCGTTCTCACCGCTTGCCACGACGTGGAGGCCATCGTCAGCGTGACCGTGCATATCTAGGTGAATGATCGGACGGAACGAACTTTCTGCCTTTTCGCGAAGCATGTCGAGGAATGCATAGAGGTCATCTCGGGACTTCGGCTCGAAGCGAGTGACGCCGATTCCAAGCTTATCCAGATGTGGTTCGAGGTCTTCGAGGATACGGTCTGTGACACCCTTCTCTGCGTCTCGCAGGGAGGTAATCCAAACCAAACTGTTAATCCGCACCTCGGTTTCGTCAGCATCAGGGATATCCTCACCGTCAACCGCGCTCTTGGTCACCACGTCCATCCAGTCCCGCCTTCACACCGAGGCCGAAATAATAACCCAGTATAGTACCCAAGGAGTTGACCAGGAAACCGGGAATTTCCTTGTCTGTCCAAATGGCAAGATATATCGCCGCCCCGACCATCATCAGGGCGATGATCGCGGGTACACCGAACATTATAATTTCACGAAGGGTCTTGGCACCCATCAGCGTCCTCCATCGAACTTTGATGAAGGGCACTCCTGCGCCCGGTTGCTGCGCAGACCTCTCACCAAAAGAATATGATGAAAAGCTGCTTGCTGCTTCGCAGTTAGGACCAAAACGCGAGTTGGTGCAATAGCAACGCCTTGCTAACCCTGCAGAAATCGATTCTCGCTCAAGTTCTGCGGTGCCATACGGAAGTCAATAGCGGGTGATTATGCCCAACAGTGAAATGGCCATTGATTTCTTTCGGTTGTCGGAGTCCGTGGCTTACCCACAGGTGCGTATCAGCAGACGTTGCCTTCCCTCGTCACAAATTACTTTCGGCACCTACAGCCCAAGATGTTCGAGTAGCGCTTTGCTGGGATTCTTGTGGCCGTGGGGGAAGTTGCTCAGGCCGGCATCTGCCATGCCGATTGCGGCGGATGCAGCTCGCTGGCTACCTGCCTTCTCGATGGTCGGATGATCTCCCTACGGGTTTGAAGACGCGGCAGCTTTCGGGAAGTCGCAGAGCGACCCTGGACGACCGGAACGGGGGGGCGCAAAACAGCCGCGCCGACATGGCGCGTCGGGCAATAACGGCCATGTTCCGCTCTACGAGCGTCTGTTATTGATTCGTCTCAAAAATTAGAGCAAAAGCAAACATAACGTGTCTAGAGGCCGGGGTCTCACGGCTCGATTGCGTTCGCAAAAGCAAGACCTGCCATAAGGCGGCAAGGTTGCAGGATAGAGGGTTGTAAATGATCCCGGTGACCGACAAAGCTGAAGAGCGAAAGTTCGACGCGCTTCTGAATTCGATCAAGCCCGGCAATGTTTACTTCGTTACCGGGAAGAACGGGTCGGGCAAATCACGCTTCTTCGCCTATGCGACCAAGGAGATACGGCAATCGCAAATTAGCGGTCGGCCGAAAACTGAGCGGCTGCTTTGTCTGTCGGGCACGATGTACGACAAATACCCGCCACTTATCTATAAGGCGAAGGCCTCTGATTGGAACGTCGTATACCTTGGCAACAAGGTCAACAACAACATGGTTTCGGGCACAGCCCCGTTTCGTGTCCTATGTCACTACATCCTTCGCAATCTGAAGGCGCCGCTCTTGCTGTGGTCGGTAGCGCGCGCGTTGGATCGCTTGAACTTCCAACCAGATGTCGCGTTCCGGTTCAGCGAACGAAGATTGGATCATTCCAAAGCTCCTGACACTATGGACCCTGAATTGGTATGCAATCTTCTCAAGCCGACGAATGACCTGGGGCGCATCGAGCAATATATCGGCCGCCTTGCCTCTGGCGACATCCGGTTGTCAGACATGCGCTTCTTCCGTGGCGGCAAGCCTTTTGGGCTCGGCGATCTCAGTTCCGGCGAGAGACAATATGCGCTGGCGATCCTAGGCTTCATCTACTGTGGAAGCGAGCGCTGCACAGTCTTTTACGACGAGCCGGAAAACTCGCTCCATCCGGAGTGGCAACTAAGCATCGTAAAGGACCTGGCCGAGGTCGCGGAGGATCAGGTCCTAAACGCGACCTTGATTATCGCAACGCACTCCCCTTTGATTGCGAGCAGTGTCCGCAACGGCAACGTCCATATCTGTGACCTACCTGCTGGCCAAGCGTGGCAACGTGCGGATCTATTCGGCCGAGCAAGCGACACCGTGTTGCGCGAACAGTTTCATCTTTATTCCGCACGATCGCGGGAGGTTGCCGGCATCATCAACAAGTGCCTCGGTCTGATCGCCCGCAATGATGCGGAAGGCGAGGACTTCAAGGTTGCGCAGACTGAACTGCGCGCCATGAAGCTGGACTTTACGCCCGACGATCCGCTTGCCAAGATCGTCGGAACCATTCTGGAGTTTTGACCGGCATGGCGCGATTGAGACCGGTGGCCAGGACTATCGTGAAGCGGACGACTTTTAAAAAACCCATTGCCGACTATCTGGCCGGTACGATCAAGTGGAGCGACCCCTCGCTCAAGCCCCTGAAAGACCTAATCAGGAAAGTTCTGAAGGCTGAGCAGGATGAGATTTGCCCCTATTGCCAGCGGCTCATCGTCCCGGAGCGCCGCAACGTGTCTGAACACATCGAGCACTATCTCGACAAGTCCCGCGCTGCTTACCGCAAGTTCGCGTTCACGGCGACGAACCTAGTGCTGTCATGTCAGGGGTGCAATGTCGAGAAAGGGACACGCGATCTTGTCGTCAAAGGCAAGGCGAACCCTGTCCATTTTTCTCAAGCGGCGGCACCATTCAGATGGCCTCATCCGTATTTTGACAGCATGAGCGACTGCGTTCTGAAGCGTAAAGGGCCTGTCTATTCCGTTATTCAAGGATCGGGGCGAGAGGCTGAAGCCCAGCAAATGATCGTCGATCTGAAGCTCGATACAATCAGGAATTCGGAATCCCGGCATGGCAGACTCGTGGCGGAGCGGGAACGGCTTTATGCGGAAGCTAAAAAGCTTATTAAGCAGACAAGTGGGGAAAGCCGCGCCCGGCTGACGCTGGTAGTAGAGAGGCTAGAGGCAATCGACAACGAACTGGGCTGACGACATCAGGCCCACAGGCTGCAAATGAGAAATATGTCTGGATGTTGGAATGACCGAAATGGAAGCGCAATGCAGCCATATCGTCCGGTGACAACCTTGTCCGCAATGAGCCGGACTCTGCCATCTGCAGGAGATTGTCCAACGACGTTCGTAGAGTGAAAATGCCCCGAACTCCGGCCGCCGGGCAGCCGCAATTGCTGGGGGTGTCGTTTCGCACCAGGAACCGCCCCCCCGGCAGGCCGAACCGCAACACAAAGCCCGCCACTTCAAGCAGCCGTCGGGTTGATCACGTTCATATCGATTTCGGTCAGCTCCACCCGCCGCTCAAACGCAATGCCTGCCTCGTCAAAGAGGTGGCAATCGGCGGCATTGATGCCGGTTGGCACAGGCGCGTCGGCACGGATGCCGACGCTGCCGGGGAGCATGGCGCAGAAGTTCTCGGCCTCGCCGTTGAGCGAGGCGTAGGCGACCGTATTGGCGCCGAGGCGTTCGATCACGGTCGGGGTGACGGTGAAGACGATGTCGCCGCCGTTGAGCTGGATATGCTCCGGGCGGATGCCGAGCGTCAGGGTCTTGCCTGATATGCCGTCGCGTGGCGTCACCGGCAGGAGGGCGGTCTGGCCGCGATACTCGACTTCGACGCCGGCGGCGCTGACGCTCTTGCAGGTGACGGGCAGGAAATTCATTTTCGGGTTGCCGATGAAGCCGGCGACGAACTGGTTGGCGGGCTTGTGATAGAGCTCCAGCGGCGCGCCGGTCTGCGAGATATTGCCGGCGTCGAGCACGACGATGCGGTCAGCCATGGTCATGGCTTCGACCTGGTCGTGCGTCACATAGATCATCGTCGCCTTCAGCTGTCGGTGCAGCTTGGCAAGCTCGATGCGCATGTCGGCGCGGAGTGCTGCGTCGAGGTTGGAGAGCGGCTCGTCGAACAGGAAGATCTTCGGTTCGCGCACGATGGCGCGGCCGATCGCGACGCGCTGGCGCTGACCGCCGGAAAGCATGCCGGGCTTCTGCTGCAGCCGCTCCTCGAGGTGCAGGATGCGCGCCGCATTCTCCACTCTGGCTTTGAGCTTTGTCTCTTCCATCTTCTCGACGCGCAGCGGGAAGGCGATGTTTTCGAAAACCGTCATGTGCGGATAGAGCGCGTAGGACTGGAACACCATGGCGATGCCGCGCTTGACGGGCGGCAGGTCGTTGACCCTGACGCCGTTGATGACGATATCGCCCGCCGTCGTCGCATCGAGGCCGGCGATCATCCGCAGCAGGGTGGATTTGCCGCAGCCCGACGGCCCGACGAAGACGACGAACTCGCCATTCCTCACCTCGAGCTGCACGCCCTTCAGAACTTCGTAGTCGCCGTAGAATTTCTGAACTTTGTTGAGAAGGAGCTGTCCCAAAAATCTGTCTCCGCCGGCGGCCTTCGTCGCACATTCGATAGAGGGGAGGGGCCGCGGCTTTTGCCGCGACCCCAGAGAGATAGCTTACTTGAAGGCCTCGATTTCGCCGGCCGCCTTTTTCAGTGCTGCCTCCGGCTCGGCCTTGCCGGTCACAACCGACTGGATCATCTCGATCATCGAGTTCTGGAAGCCCTTATAGTCGGTGAAGAGCGGCTCGGGACCACCATAGCTGATGCCCTCGATGAGCGGCTTCCAATAGGGATCCTTGGCGACGAACTCATCGACCTTTGCCGAGGGACGCAGCGGCGTGAGGCCGGCGCCGCCCTGCAGCTCGTATTCCGACTGGACATCCGGCGAGGTGATGAACTTGGCGAACTCGGTCGCCTTGTCCTCGACGCCGGAGCCCTTGAAGATCGCCAGGCTGTCGGTGATCAAGAGCGTGCCCGGGCCCTTGGCATCGGGGCCGAGCGGCAGCGTGGTGATGCCCCAGCTGATCTGCGTCTTCTTCAGGCGGTCGGCCGCACCCGAGCCGGCCTGGATCATCGCGACCTTGCCGTCGAGGAAGATGGCGCGGACTTCGTTCTGCTCATAGGCCGTCGGGCCTTCCTCGGAGTAGGGGACGATGTCCTTATAGGCCTTCAGCGCGGCGAGGATTTGCGGGCTGTCGAGCGTGACCTTGCCGTCTGCATCGGTCACCGCGCCGTTATTGGTGTAAACCCAATGCATGAACTGGTGCATGGTGTTGTCGAAGGTCTTGGCGGAGAGGCCATAACCCGGAATGCCGGTCTTTTCCTTGATGGTCTTTGCCATCTCGATTTCTTCGGCCCAGGTCTTCGGCGGTTTCTCGGGATCGAGGCCGGCCTGCTTGAAGAGATCCTTGTTCCAGTAGAGCGCCTTGGTGGAGAAGGCGATCGGAACGCCCCACTGGTTGCCCTCGAAGGTCACCGTGTCGACGATGTGGGGGTAATAGGTCTTCTTCTCGTCATCGGTCATCGGCACCGGAACGATCAGATCGTTCTGGGCGAACTCCTTCAGCGTGCGCGAGCCGACATAGGCCATGGCGACCGGCGTGCCGGCGGCGGCCAGCGTCGTTGCCTTGTCCTGGCACTGCGCCCAGCCGACGACTTCGGGCGCGATCTTCCAGCCTGCGTTCTTTTCTTCCCACTGCTTGATGTATTTGGTGTGGACCGGGTCGATCGTGTCGCCGCAATAGATCCAGCTGATTTCCTTGTCGGCCGCATGGGCAGTGACCGCGGTCAATGCCGTCGAACCAAGCAAAGCGAGCGCCATAAGGCCTGTCTTGATTGTTATGCTCACGTCGTGACTCCCGTTCTTGTGTTAGCTGTTCACTCGTTTCTTGATCTTATTGTTTCACCGCACCGGCGGTCAGCCCGCCGACAAGGTAGCGCTGAAGGAAGAAGATGACGACCATCGCCGGCGCGATGCCGACGAAGGAAGCCGCCATCAGTTCGTTCCAGATGACCTCCTGCTTGCCGAAATAAGCAAAGAGACCCACCGGCAGGGGCATGTATTCGGTCTTCGAGTTGAAGGTCAGCGCGAAGATGAATTGCTGGGCGTAAGCGCCGATGAAGGTGGTGATGGCGACGACGATGATCCCCGGCATCGCAATCGGCAGGATGACGCGGCGCAGCGTGTAGAAATGGCTGGCGCCATCCATGTAGGCGGCCTCGTTGAGCTCCTGCGGGATACGGATCATGTAGGTGCGCAGCAGCCAGATCGCCGAGGGGATCAGGAAGGCGACACCCGGCACGATCATGGCGAGATAGGTGTTGAGCACGCCCATGCTGCGCATCAGCCGGAAGAGCGGGATCAGCAGCACGGCGCCGGAGAACATGTTCACCGTCAGGAAGGCGCCGAGCAGGATGCCCATGCCCTTGAATTCGAACTTGGCGAAGGCATAAGCCGCTGGAATGACAAGGCAGAGCACGATCAGCGTGACGATGATCGAAATGAAGAAGGAGTTGAAGATATAGCGCCCGAAACCGGGAACGCTGACCCACATCGTCCGGTAGGCCTCGAAGGAACCGTTCTCCGGCCAGAAGCGGTAGGGGGAGGAGAAGAGCTGGCTGAGCGGCTTCAGCGACACCATGAAACCTTCGAAGAAGGGCGCCAGCACGAAGAACAGAAACAGCGCGATGCCGCAATAGATCAGGATGATCTCCCACCAGCGGTAACGGTCGATCATGGCGGGACTGCTCATGCGCGCTTCTCCGGGTTGAGGCGGCGGGTGACGCGGAAATAGGCGAAGCAGAAGAGCGACAGGAAGATGCAGATCAACACGGCGCGCGCCGCCCCTTCCCCGTATTTCTTCGAGCCGATGGCGGTCTGATAGGTGTCGATGATCATCGTCGTCGTTTCGCCGCTCGGGCCGCCCTGGGTCAGGATCCAGATAATGTCGAACGAGTTGAAGGTGGCGATCAGCGACAGCATCGACATGGTGATGATCGCCGGCACCATCAGCGGCAGGGTGATGCGACGGAAGCGGTACCAGCGGCCGGCGCCGTCGGTCCAGGCGGCCTCGTAGAGATCCTTCGGGATCGACTGGATCGCCGCCAGGAAGTAGATCGTCACCAGCGGCACGCCGATCCAGACATCGGTGACGATGGTCGCCCAGAAGGCGGTGCTGCCATAGGCGAGGAAGGCGACCGGACCGTCGACGAGACCGAAGCGCTGCAAGACGCCCGATATCATCCCGAACTGGCCATTATACATCCAGCCCCACATGAAGATGCCGATCGCCATCGGCACGATCCAGGGCGGCATGGTCAGGAGCCGGAACAGCGAGCGGCCGGGCACTGCGGCATTCAGCATCGTTGCGCCGAAGGTGCCGATCACCATTTTCAGCGCGACCGAGAAGAAGGTCCAGACGAAGGTGCGGAAGATGACTTCGGCAAAGGTGGCGTTGAAGATCTTCTCGTAATTGACCCAGCCGACCCAGTTGGTGGTCTTCTTCAGCGACGCATCGGTGAAGGAGAGAATGAAGGTATCGACGAGGGGATAGGCGACGATGGCGAGAACGTAGAGAACGGCCGGAAGGAGGAGGATCCAGGCGAAGATGAAGGCGCTTCTTTGAACACTCATCTTGCCGCCGTCCTCAAGCCGCTCTTGCGTGAAGGGCCTCGTCGAAGCGGTCCCAGATCGGACGCAGGTCGACGACGGTTTTCTTCATCCTCGCTTCGTCCATCGCCAAGGCGAGAATGCCGGCCTCGAGCGCGTTCAGCGTGGACACGGGCAGTTCGAGCCCGGTGCGCACGCTTTCCAAGAGGTCGCTCGCCATCTGTTCGTCGGCGCCGTAATGCTGGGAGAGTTCGGTGGCGGCATACTTGTTTTCCACCACCTTGTTGCCCGTCAGCTGTTCATGCACGTCGAGATAGCCGCGCACGAAATCGCCTTCGGCCATGCCGCGCGAGCCCATGATGGCGAAGCGGCGGAACTGGTCGGGCACGTTCAGATTGGTGTGGAAGTTCATGCCGACGCCGTTTTCATATTCGACGATCGCCACCTGGTAATCGATGATATCGGCATCGCTGTCGAAGACCTTGTCGGAGCCCATCCAGCCGCTCGGCTTGCGGTGGAAAAGCTCGAGATCGTTGATGCCTTCGCGCGCCGGGTCGTTGGCCGGAATGAAGCTCTTGCGGCCGCCGAAACTGGCGACCCGCTCCGGCCTGGCGCCGACGACGCCATTATAAAGGTCGAGGTCGTGGCAGCATTTCTCCAGCATGAAGCTGCCGGAATAGCGCTCGTAGCGGCGCCAGTCGCGCATGAAGAAGGCGCCGTGATAGGGCTCGATATGCTCGGAAGCCTCGATCGAGACGATCTGGCCGAGTTTGCCCTGGGCCTGGATGGCGCGCAGATCCTTGTAGAGCGGGGAGTAGCGCAGCACCAGACCGACCATCAGCCGCTCGTGACCGAACTTCGCCATCAGATGGGCGAGCTCGATGCTTTCGGCGATTGATGTGACGATCGGCTTTTCGCAGAAGACCTTGAGGCCAGCTTGCAGCCCGAGCCTGATATGATCGAGATGCAGGTGATTGGGGGAGCCGATCATCAGCAGATCGAGCTTTTCGGAAGCGAGCAGCTCCTGCGGCGAGCCATAGGCCTTGCCGACCGAAATTCCCTTTTCCGTCAATCCGGGAAGCCCGGCAGGATCCGGATCCACATAGCCGACAATGTCGAAGCTGCTATCGATCGCTTTGAAAACGTAGCCGAGATAGCCGAGCCGGAATCCGAGCCCGATGATTCCCACTTTCATGCCGATCAAGTTCCCAGTTTAGGTAATTTATTTTCTTTAAGTTGGGACAAAAAACGAGAGGCGTCAATAGAAAACGGGCCTCACAGCGCGAGCATGAAATTTATTTTCATAGATCGGTAGGCGGCTGCCGATTGCGCGCCGCGACCGGCCGGACGCGGATTGCAGCATGGGAGCGCCCGCACGCGCCTGAGGCGGGAGGCGAATTCGGGCCTCACGCCAATCTCGCGAAATGTTGAAAAGAACCGCGAGTTTACGTGTGTAGGATGCTGTGAGAAACCGAGGCCAGGAGGAGCCACCATGACCCGCATGACAGCCAAGGATTTCCCGCAGGAACTTCTCGAACTCTACGATTATTACGCGCATGGGAAGATCACCAAACGCGAGTTTCTCGACCGGGCCGGCAAATTCGCCGTCGGCGGGCTGACGGCAGCCGCCATTCTCTCGTCGCTGAGCCCCGATTATGCGCTGGCGACCCAGGTCGAATTCACCGATCCCGATATAACAGCCGAATACATCACCTATCCCTCGCCGAAAGGAAACGGAGAGGTCCGCGGCTATCTCGTCCGCCCGAAAAACGCCGCCGGCAAAGTCGCCGCCGTGGTGGTCGTGCACGAGAACAGAGGCCTCAACCCCTATATCGAGGACGTGGCGCGGCGTGTGGCAAAGGCCGGTTTCATCGCCCTGGCGCCGGATGGCCTGACCTCGGTCGGAGGCTATCCCGGCAACGACGAAAAGGGCCGGGAACTGCAGCAGAAGGTCGACCCGCAAAAGCTGATGAACGACTTCTTCGCGGCCGTCGAATTTCTGATGAAAAGCGATCTCACCACCGGCAAGGTCGGCATCACCGGCTTCTGCTACGGCGGCGGCGTCGCCAATGCTGCGGCCGTCGCCTATCCCGAACTTGCCGCCGCCGTGCCCTTCTACGGCAGGCAGCCGCGCGCCGAGGACGTGCCGAAGATCAAGGCGCCGCTGCTTCTCCACTATGCCGGGCTGGACAAGGGCATCAACGAAGGCTGGCCGGCCTATGAAGCGGCGCTGAAATCCTCTCAAAAAACCTACGAGGCCTATGTCTATCCCGACGTCAACCACGGCTTCCACAATGATTCCACACCGCGCTACGACGAAGCGGCGGCCAAGCTCGCCTGGCAGCGAACGGTCGACTGGTTTACGAAATATCTTGCCTGAGAGGGGCGTGGCTTGGATGACGGCGGGCGGGAAAGGCATCTTCGCCGTCCGTCCACCTTCCGGCTTACGACGGACCGATGACATTGCCGGTCAGCGATGGCATTGATGCCCCCTTCTGCTGCATAATCGCCTTGCAAGCATGGAGGATGCGATGCTGCTCAAGGGCGAACGAACCTTCGTGGTGCGGGATGCGGGCGGCTTCGTCGCGCATGTCAATATGCCGGGATGGCTGAAGCCGAGGCCGACCGATCACGGCCATGGCCCGCTCGCCATGGTCGTGGAATCCCTTCTTGATCCCGGCCGGCAGATCGCGATGCACGAGCACCGGAACGACGAGATCATTTCCTGGGTGCCCGACGGCGTCATGCGTCACGACGACAGGGCCACCGGCCGGCTGGTGATCGACCGCGACCACCTGATGGTGATGAATGCCGGAGCAAGCTTTTGGCATTCCGAAGAGACGCTGGCATCCGACCCGCCGCTGCGGATGCTGCAGATTCTTATTCGACCCCGCGCAGCCGATCTCGAGCCGAAGATCCAGTGCGGACCGGTCCCGGCGGCCGCGGCAAACACCTGGCGGCACCTGGTCGGACCGCAGGGAGAAGGTGCGCCGTTTTATGTCCGCAGCACGGTCGACGTCTTCGACATCCGGCTGGAGGCGGGCGCAAGGGTGGAATTCCCCTATCGGCAGGGCCGGGACCTCTCTTTCTACGTCTTCACAGGTTCCGTCGTCGCCGGTGCGCAGACCTTCGCCGAAGGCGAGCAGGGGCTGGCTTTATCCGGTGGCAGGCTCGAGGTCGAAGCGGCGGCCCCGAGCATCCTGGTCGCCTTTGTGCTCGATCCGAACGCGCCGGTCACCCGGCAGGGGACGATCGGCGATCACAGGAAGATCCCGCCGGCAATTCTCGTTCGCGCATTTCTAAGGTGGAGGAAATTTCGCCATATGTGGTATCGTCTTTTTTCGCAACGCCGCCCGAAGGCCAAAAAGGCGATGTGAAACGAAACAAGACGGAACAAGGATGCCCCTAATGGGTTTCGAACCTTAGCGTTCAATAGGAGGAGCATTATGCCTACGGTTGCCGCGACATCGATCACTCCACCGGATCAGCACCTCGTCACAGCGCGCGAAGCCATCGAGCCGCTTTACGAGAAGCTCGAGCTTCAAACGGAATCGCTGGTGCTGGCCGCGGCGCTGGAGGCGGGATGGTCTCCGGATGAGGCGACGAAGGCATTGGCGGCGCTGAGACTGCAGGACGCTCTTTCTACCCTGGACGAACGAACCAGCCTGTAAATTCCGAGAACATCCGCTGTTTCTGGCAACGCCGGCAGCATTGCTGTCGGCTATCGCGAGCCGCCGGTTTTGCGTCGGCTGCGGCTGACCGTCATTCCGGCGATGATCAGAACAATTCCGGTCGCGTTCGCCCAGAACGATGTTGGCACGGCGCTGAGATAATCGAAAGCCACCCCGGTCACCATCTGGCCGCCAATGATCAGCAGGGCTGCATTGACCGCGCCGATGCGCGCGATCGCCCAGCTGCCCGCCGCCACGAAGACGACGCCGATCGGACCGCCGAGATAATATACCAGGGCGCCTCGGCGGCGCCTGCCGGAAGCAAGCCGCCGACAAAGAGGCCGAGGCAGGTGAGGACGGCAAAGCCGACGGCATGGTTCCAGAAGGATGCGATCAGCGGCGTGGTAGAGATGCTCAACCGCCCATTGAGTTGGCGGCTGAGGCCGACGAGCACGCCGCCAAGGCATGCCAGGAGAATGAAGACCATCATGCTCCACCTCGCCCGAACAGGATGATTAGGGCGCCGCCGGTGACGACCAGGCCGAGCGCGGCGATATCTCTGATATCCGGACGCCGTTTCGGCAGACCGAACAATCCCCAGCTGTCGGCCGCCAGGCTGAAGGCGACCTGGCCCGCCAGCCCCAAAGCCAGGGTGCCGGAGAGCCCGAGCGGCGAGTTGACCGTCGTCGAGGTCAGAATGACCGTTGCGGCGCCGGATACCCCGCCGAGATAGGCCCACAAAGGTGCGCGGCCGGTTTTTCCCGCCATCGGTCTGCGTCGGCGGTAGAGCGCCAAAAGAAGAATGACGGCGGCGACCATGCCTGTGCCGTGAGCGGTCCAGGATGAGAACAGCGGATTGCCGTATCGTGCCAGTTCCCCATTGAGATGCACCATGAATGTCAGAAGCCCACCGGTCGCAAAAGCGCCGATGAAATAGATGGGATGCGGATTGCGTGCCGCTTCGATGGTCATTGCAGATCCCGTCATAGAATCGATTGCGCCCCCGGTGTGTTTCAGATTGCTACCACAGCGCGCGCCGCTTTTCAGGAGGCGCAAAAGACGCCGCAGAATTGCCGCGCCCGGCATCCGGCCGGAGCAAAGCGCGTCGCGATCTTTCAGATTCGCTTCTCGTACTTTGGGCCATTGTTTTAGCGCATGTCGTTGTCGCAAAACCGCTGCGCACCTTTGCGCGACGTGCTCTAAACGGCGGCGTTTGCACTTAAAGGAAATATGATGAGAAAATTGCTTCGCCTGCTGCTGGTCATCGCTCTGGCCGCCGTCGTCTTTACCGGTTTTCGCTGGTATCGCTATGTCAGCAACACCGACAGCCCCTATGATGAAATCGGCATCACGCTCAACAATGCCATGCCCGGCCCGATCAACAGCTGGGGCTGCGCCAAGCTGAAAACCACCTTCGCCACGTCTCTGCCACCCTATGGCTGCGCCGGCGCCGACGGGACGCAGTGGAAGTAATACTGTCAGGCTGCGCGACGGCGCAGCCTGAACCACCCCCAGCTCAGCCCTGGGGTCAGATCGGCCAGACGGCCAGCAGGGCCGGCACGCTGACCAGCACGACGATGAGCGAGAGCGGCAGGCCCAATCGCGCATAGTCGCCAAATCGATATCCGCCCGGCGCCATCACCAGCGTGTTGCACTGGTGGCCGATCGGCGTGAGGAAATCGCAGCCGGCGCCGATCGCCACCGCCATCAGAAAGGCGTCGGGCCGATAGCCGAGCTTGGCGGCAAAGGTCGCAGCAATCGGCGCCATGACCAGAACGGTCGCTGCATTGTTCAAAAACGGCGTCACCGCCATGGCCGCAACCAGGATCAATGCCAGAGCGCCGAATGGCGGCAGCACCTCGGCGGTGCGCGACAGGAGGTCGGCGATGATTTCGGTCGTTCCGGTGGTTCTGAGCGAATCGCTGATCGGGATGAGGGCGGCCAGCATGATCAGGATGGGCGCGTCGAGATGATGGTAGACTTCGCGCAAGGGAATGGACCCGGTGACCACCATCAGAAAGGCGGCGGCGAAAAATGCCGTCGCGACGGGAATGCCGCCAAAGGCCGTCGCCGCCATCGTCGCCAGCAGGATGATGACGGGGATCATGCCGTTGCGGGCGTTGCCGAGCTTCAATTCCCGTTCGACCAGCGGCAGGCAGCCCCATTCGCGCAAGAGATCCGGCAGCTTCTGCAAGTCGCCCTGCAGCACCACGACGTCGCCGTTGCGGATCTTGATCTCGCCCAGACGCTCGGTGATGCGCCTGTCGCGGCGGCTGACGGCAAGAAGGTTGAGGCCGGTATTGTGGAAGAGCGAGACGTCTTTGGCGCTGACGCCGATCAGGCGGGAATGTTCGCCGACGATGGCTTCGACGGAACTGATGTCCTGGCGCATCTCGGGCTCGTGTTTACGATCGGACAGCTGCAGCCTGGCCTCGCTGACGATCTTGTCGAGGGCGCTCTGCTCCCCCTCAATAATCAGAAGGTCGCCATCCTTGAGCACGGTGTCGGGAAGCGGCGTTCGTCTCTGGCCGCTGCCGCCGATGATCGCGGTCACCATCGCATCGCCGCCGGCCGGCTTCTGCAGCCAGCTGATGGAGCGGCCGATCGCCGCCGACGGCGTCACGACCTTGGCTTCGGTCGTGTAGTTCTTGATCGCCACCGCCTCGTCCATCGACGTTTCCACCCGCGAGCGCTCGGGCAGCAGCTTGTAGAACAGCGCCAGAAAGACAACGCCGGCGACAGAAAGCGCCAGGCCGACGGGCGTATAGTCGAACATCGTGAACGGCTGCCCGGTTATCTCCTCGCGCACCCGGGAAACGATGATATTCGGCGATGTGCCGATCTGCGTCATCAGCCCTCCGAGCAGCGAGGCGAAAGACATCGGCATCAGGAACATCGACGGCGAGACGCGGGATTTGCGGGCCATCTGCACGGCGACCGGGATCATGATCGCCAGCGCCCCGATATTCTTGACGAAAGCCGACAGGGCGGCGACGATGGCGACCAGAATGATCAGCTGCATCCGCGGCCCGCGTCTCTCCGGCGAAAATCGACGCAGCGCCAGATCCATGATCCCGGATCTCGAAATCGCCGCACTGACGATCAGCGCGCTGCCGACGATGATGACGATGTCATCGGCAAAACCGGAAAAGGCAATTTTGGCAGGGACGATGCCGACGATGATTGCTAGGAGAAGCGAACTCACGGCGACGATATCGTATCGGTAACGGCCCCATACGAAGGCACCCATCATGAGCGCGATGATGAGAAGAGAGAGCCATTGGTCAACGCGCATGTTTGCATCCCGGTGGTAGCAATTAACGTTTGAAGCACGAGAACGATGCGACGCGCCGGCGAAATTTTTTCGTCGCTTTTTGTCGCCGACAGACCGGAACGCCGGCAAGACCGCCGCTGGAAGAGGCCATCATGGAACTTCCAGCCGCCGGCCGGCATTTCGTGCGTGGATGCTGCTTGCGGGAACGACCATGGCCAGTGACAACCTCTCGACATATCGATCGAAGCGCGACTTTCAAAAGACGGCGGAGCCGAGCGGCGAGAAGCAGATCGCCCGCAGCAACCGTCACCGCTTCGTCATCCAGAAACATGACGCTACCCGGCTGCATTACGACCTGCGGCTGGAGCTCGACGGCGTCTTCAAATCCTGGGCTGTGACCAAAGGCCCATCGCTCGATCCGCACGACAAGCGGCTGGCCGTCGAGGTCGAGGATCACCCGCTCGATTATGGCGACTTCGAAGGCACGATCCCGAAAGGCCAGTATGGCGGCGGCACTGTGATGCTGTGGGACCGCGGCTATTGGGAACCCGAGGGAAAGAAGAGCCCGCAGCAGGCACTTGCCAAGGGTGACTTCAAGTTCACCCTGGAAGGCGAACGGCTGCACGGCAGCTTCGTGCTGGTGCGCATGCGCAACGATCGCAACGGCGGCAAGCGAACCAACTGGCTGCTGATCAAGCACCACGACGAATTCTCGGTCGAGGAAGACGGCGCAGCGGTCCTTGAGGAGAACGACACCTCTGTCGCCTCCGGCCGGACGATGGACGCCATCGCCGCCGGCAAGGGCCGCAAGCCAAAACCGTTCATGCTCAAGGGCGGTGAACTAAAGGCGGATGCGGTCTGGGACAGCAATCACGGGCTGGCCGCCGAAGAGAGGAAGGAGGAGGGCCGAACCGGCAGGACGCCGAAAACAGCGCCAATCGACCTTCCGGATTTCATTGCGCCGCAGCTTTGCCAGACGCTGGAGCGTCCGCCGCCCGGCGAGGGCTGGATCCACGAGATCAAGTTCGACGGCTACCGTATCCAGATGCGCATACTCGAGGGCGAGGTGACGCTGAAGACCCGGAAAGGGCTCGACTGGACCGGCAAATATCCCGAAATCGCCGAGGCAGCGTCGGCGCTGCCCGACGCCATCATCGACGGCGAGATCTGCGCTCTCGACGACCACGGCGCACCGGATTTCGCCGCCCTGCAGGCCGCCATTTCGGAAGGCAGGACCGGCGATCTCGTCTATTTCGCCTTCGATCTTCTCTACGACGGCGGCGAGGACCTGCGCTCTATGCCCGTCGTCGAGCGCAAGGCGCGGCTGCAAAGCCTGCTGTCGGAGGCCGGCGATGAGCCTCGGATCCGTTTCGTCGAGCATTTCGAGACCGGCGGCGATGCGGTGCTGCGCTCCGCCTGCAAACTGTCGCTGGAAGGCATCGTCTCCAAACAGGGCGATGCGCCCTACCAATCCGGCCGCACCGACAGCTGGGCGAAGTCGAAATGCCGCGCCGGCCACGAAGTGGTGATCGGCGCCTATGCCAAGACCAACGGCAAATTCCGATCGCTGCTGGTCGGCGTCTACCGCGGCGACCACTTCGTCTATGTCGGCCGCGTCGGCACGGGATATGGCGCCAAGAAAGTAGAAACGCTGCTGCCGAAGCTGCAGGCGCTCGAGGCGGCGAAATCGCCCTTCACCGGCATCGGCGCGCCGAAGAAGGAGGCCGAGGTCACCTGGCTGAAGCCCAAGCTGGTGGCGGAAATCGAATTCGCCGGCTGGACCGCCGACGGCATCGTCCGCCAGGCGGCCTTCAAGGGCTTGCGCGAGGACAAGCCGGCGAGAGAGGTCAAGGCCGAACGGCCGGCCAGGCCTGAAGAGACCGAAGTGCCGGAGCCGGCGGCGGACGTGAAGGCGAGGCCCGTCCGCCGAAAGGGCGCCAAGGCCGAGGTGATGGGGGTGATGATCTCCAATCCGGACAAGCCGCTGTGGCCGGATGCCAATGACCGCCGGCCGGTGACCAAGGAAGAGCTCGCCCGCTATTATGAAGCCGTCGGCGGCTGGATGATCGCGCATATCGAGGGGCGCCCCTGTTCGATCATCCGCGCGCCCGACGGGCTCGGCGGCGAGCAGTTCTTCCAGCGCCATGCGATGCCCGGCACCTCGAACCTTCTCGAACTGGTCAAGGTCTTCGGCGACAAGAAACCTTATCTGCAGATCGACCGGGTCGAGGGCCTGGCCGCCGTCGCGCAGATCGGCGCCGTCGAGTTGCATCCCTGGAATTGTGAACCGCATAAGCCGGAGGTGCCCGGCCGGCTGGTGTTCGACCTCGACCCCGGCCCCGACGTGCCGTTCTCGACGGTCGTTTCCGCCGCCCGCGAGATGCGCGATCGTCTCGAGACGCTCGGTCTCGTCGGTTTCTGCAAGACCACCGGCGGCAAGGGCCTGCATGTCGTCACGCCGCTCGCGACCAACAAGCGCAAGCCGCTTTCCTGGGCGGAGGCGAAGAGCTTCGCGCACGACGTCTGCCAGCAGATGGCGCGCGACAATCCCGATCTCTATCTGATCAAGATGACCAAGAGCCTGCGGAACGGCCGCATCTTCCTCGACTATCTCCGCAATGACCGGATGGCGACGGCGGCGGCACCCTTGTCGCCCCGTGCCCGGCCGGGCGCAACCGTCTCGATGCCGCTGACCTGGAGCCAGGTCAAATCGGATCTCGACCCCAAACGCTTCACCATCCGCACCGTGCCGGCGCTGCTGTCGAAATCGTCAGCCTGGGAGGATTATTGCGACGGCCAACGCCCGCTGGAGCAGGCGATCAAACGCTTAGGCAAAATGTTAAGCGCGGGTTGAGCATCGCGAACGGCAGAGCTTGTCCGTGGCCGGCTGGTTTGGGCGGGATGAACTTTCTCCGCGCGCGCCGTCTTGCCCTTCAAAAAACCGCTCCCAATTACGGCGGAGTGGATTGCCCGACATCAAGCGTTTGACAATCCTCTCCCCCTGAGGTCTACTGGCCCACTTACCGGACCAGTAGACCTAAGGGGGAGGGCATGGCGATGGATGTGCGGGCCATGCTCGAAGAGGTTGCGACGCTGGGCGGCGCGCCGAAGAAGTCGATGAAAGACTTCGTCGTCCAGAAAATCGCGACCTTTATCGCCACCGGCATCCTCAAGACAGGCGATCCGCTGCCCAGCGAACGTGAACTGGCTGGCGCGCTTTCGGTCAGTCGCGAGACCGTCCGCGGCGCGATCCTCATCCTGTCCACGCACGGAATTCTCTCGGTTGCGCAGGGAACGCGCACAGTGGTGGCATCTGAGGATGTCGGTGAACTGGCTGTGCAGGCGGCGCGCTATCGCGACATTGCGGCTTACAGTCTCGACAATGTTCATGAGGCGCGGCTGCTGATCGAGGCGCAGGTCGTCAGGGCCGCCGCGATCAAGATGGAAGCGTCGACGCTCGATTATCTCCGCAAGTCGATCGCCGCCCAGGAAGCCGCCTGTGACGATCCCGTCCGTTTTTTGATCTGCGACCGCGAATTTCACACCGCCATCTACCGTTCCAGCGGCAATGCGGTTCTGGCCGACATGGCCGCCGATCTTTATTCCTATCTTCTGAGCCACCGCAGGCGCGTCGTCTCGCAGCCCGGCACGATCGCCACGAGCATCGCCGATCACCGGCTGATCCTCGCCGGCCTGGAGACGCGGGATCCGGACGCCGCATGCGCGGCCTTCGCGATCCATGAAACCCGCATTTACACGACAACCAAACTGCTCCTTGCCTAGTTCGCAGGCGAAGAGCGGGTGAGACACGACATCGGAGACAGGGGGAAGAGGATGCATATTCTCATTATCGGGGCGGGCGGAATGATCGGCCGGAAGCTCGCCGCCAGCTTGGCGCGCAGCGGTTCCCTCGGCGCTCGAACGATCACCCGCATGACGCTTGTCGATATCGCGCCGCCGCCGGTGCCATCAGGCGTCGTTACCTCGGTCGAAGCGCTGGCGGCCGACATTTCCGAGGGCGATGCTGCGCAAGCCCTGGCGGCTCGCCGCGCCGACGTGATCTTCCATCTCGCCGCGATCGTTTCCGGCGAGGCCGAGCGCAATTTCGACCTCGGCTACCGGGTCAATCTCGATGGCACACGATTGCTGTTGGAGGCGATCCGGCACGAGGGAAGCCGGCAAGCCTATGTTCCCCGGCTCGTCTTCTCTTCGTCGATCGCGGTCTACGGCGCGCCGTTTCCCGATCCGATCCCCGACGATTATGTCCAGGCGCCGCTCACCAGCTATGGCGTGCAGAAGGCGATATCCGAGCTTCTGCTCGCCGATTATTCGCGCCGCGGCTTCGTCGACGGCGTCGGAATTCGACTGCCGACCATCGTCATCCGGCCGGGTGCGCCGAACGCCGCCGCGTCGGGCTTCTTTTCCGGAATACTGCGGGAGCCGCTCGCCGGCCAGCGGGCGGTTCTTCCCGTCGAGGAGACGGTCAAGCACTGGCTGGCAAGCCCGCGTTCCGCCGTCAAATTTCTGATCCACGCCGCAACGCTCGACACATCGTCGCTGGGTGCGCGGCGCACGCTGACCATGCCGGGGGTTGCCGCCACCGTTGCCGACCAGATCGCCGCATTGCGCCGCGCCGCCGGCCCCGAGGCGGTCGACCTGATCGACCGCCGCCGCGACGAGGTCATCGAAGGGATCGTCGCCGGATGGCCGAAATCCTTTACGCCTGATCGTGCGACGCAACTGGGTTTCATAGCCGAAACCAGCGTCGACGAGCTGATCGAGGTCTATCTCGCCGAGGACGCTCCGGGTGCGTCCCGCGGAGATTAAGGGGAGGGCGGAGGAGGCCCATCCCCACAGATGGGGGATTGCGGTGGCTGAAGGACTTTGGGAGAGATGACAGCCGCCGGCAAGACATAGTGAAATACGAATACTTAAAGCATGTAGCGCTCGATTTCTGGGAGGAGTGAGTATGGCAGGCGTTCAATTCGCGGATGTGCGGAAGTCCTTCGGTGTGCATCCTGTCATCAAGGGGGTGGACATCGACATTGCCGATGGGGAATTCGTCATCCTCGTCGGCCCGTCGGGCTGCGGTAAATCCACACTGCTGCGGATGCTGGCAGGGCTCGAGAATATTTCCGGCGGCGAGATCAAGATCGGCGGGCGCGTGGTCAACACGCTGCCGCCAAAGGACCGAGACATCGCGATGGTGTTTCAGAACTATGCACTCTATCCGCATATGACGGTGGAGCAGAACATGGGCTTTTCGCTCATGCTGAACAAGGCGCCGAAGGCGGAGGCCGAAAAGCGGGTGAAATATGCCGCCGGCATCCTCGGTCTCGATAAATTGCTCGACCGCTATCCGCGCCAGCTTTCCGGCGGCCAGCGCCAGCGTGTCGCCATGGGCCGGGCGATCGTGCGCGATCCGGAGGTCTTCCTGTTCGATGAACCGCTCTCCAACCTCGATGCCAAGCTGCGCGTCGCCATGCGCGCCGAGATCAAGGAGCTGCACCAGCGGCTGAAAACCACGACTGTTTACGTCACCCACGACCAGATCGAGGCGATGACCATGGCCGACAAGATCGTCGTCATGCACGACGGCATCGTCGAGCAGATCGGATCGCCGCTCGAACTCTACGACAAGCCCGCCAATCTGTTCGTCGGCGGCTTCATCGGCTCGCCGGCGATGAACATGATCAAGGGCAGGCTCGACCCGGAAGACGCCCGCCAGTTCGTCGCCGCCAACGGCACGCGGCTGCCCGTCGCCGATCCGCCCGCAAGTGCGGTGGGGCGCGAACTCGTCTATGGGCTGCGCCCCGAATATATCTCGCTCGATCCGAACGGTGTGCCGGCCGAGATCGTGGTGATCGAACCCACCGGCTATGAGACCCATCTGACCGTTCGCCTCGGCGGCAGCGATGTCAGCTGCGTATTCCGGGAGCGCGTCAATGCCCGCCCGGGCGAAGCGATCCGCGTGGCGATCGACGCTTCGCACGTCCATCTCTTCGATGCCGAAGGCGGACAGCGATTGACCGACTGATGCCATCCGGCGGAGCGGGAGGGGAGGAGCCTTCCCCGCCGCCGGAGCGCAAGCATTCCGTGGGCGCTTCCGCTCCGGGGATGCCAGGCCGCCGTCAACCCAAGCGGGAGGTGGACGCCGGAGAATTGCTCCCGCTGTTTCAATGAGGAGGAATCTCATGACGATCAAGAGACGTGAATTTCTTGCTGCATCGGCAGCCGTTGCCGGCGCTGCCGGCTTCGGCATCAAGCCATCTTTTGCGCAGGCCGAACCGACCTACACGCCGGAAAGCGGCGCCAGCCTGCGGCTGCTGCGCTGGACGCCTTTCGTCAAGGGCGACGAGGAGGCCTGGATCGCCAACACCAAGAAATTCACCGAAGCGACCGGCGTCGAAGTGCGCATCGATAAGGAAAGCTGGGAGGACATCCGCCCGAAGGCTGCGGTTGCCGCCAATGTCGGTTCCGGTCCCGATCTCATCATGTGCTGGTTCGACGACGCGCACCAGTATCCGGACAAGCTGGTCGATCTCACCGAACTCGGCAATTATCTCGGCAACAAGTATGAGGGCTGGTACGACGGCGTGAAGGGATATGCCACGCGCGGCGACACCTTCATCGCCATGCCGCTGACGGCGATCGGCAATGCCGTCGTCTATCGCGACAGCCACGTGAAGGCCGCCGGCTTCAATGAATTCCCCAACGATACTGCAGGCTTCCTCGAGCTTTGCAAGGCGATGAAGGCAAAGGGCACGCCCGCCGGCTTCCCGCACGGCAAGGCGGTCGGTGACGGCAACAATTACGCCCACTGGCTGCTCTGGAGCCATAATGGCAAGATGGTCGACGAAGGCGGCAAGGTAACGATCAACAGCCCGGAGACGCTGGCTTCGATCAACTATGCCAAGGAGCTCTACGCGACCTTCATTCCGGGCACGGAGAGCTGGCAGGACGTCAACAACAACCGCGCCTTCCTGGCCGGACAGGTCTCGCTGATCGCCAACGGCGTTTCGGTCTATTACACCGCCAAGAACGACCCGAAGCTCGCCGAGATCGCCAAGGACATCCGCACGACCAACTTCCCGATCGGCCCGGTCGGCAAGAGCGTCGAGCTTTGCCAGACGAGCTCGCTGCTGCTGTTCAAGCACACCAAATATCCGGAAGCCGCCAAGGCCTACATCAAGTTCATGATGGAGGCCGACCAGATGAATGCCTGGATCCAGGGCTCCAGCGCCTATTGCTGCCAGCCGCTCAAGGCCTTCGCCAAGAACCCGGTCTGGACCGCCGATCCGGTCCACGCGCCCTATGCGCGCGCCTCGGAAAAGCTGCGCCCGAACGGTTATGCCGGCCCGCTCGGCTACGCCTCGGCGGCAACCATGGCCGACTACGTTCTGGTCGACATGTATGCCGCCGCCGTCACCGGCCAGATGTCGCCTGAGGATGCGATGAAGGAAGCTGAGCGTCGGGCAAACCGCTACTATCGCGTCTGAGCCGCGCTTAATGCATGTCGCCCGGAAGTGTGTAGCGGTTCCGGGGATAACGACATGCATGAAAACAAGCGGCATGCCGGCATCGGCGTGCCGCAGCCTCCTCCGAGAGTTCGAAATGCGATCTGGAGATAAGCAATGTCGATGGCAAATTCGGGGAATGGACGTGGGCCGGTCTCTTCGCTCCTGCAGAACAACAATGTGCTCGGCTTCCTGTTCATGCTGCCGGCGGCGGTGTTCCTTGTCTGCTTTCTCACCTACCCGCTGGGGCTCGGGGTCTGGCTCGGCTTCACCGATACGCGGATCGGCCGCGACGGCATCTTCGTCGGGCTGGAGAACTACCAGTTCCTGATGGATGACTCGGTCTTCTGGCTGTCGGTGATCAACACCGTCCTCTACACCTTCGTCGCCTCGGTGCTGAAATTCGCGCTCGGCCTCTGGCTGGCGATGCTGCTCAACCAGCATCTGCCCTATAAATCCTTCTTCCGGGCGATCGTGCTGCTCCCCTGGGTGGTGCCGACGGTGCTTTCGGCGCTGGCCTTCTGGTGGATCTACGATTCCCAGTTCTCGATCATCTCCTGGTCGCTGATGAAACTGGGGCTGATCAGCGGGCCAATCAACTTCCTCGGCGACCCGATCAATGCGCGCATATCCGTCATCGTCGCCAATGTCTGGCGCGGCATTCCCTTCGTGGCGATCTCGCTGCTTGCGGGGCTGCAGACGATCCCCGCCTCGCTGCAGGAGGCAGCCTCGCTCGACGGCGCCACCAGCTGGCAGCGTTTCCGTTACGTGACGCTGCCGATGCTGACGCCGATCATCGCCGTCGTGATGACCTTCTCGGTGCTTTTCACCTTTACCGATTTCCAGCTGATCTACGTGCTGACCAAGGGCGGGCCGGTCAACGCCACGCATCTGATGGCGACGCTCTCGTTCCAGCGCGGCATTCCCGGCGGCCAGCTTGGCGAGGGTGCGGCGATCGCCGTCGCCATGGTGCCTTTCCTGCTCGGCGCGATCATGTTCAGCTTCTTCGGCCTGCAGCGGCGCAAATGGCAGCAGGGCGGCCAGGATTAGGAGAATGACGATGTCGACACATTCCAACACCGCCGATCGGGCCAACACCGCCGGTCAGGTCGTGACCGACAATGCCGAAGGCATGAGCTATCTGAACCGCCTGCCGCGGCGGATCGTGATGCTGTACCTGCCGATGGCGGTTTTCGTCTTCGTGCTGCTCTTCCCGTTTTACTGGATGGCGATCACCGCGGTGAAACCCAACGAGCAGCTGACCGACTATACCAATTACAGCCCGTTCTGGGTGGTCGGACCGACGATTGCGCACATCAAATACCTGTTCCTCGAGACATCCTATCCGGGCTGGCTGTGGAACACGATGCTGGTCGCTGTCTGCTCCACCTTCCTCTCGCTGGTGGCGTCGGTCCTCGGCGCCTATGCGATCGAGCGCGTCCGCTTTACCGGCTCGCGCTCCGTCGGCCTGGTGATCTTCCTCGCTTATCTCGTGCCGCCGTCGATCCTCTTCATCCCGCTTGCCTTCATCGTCTTCAAACTCGGGATCTACGATTCCCGGCTGGCGCTGATCTTCACCTATCCGACCTTCCTCATTCCCTTCTGCACCTGGCTGCTGATGGGTTATTTCCGCTCGATCCCCTTCGAGCTGGAGGAAAGCGCGCTGGTGGATGGCGCCAACCGGTGGCAGATTTTGACCAAAATCATCCTGCCACTCGCCGTGCCGGGGCTGATCTCAGCCGCGATCTTCGCCTTCACGCTCTCCTGGAACGAATTCATCTATGCCCTTACTTTCATTCAGTCATCGGAGAATAAAACCATTCCGGTCGGCGTGCTGACCGAACTGGTGCGCGGCGATGTCTTCGAATGGGGGGCGCTGATGGCGGGCGCGCTGTTCGGCTCGCTGCCGGTGGTCATCCTCTACTCGTTCTTCGTGGATTATTATGTGTCCTCGATGACCGGGGCGGTGAAGGAGTAGCCCTACCGAGCACTGCTGCTGCTTGGTCTGCCGGGAACGGCGAATCCTGGGTTTCCGAACATGGACCCAAGGCCTTGCCGACGTCCCGCTCCGCTCCCTTCGACCGATAGCGGATGACGGTCGAGCAGAGGGCGGCATGATCGCGGCCATAGGTTTCGAATAGCTGCGCGTGCTCTTGATGGATCGGGATCGATCGCTGCGCAGCTGTGATCGACCCTGATAAGTTCTTAACGGGTTGGAAGACCCAGCTGAAGAGGCTGTAAGGGCAGGCCGAGATAGGTCTGGCTAAGACGGTCGAGATCGCCGTTCAACTGGCTGTAGTAGATGAAGCTGTTCACCCAGGCGAGAAAGTTCAGCTCTCCCATCCGCACCGCCATGTGCGCCGGCGAGGACCGGAGCGCGATCAGCAGCTCCATTTCCTTGTCCGGGTTCTGCTTCTTCAGCGCCGCGACGGTCGTCGTGCTCGACGTCAGCAGATCGGTCTGGCCGGAGAGGAAGGCCGTTGCGGAGGTGGAGTCTGATTCGAATTGCTTCACCTGGGCGCTTGGATTTCTTGACAGGATCGCTTGCGTCGCAGCGGCTCCGCGCGTCGCGGAAACCGTGTAGGCGTTCAGATCGTCGGGCGTGGAAACAGGCAGGCTCTTGGGTCCGAACACGCCGAGCACCGTGTTCACATAGGGCGCGGAATAGAGAACCTGCTTGGCGCGCTCCGGCGTGATGCCAAGGTTGGAGATCACGAGGTCCGCTTTGTCGGTGACAAGAACGGCGACGCGATTGGCCGATGGTACGCCGACGGTTTCGAGCTTGACGTTCAAGGCCTTGGCGACCATTTCCGCCATTTCGATATCGAACCCGACGGGCTTGCCGTCGGCGCCGACGGATCCGAAGGGCGGGCTGTCCAGCGACACGGCGACGCGGATGACGCCGCTCGACAGAATGTCCTGAAGCCTGTCGGCCCAGGCGTTCGTCGCGGCACCCGCAACGCCGATAACGATGGCGAGGGCTTTGATCAGTTTCTTTTTCATGAGGTTCCCCTTTTCTTGGTGATTAATGGAGGACGGCGCTGAGGAAGGAGCTCAGCTCCGCTGTCTTCGGATCGGAAAGAACGGCTTTCGCCGGGCCGTCCTCCCACACCTTGCCTTTGTGCATGAACACGACCCTGGTGCCGAAACGTTTGGCAAAGCCTATTTCGTGGGTGACGAGGATCATCGTCATGCCTGCCGCCGCCACGTCCTCCAGGACTTTCAGGACCTCGCCGGTCAGTTCGGGATCGAGCGCGGAAGTGACCTCGTCGAACAGCATTACCTTGGGCTTCATCGCCAGCGATCTCGCGATCGCCACGCGCTGCTGCTGCCCGCCGGAAAGCTGGCGCGGCAAATGATCGAGCTTGTCTTCGAGGCCGACCCGCCGCAGCGCCTCCTCGGCGAGGGCGCGCAGCTCATCTTTGGGAAGGCCCTGCACGAGCTTCGGCGCCAGGGTAATGTTTTGCCCCACCGTCAGGTGCGGAAACAGATTGTAGCTCTGGAAAACCATGCCGACCTGCTGGCGCAGTTTCCTGAGATCCGTCTTCGGGTCGTTCACGGTGATTCCGTCGACGACGACCGAGCCGTTCTGGATCGCTTCCAGGCCGTTGATACAGCGCAACATCGTGCTCTTGCCCGAGCCGGACCGCCCGAGGACGGATACGATTTCGCCCGGCTGGATATCAAGGGAGACGTCGTGCAGCACCGTCAGCGGCCCGAACCGCTTCTCAACGTTTTTCAGTTCAACGATTGACATCAAGCTTCCTTTCCAGGCCGCGGCTCCACGTGGTGAGCGGGTAGCAAATGACGAAGTAGATCGCTGCGACGATCGAATAGGCGAGCAGCGGCTTGTAGGTCGCCGCGGAGAGGAATTGACCGCTCTGGGTCAGTTCGTAGACGCCGATGGTCGATGCGAGCGAGGTGTTCTTGAGAAGCTGGACGGCAAAGCCGATTGTCGGCGGAATCGCAATCCGGATGGACTGGGGCAGGATCACCCGCGTGAACTGGTGAACGATGCCGAGCCCGAGCGAGGATGCCGCCTCCCATTGCGTGGCCGAGACCGATCGCAAGGCGCCGTACCAGGTCTCCCCCAGAAACGCGCCGCCGTAGATCGAGAAGCCGATCGAGACCGCGAGCCAGGCTGAAATGTTGAAGCCCAGCGTGGCGAGCCCGAAGAACAGAAGGAACAGCCAGACCAGGAGAGGCGTGCCCTGCACGATTTGCACATAGACGATCGCGAGCCACCGGACCGGCGGGATGCGGGAAAGGCGGAGTGCGGCGATAGGAAGCCCGAGCAGAGACGATCCGGCGAATGCCACCAGGGAGAGGAGAAGGGTGGTTCCGGCGGCCTCGACGATCGTCAGCAAGTCGAGCAGTTGGATGTCGCGGATCATTCGTCCCCTCCAAAGCACAGCAGGTAGATGGTGGCGAAACCGGCCCTGAAGAGAAGGGCGAGCGCCAGATAGAGCGCGCCGATGAGCAGGTAGATCTCGAAGTCGCGATAGGTCATCGCCTGGACGATCGAGCCCATGTGGAACAGGTCGGATACCGCGATTTGCGAGACCACCGAGGTCGACAGCATGAAGAAGACGAACTGGCTGGCGAGCGCCGGGAACATGTCCTTGATGGCGGGCACGAGGACGACGTACCGGAACACCTGGTAGCCCGACAGTCCAAGGCATGCCCCCGCTTCCTTCTGGGATTGCGGAACGGCCTCGATGCCGGCACGGATGATCTCTGCGAGATATGCCCCGAGATAGATGACGAAGCAGATCATCGCCGCATAGAGCCCGGGGATGCGGATGCCGAGGCTCGGCAGTCCGAAATAGACGGTGAAGAGCTGAACCAGAAGCGGCGTGTTCCTGATGACCTCGATATAGACGGTGACCGTCCTTGCCGCCCATCCAGGCCCATAGACGCGCGTTACGGCAACGGCGATGCCGAGCAGCAGCCCGCCGCCAAGAGCAATGCCGGACAGGCCCAAGGTGAGCAGCAGCCCATCCAGGAACAGGTTCCAGGCAGAGAGCACATCCCGAAATTGAAGTTGATACATGGTGAGACCTGCCGACTTCGGTTTGTGGTGCATCGGCGCGCGGGGCTGGCCGGCGCGCCGATACCGGCGATTAGAGCGGAAAAACTTCCACCCGGCGAAACTCGACGCGCTGCTCCGTCACCTGCAGCGCGACCTTGCCGTGATCGGTCGTGCAATCGTAACCGTCGTTGACGAGGACGCCGTTCAGCCAGATGCGCAGGGCGCGTCCCTTGCACTCGAACGTCATCCTGTTCCATTCGCCGAGCGGAGCTTCGGCGTCGACGATCTTGACGATGTGGCGGCCATCCTGATCGCCGCCGCCGGGCTTTTGGCCCTTTTCCAGCGGTCGCCGTTCGGGATTGTCACAGAGGATGTTGTCGATGATGCAGTAGATATCGCCTGCATCATGATGCCGGATCTTCACGTCGAGCGATTGCGGGAAAATGTTCTTCGATTTCGTCCGAAGCATGCGAAGCTTCGAGACATGGACGAGAATGCTTCCGCCACCGCCCTCGCCGGACAATCGGTAGTCCACTTCGAGGCGGTAGTTCCGAAACGCGTTTTCCGAAACCAGATGTCCCACCGCCTTGCCGGGAGTGACGATGACGCCATCGGTGACTTCGACGATATCGGGCGACGACGGGTCTTCGTCACGCGCCGGAATATCCGAGAACCATCCGGAAAGATCCTTGCCGTTGAAGAGCACGATTTTTTCAGTCGGCTCGACGATTTCAAGGGTGGAAATATCGGCTGAATTGCTCATCTGAACCTCCCGCCTCACGTCACGATCAGCTTGGAAAGCGTGTTGTAGCCGAGCCGCAAGCCGGCGCGCTCCTGGCTGTAATTGCTGACCACGTCGGCCTCCGACCTGATCGAGTGGATCGTCTGCATGCTCGCGAAGACGTCATCCTCATGCTCGATGTCGAGATTGCCTTGGTAGCCCGAGACGATGACGGCGCTGATGAACTTCGGCCAGTCGACCTCGCCCCAGCCCGGCGCGCGCGCGCGCCACCAGCGGCGGTCGAGGCCCTTTTTCGGCGCGAAGGAGCGCCCGAGAATCCCGCTCCGGGCGAGGATCTTCCGGTCGATCTCCATGTCCTTGGCGTGAACATGGAATACCTTGCTGGCATAATCCTTGATCGCCTGGCAGTAATCGATGCCCTGCCAGACGAGATGCGACGGATCGAATTCGAGGCCGAGGCGGTCGGAGGGAACGGCGTCGAAGATTACGTCCCAGATTTCCGGGCTGTAGGCGATGTTGTTGCCCTTCATCGTTACGACGTTGATCATCGGGCAATTTTCGAGGGCGATCTTCACGTTCGATTTTTCGGCGAGATCGCAATACCGGGAGAAAAGCTCCTTAAAAGCAGGGATGTTCTCCTCGACATTGAGCCGCGGGTCCTGGCCGGCGAAGGTCGCCACCACCTCGACGCCGAGGCGAGAGGCGAGGTTCATGACCTTGGGCAGGTAAGTTTGCGCCGCCTCGCGTTCATGATCGTCGGGATGCAGGTAGTTGGGATAATATCCCAGAGCCGAGATCTGGATATTCTTGCTGTCGAGATCCCTGCGGATTTCCGCGAGCTCGGCGTCGGTCGTCGTGTTGGCGTCGAGGGCCGAACCCGGCCAGGCGGAGAGCTGCAGACTGGTGAAGCCGACCTCATGGGCGAACTCGGCGGTTTCCTTGGAATAGTTCGTGTAAAAACCGATTCTCACGGGAGTTGATCCTCTGGTTCGATGTCTTGGTGGAAAACGAAAACGCTTCAGCTGTTTCCATGCGAAAGACCATCGCGCCGAACGTGAGCCCCGGGGAGGTGCAAAAAACGCTAACCGGAATGCACGAAATGCACCACACTGCGAAAAATGCACATGATAGTTTTCGTCCCGCCTCCTTACGAAACCGTGGGTTCGATGCCTCGTAATTTGCCACCACTCACCGCCTTGCGGGCCTTCGATGCCGTCGCCCGGCTCGGCAGTCTCCGCTCGGCCGCGGAAGATCTGTCGATCCACCACACCGTGGTGGGGCGCCATGTCCGCAAGCTCGAGAATTGGCTCGGAGTCAAACTGCTCGACAGCAACTTTGCCGAGACGCGTTTGACCGATGCGGGAAAGGAGTATCACGAGCGTATCGCCGTGGCATTCGACCATATCGACGACGCGACATTCATGCTTCGCCCGTCGGGCCACCAGCAGCTGAAGGTGTGGTGCGGACCGGGCCTCAACAAATCGTGGCTAATGCCACGGATCGAAGAGATCAACCGCGCCGCCCGGGTCGATGTCGTGCTGTTGCGGGCAACCGATCATCTTCCGGATTTCCGGCGCTTCGAAGCCGATGTCGCCGTTCACTACGGGCGGGAGTACATCGCCTACAGCAACTCCGTCGAACTCTATCGGCCAAGGCATATCGCCGTCGCCAGCCGCGACTTCCTGGAACGCCATCCGGTGGCGGAGCCGCGCGACCTGCTCTCGGTTCCCCTGCTTCACGAGCAGACCACCGACGCTTGGGTGAGATGGCTGCACGCCAATGGCGTCAAGGCTCCCTCGACGCTCGGCGGCCAGAAGCTGGGCTACGCGCATATCGTCATCGAGGCCGCGGCGATCGGCCAGGGCGTGGCGCTTGCTAACGAAATCCTGGTCGCGCCCGAAATCGGTCAGGGCCGGCTGGTGGAAGCGGTTGCAACGGAAACCTACCTGGACTCCTATTATTTCTATGCCTCCAAGAGCCGGTGGAACGAGCCCGCCATCGCACGACTTCGCCAGTATCTCGTCGATAATCTCGGCGCCTGACGGTCGCCTCATCGATCTCACGCCTCGATAATCCGCCGGGCGCGCAGGCGCTCCCGATGGAAGTTATAAAGATTGGCGGCGATGACGATCAGCGCTCCGGCCAGCACATTGGCTTTCACAGGGTCGTCGAATATCGCGACGCCGTAGGCAAGCGCCCAGACGAGCATCGTATATTGCAGGGGCGCGATTACCGACGCAGGCGCCCGGCGAAGGGCTTCGAGCGACACGAATTGCGCAACGCCCATGAAAAAGCCGGAACCGGCGGCAATGAGCAGGGCCTTGCCGTTCAGAGGCTGCCATTGGACGAGCGCGCCCGGCAAACCGACGAGCAGGATTCCGGCCAGCACGGCTGCGACCATGCTGACCCGGTCCTCTTCTTTGCCGATTTTCCGCATGATCAGGATGACGGCCGCGCTCGCCAAGACGCTGCCGAAGGCCGACAGATGCGCCAGGCTGAAATGGGTGGCGATCGGATCGATCATGACGAGAATTCCGAGGAAGCCGGCGACGATGACGGCGATCCTGTGCATTCCGACGGTTTCCCCGAGAACGGGAATGGAAGCGAGGCGTAACGACGATCGGCGTGCAGAAAACGATCGCGTAGACCTCCGCCAGGGGAAGCGCCGAGAAGGCGTAGAAGCCGCAAAGCGTATTGACGCCCGCGAGCAGGCCGCGAATGGCGACCAGCGAGCGATTTCTGATACGTCTGCTGAAGCCGCCGCGCCGGAGCACCACAAGCATGAACGGTATGAACGCGAAGGCCACCTGAAGCAGGACAACCTGGAAAACCGGGACTTCCCGCGTCAACGCCTTTACAAGCATGTCGCTGGAACTGAATAGAAAATAAGCCGCCAAAGACAGTGGAATCCCTGCCAATGCCGGAACATCGGCAAATCTCACGCCCATCCGTCCGCCCCTCAAACAAGCGGCAATCTAGTTGCCAGCCGAGGGCGAACACGAGTGGCAAAAAACGCTTGTTCGAATGCAAAAACTGCACTTGGCGAACATAGCGCGATAGGTAGAGTGCCGATTTCGCTTGTGAACAGCTCACCGGCATCCCCGCCAAACTCAGCTATAACCCCGGAAAATTCCAGCTCCCGCCCAAATCAGGGAGCACTTCAGGGTCATCATGCCCGCCCGGGCGGTGGCACGATCGTCACCTGAAGTAGTGCGAAGGGGTCAAGGCGCCCCCGTCAAAGTACGTCGGCTCTTCTATTGGAGGTGGAGCGCCGGTCCTACCAGAGATAGCTCGGTTTGCCTGAACAGCTTGCAACGTTTCGCTAAGTGGATTTCGGCCTCGATTATGCTTCGACCCGCATTGGCGTCAGCGCGTCGAAGCAAGCTTGATCCTGCCGGAGCCGCGTGTTCCGCTTTTGCCGCTAAGCGGATCCGCGGATCGTTAGTGTATGGGGCAAGAAGCGATGCATAGACTGCCGCCTGCCACTTTCAATGGTATTGATCAAGGTATCCATAGAACAATATCCGATTTCAAAGTGCGGCTGCGAAATAGTGGTTATTTGTGGCTCGCACATTGTGGATTCAATCGTCCCGTCAAAACCAACGACGGTGATATCGTTTGGGACTTTTCGTCCAGAAGCGCGAAGGGCATTCATGCACCCCAATGCCATCAGGTCGTTGGTGCAGAATATCGACGTGATGTCGGGATGGGACGAAAGAAGTGTAGCGGTTGCATCGATACCGCCCTGATATGTGTAGTCAGCCTCGAAAATAAGAGGGGTATCAGCAGCCATGCCTGCTTCTTTCAAAGCCGCTCGATAGCCTCGCTCACGCGCTTGGCCAGAGTAGGTCGAACTCTTGCGCAGCAAACCAATCCTCTTATGACCATGCGACAGGAGATAGGCCGTCAGGTCTTTTGCGGCAGCCTCGTCGTCAATCGAAACGCCCGCAACCCGCGCAGGCACGAATTCGCTACATTGTACGATGTTGTACCGCTTCGCAGCCTTTTCAAGCTCCTTGGCCGATAAAGTACTACCGAACAGGACTGCGCCGTCAAAGACCCGTTTTGCGAGTTGATCCATGAGATCTACCTCACGGTCGTAGGTTTTCGAGGTTGGAGCAAAAAATACCTTGTACCCTCCTTCCGTCGCTCGGCGCTCCATCCCCCGAAACAATTCATCGACGACAGGGGAAGTAAGGTTTGCCGCCGTAACCATGATCCGCCGCGTCTGCGACATACGCAACTCGCGTGCAATCGAGCTTGGCTCGTACTGCATCTGCTTGATCACCTTAAGGACGCGCTCCCGTTTCTCCGGTGTGATGTGCGGATATCCGTTGACCACCCTGGATACGGTTGCCGTCGAAACCTCAGCCATCTCTGCGATGTCCTGGATAGACAGCTTCCCTACTTTCCTCGTCATTAGACCCCGTCTTTTTCAGCGATTCATGTTCTATACCTATACACCCGAGTTTCGAACGGACGCACGCTCCCTGCGTAATCATCTTCATAATTTCCGATAATCACCTCAATGGAGTCAGCGTTCGAAGGGAGCGGAGCACGGAACGGAATGTCGTTGGCCGAGAAATTATTGATGCAAAGGAGTTCGGTCCCATCGCGCGAGCGCTTGAAGGCATAGACCCAATCACTATTCGTATCGACATCCGCATAAGAGCCGTGAACGATGACGGGATTCGACTTCCGCAATGCGATAAGCTTTCGATAATAATTCAAGACCGACAGAACATCGTCTTCCTGTTTTTCGACGTTGATGGCGGTATAGTTCGGATTGACGGCAATCCATGGCTTCGCCCCGGTGAAGCCCCCGTTAGGTTTGCCCGACCACTGCATTGGCGTGCGGGCGTTATCGCGGCTCTTGCGATGGATGCGTTCCATGAGCGTGGCATCGCTCACACCAGCAGCTCGCTCCTTTTGATACATATTGAGGGTTTCGACACATCGGTAGTCGCCAATCGAGGCAAAGGCGACGTTCGTCATGCCGATTTCTTCCCCTTGGTATACGAAAGGCGTGCCCTGGAGGAGATGGATGCATGTTGCGAGCATCTTGGCAGACTCGCTGTGGTATTTCGCGTCATCGCCGAAGCGGGATACAGCTCTCGGCTGATCATGATTGTTGAGATAGAGGGTGTTCCATCCTTTCCCGGCGAGGCCTCTTTGCCAGGCAGACATAATCTTCCGGAAATGGGGAACCGTCCACCATTCCGGTCCCCACTTTCCACCAGTGCCAGGATCGGCTTCGATATGCTCCCACTGGATTACCATATCCATAACCCCAACCTTGCTGTCGATCAGATCGAGCGCCTGCAAGGGGGTGGCGCCTGGGGCTTCGCCAATCGTGACCAGCGCAGGATCGGACAGCAACACATCGTGGAATTCGCGAAGATATTCCATCATCCGCGGACCATTCATGTAATACTGTGTTGCAGGCTGTCGGCTTCGCGTTGAATCAACCACCGGAGCGTCCGGGAAGTCTGGGGCTTTGGAAATCGTCGTAATTGTGTCGAGACGAAATCCATCGACGCCCTTATCTATCCAAAACTGAACCACATCGAACAGCTCACGCCTGACCTCGGGATTCTCCCAGTTAAGATCCGGCTGCTTGCGGCTATATAGGTGGAGATAGTATTGGCCCGAAGCTTCATCGAACTCCCAGGTGGAGCCGCTAAATACCGATTCCCAATTTGAGGGCTCGCCGTTACCTTTGGCATCTCTCCAAATATAGTAATCTCGATAAGGATTGTCCCGCGACGACCTCGACTCTATGAACCAAGAATGCTCATCGGAGGAATGGTTGAGAACGAGGTCGACAATGACTTTCAGCTCGGCAGCTTTTGCTAAGCTTATGAGCTCATCGAAGTCCGCCATCGTTCCGAACTCGGTCATGATCTGACGATAGTCACTGACGTCATACCCCATGTCGTCATTCGGAGAAGAGCAGATCGGGCCGAGCCAGATTGCATCGACGCCCAGCGACTTGATGTAAGGCAGCTTCTGAATAATGCCCCTCAGATCACCTACGCCGTCGCCGTTCGTGTCCAGGAAGCTTCTGGGGTATATCTGGTAAATGACCGCGGATTTCCACCAAGGGGTTTGCTGCTCGTTTGCTTGGACAGAGTTCATTTCGCTCTCGTATCTGTAATCGATTTCAAATCAGACGGGATCTCGGGGAGGGGGATTTCGCGTCACGCCGCCCCGAGGAACTGCCTGAGTTCCGGGGTCTGCGGGTTTGCAAAGATTTCTTCCGGTGGGCCTATTTCATGCACCTTGCCTTGGTGCATGAAGGCTACGCGATTGCAGACCTCGCGAGCGAATCTCATTTCATGGGTGACCATCGCTAAAGTCATACCCGTTTTCGCGAGGCCCTTAACAACGGCCAGAACCTCCGAAACAAGTTCCGGATCAAGCGCCGATGTGATCTCGTCACAGAGCAAGGCCACGGGATGCATGGCAAGCGCTCGAGCTATGGCGACGCGCTGCTGCTGGCCGCCGGACAGTTCACCAGGCATGGCTTCGAATTTTTCCGCAAGTCCTACCTTCGCAAGCATTTGGCGAGCAATAGCTTCGGCTTCCGAGGCACGTGTGCCACGAACTACCTTCTGCGCCAGCATGACGTTTCGCCCTGCCGACAAATGGGGGAAGAGATTGAACTGCTGGAAGATCATGCCCACCTTCAGCCTCAGTTTTCGCAACTGCGCTTCATTGTAGTCCAGGTATTCGCCGGCAACTTCCACTGTTCCGTCAGAGATTGTCTCAAGGCCGTTGATACACCGGAGGAACGTACTCTTTCCTGAACCACTCTTGCCGATAATGGCCACAACCTCGCCCGCCTCAATCTCGAGGTTGATCCCCTTAAGGACCTCGAGATGGCCATAGCTTTTTCTCAGTTCACGCACTGCGATTATTGGCATTGAGCTTCTCCTCAATCAGCTTGCTCGCCGCCGACAATGGCCAGCAAAGCGCGAAATAGATCAGGGCGACGTAGCCGTAGACGGTGAAAGGCATGAAGGTGGAATTGACGATGACGTTTCCTGCTTGGGCCAACTCCACAAACCCTATGATTGAGGTTAACGCCGTTGCCTTGATGATTTGCACGAGAAAGCCGACCGTAGGAGCGATCGCAACTCTTGTGGCCTGAGGGACGATGACATAGCGCATCTGCTGTAGGCGTCCCATGCC
The DNA here is from genome assembly GCF_002211295.1 of Rhizobium sp. N122. Taxonomy (NCBI): domain Bacteria; kingdom Pseudomonadati; phylum Pseudomonadota; class Alphaproteobacteria; order Hyphomicrobiales; family Rhizobiaceae; genus Rhizobium; species Rhizobium sp. N122. The sequence continues at coordinate 176,650 of NZ_LOKU01000067.1, read as the reverse complement.
AAGGCTTGCAGACGCTTCCCACTGTCCCTTCGCAATTGATTCAACGCAGCCCCGCCAAATCTCCGCAAGGAAAGCGGCACCCCAACAAATAAGCGCGATACTGGCCGCGGCCCAAGCGGGGAGCTTTAGTCCCACCAAGGCGAGTCCGAAGAAGAACAGGAACAACTGCATCAGGAGAGGCGTGCCTTGGAAGAATTCGATATAGCCCCATGCCAGCTTCCTATAAAATCTGTTTTCGGAGATTCTTGCGAAAAGAAGAACCACTCCCAGGATTCCGCCTCCGAACAGACACACAAGAAATAGTAATGCAGTCCACCGCGTTCCCAAAAGAAGGTTACGAAATATCTCCCAGTTGGTATATTCGATCATGGCGTACTTCCCTTCGAAAAGAAGAACACGGGTACGAGTGCAAGCAATCTTCGAAGCGCCACCGCGAGGAGCAGATATGCGAGCGTTGAAAAGAGATATGTTTCGAACGAGCGGAAATTCCTGGTTTCAATAAAGGACGTCGCGTAACTGAGATCCTGTACGGAAATGAGCGACACTACGGCCGATCCCAGCATCGAAATGACGATTTGCGAGGACAGCGCCGGCCAAACGCGCTGAAGTGCTGGCACAAGCAGGACATAGAAGAAGGTTTCGTTCTTCGACATGCCAAGGCTTACGCCAGCCTCGACCTGGCCCCTCGGCGTCGCATTCAATCCAGCGCGAATGATCTCGGTGCAATAGGCCGCAACATAGAGGATCATTGCCAGGTAGGCAGCCGTTGGTGCCTCCATCTCCACTCCAAGCTGCGGCAGCCCGAAGTATAGGAAGAAGAGTTGGATCATGAACGGTGTGTTGCGGATAGATTCTATGTAGAGTTTTACGGCAGGCCGAAAGACTCTCGGTCCCCACGTAAGAACCCACGCTAGAAGGATACCCAAAAGCATCCCAAACGCTGAACTGACGACCGCCAGCTCCAGCGTGACGAAGATGCATTTGGCGAGCAAACCGGCGTATTCGCCTATCCAGCTGAAACTAAACATCTTGTTCCTCGCTTGGCCAATAGCGAAAGCTATTGGCCAGTTGCTCAGTTGCGAAGATCTTGCGGCAAATCCGCGTGCATCCACTTTTGCGAGATCGCGTTAAGGCTTCCGTCAGCTTTGGCCGACTTGATGATCTTGTTGACGGCCTCGAGCAGCGCCGGTTCGCCTTTTTTTAGGCCGATAAAGCAAGGCGACTTGTTGATTACGAACTTAACCTCCATCTTCTTCCTTTGGTCCGTCTCCATGAGAGACGCGGCAACGACGTTGCCCGTGGCTATAGCTTGCACCTGCCCAGCAAAATATGCGCTATAGGCAGCGGCGCTGCCGTCGTAGCGGCGAATGTCAGCGTCTGCAGGGGCGATCTTCGATAGTTCAAGGTCCTCGATCGTGCCTTTGGTAACGCCGACTTTGACTTGGGAAAGTTCCTCGGCCTTCGTCACTTTAAGGTCCGGTGGACCAAAAACCCCATTGAAGAAAGGCGCATAGGCGTCGGTGAAGTCGATCACCTTTTCACGCTCCGGGTTCTTGCCCAGGCTCGAGATGACGAGCGCGACCCTGCCCGACTCGATGAAGGGAACCCGGTTCGAGCCCGCAACCGGAACAAGTTCCACGGTTACTCCGAGCCCCTTGCCGATCAATTCGGCCATTTCGACATCGTAACCCACACGCGTGCCGTCCGGGCCTACCATGCCGAAGGGCGGTACATCTTGCGGGACGCCGATCTGTATCACGCCCTCCTTCTTGATGTCATCGAGGACATCAGCCTTGGCGGCCAAGGCCGAGAGAGCAACGGCAGTCGTCATCGCAATGCCGGTAAGAATTCTTTTGACGTTCATTTTATTCCCCTTTTGTTTTGTTGGTCCCCATGACCGAACATTCGTTTCGCTATGCCGCTTTCCCAGGCGGCTCGAAATTGGCTATGAATTGAAGGAGCGCTTGGGCGCACCCCTCGAGATCTTCGACAGAGACCGACTCGGCAGGGTTGTGGCTGATACCGCCAGCGCATCGAACGAAGATCATGCCGATATCGGAGACTTTGCTCATCCAAATACCGTCGTGCCCCGCTCCGCTTGGCAAAACCGGGCAAGCTCCCTGAACTCGGTCAATTGCTTCAACGATCTGATTTTGCAGCCACTCCGAGCATGGAGTGGTCTGACGCTGCGCGAGGGTGAATTCTGGTTGGACCTTCCGATGCGCGCAGATTTCCGCAACGCATTCGCGGATCAGTACGACGGTGTTCCGGCGCACTTCGTCATCGAGCGACCGGATATCTACGGCGAAGGACGTTTTTCCAGGAATGACGTTGCTGGAGCCCGGCTCGACGTCGACATACCCAACCGTTGCCACTGCCCCGGTTTTTGCAGCGATCGTCTCAATACCCAAGATGCATTCCGATGCAGCGACCAGCGCGTCTCGACGCCCTTGCATTGGAACTGTACCTGCATGTCCTGCTTCGCCGCGCAGGACGATCTCCAACTTGCTGGCGCCGACTATTCCTGAGACGCATCCGAGACCATGACCGAGCCGTTCCAGGACCGGGCCTTGCTCGATATGCAATTCGACATACGCCAGGATTTCGTCAGGACGCCTCACAGCGGTCTGCATGCGATCCGCGTCGAGGCCGGAGGCGGTAAGCGCCTGTAATGCCAAGACGCCGTTTTCATCTGCGCGAAGCAGTTCGGCAGCGTCGAAACTGCCGGCGACCACCCGACTGCCGACGATGCTCGTCCCGAATCTGACGCCCTCTTCATCGCAAAATCCAATGACCTCGATCGCGAACGGAAAACGAGCACCCCGGCGGTTCAGTTGATCGACGCATTCAATAGCCGCGACGACCCCGAGCATACCGTCATAACGGCCAGCGTCCCGAACAGTATCGAGATGCGATCCCAAGACCAGTGCGGGGAGACTGCCTCGATGACCTTCATAGCGGCCAATGATATTGGCGCCGGCATCCTGCCAGACAGTCATCCCTGCGTCCTGCATCCAGTCCCGCACCAATGCATTCGCTGCGGCGAGTTCAGGAGAAAGAGGGAAGCGTGCTAACGCTCCCTTCTCTGCCGAAAATTGCTCTAGCAACTGCAGTCTGCTTTCGATTCTGCTTCCGCAAGCCAGCGAGTTATCGGAACTATCATGCATGCGCGACCACCGCTCGAGTAACTGGTTGGATTTCAACTTCAAGGGAGGACCGCGGTGATGATGACCTCAACCTGGTCGCCATCGGGCATGATCGACTGAACGAACGAGCGAACCGGACCGCAACCTTCGGGCATCCATTCGCGCCAGATGGCATCGAATTCGGGTTTGCGATCATGGTTGGTGACAACCACTTCAGCTTTCACAATTCTTGAACGGTCGGTCCCGCCTTCAGCCAGCCGCTTGTCGACCTCTGCCAAGATGTCGTGCGTCTGGCCAGGCAGATCCTTGGACGTGTCCGGCGGGCCGGCGACGCACCAAACAAAGCCGCCGCCACCCGGAAGCTTGTAGATAGTGAGGCGTGATTTTCCGTTTTCAATGGGATGCCGAACGATGTCATTACCTGCCAACTCAAATTTCCTCTTCTTTCTTTAGAAATATCGCCTAAAGCTCAACAAACTACATGCATGACGGCGCATTAATACCTGGATATACTTTATTTAACCTCCGATATATCACTGTAATACGCCGAATATACACTAATGACTTCATATCTATCCTTGTCGGACGTCATTGAAATCGATTACAAGAGTTAGTCATTTCTCTCTAATAGTCAAGCGGATTCGCGCCGCTGCCATCCGTGACTGCAAGCGAAAATTATGCCATTGATATTTATACGTAATTTTTTCTGCCTGGAGCGACGGGCAGTCGAGCTATGCAGCGCCTATTGCTGCCAGCCGCTCAAGGCCTTCGCCAAGAAACCGGTCTGGACCGCCGATCCGGTCCACGCGCCCTATGCGCGCGCCTCGGAAAAGCTGCGCCCGAACGGCTATGCCGGCCCGCTCGGCTACGCCTCGGCGGCAACCATGGCCGACTACGTTCTGGTCGACATGTATGCCACCGCCCCGTCGTGATGACCTTCTCGGTGCTTTTCACCTTTACCGATTTCCAGCTGATCTACGTGCTGACCAAGGGCGGGCCGGTCAACGCCACACATCTGATGGCGACGCTGTCGTTCCAGCGCGGCATTCCCGGCGGCCAGCTTGGCGAGGGTGCGGCGATCGCCGTCGCCATGGTACCCTTCCTGCTCGGCGCGATCATGTTCAGCTTCTTCGGCCTGCAACGGCGCAAATGGCAGCAGGGCGGCCAGGATTAGGAGAATGACGATGTCGACACATTCCAACACAGCCGATCGGGCCAACACAGCCGATCAGGTCGTGACCGACAATGCCGAAGGCATGAGCTATCTGAACCGCCTGCCGCGGCGGATCGTGATGCTCTATCTGCCGATGGCGGTTTTCGTCTTCGTGCTGCTCTTCCCGTTCTACTGGATGGCGATCACCGCGGTGAAACCCAACGAGCAGCTGACCGACTATACCAATTACAGCCCGTTCTGGGTGGTGGGGCCGACGATTGCGCACATCAAATATCTGTTCCTAGAAACATCCTATCCGGGCTGGCTGTGGAACACGATGCTGGTCGCGGTCTGCTCCACCTTCCTCTCGCTGGTGGCGTCTGTCCTCGGCGCCTATGCGATCGAGCGCGTCCGCTTTACCGGCTCGCGCTCCGTCGGCCTGGTGATCTTCCTCGCTTATCTCGTGCCGCCGTCGATCCTCTTCATCCCGCTTGCCTTCATCGTCTTCAAACTCGGGATCTACGATTCCCGGCTGGCGCTGATCTTCACCTATCCGACCTTCCTCATTCCCTTCTGATCCTCTACTCGTTCTTCGTGGATTATTACGTGTCCTCGATGACCGGGGCGGTGAAGGAGTGACGGCTGCAAACGGCATGCCGAACCCCATTCAGCGGCCACAACGTCGAGCATGGGCCTTCCGACGACACGTGGTATAGTTCAATTTCGGTCGTCCGTCCGGACGACGCGATAGAGGAATTATTCCATGGGAGACCAGAAACGCCCGCTGCAGCCTGGAGAAGCGGCGCCCGCATTCGCACTGGCCTCGGCCAACTTCAACGGTACGGTCTCTTTCGCCGACTTGAGCGGCCGCCCGTTCCTGATCGGCTTCTTTCGCGGGCTGCACTGCCCATTCTGCCGGCGTCAGCTGGAACAGCTTGCCGGCGTCGAGCCGACGCTGCGCGCCGCCGGGGTGGAGATCGTGGCCGTTATCAATACGCCGGTCGAACGTGCCCGCCTGTATTTCCGTCACCGGCCGACGCCGATAACGCTTCTATGCGACCCCGACTGCCGCACGCATCGCGCCTACGGTGTGCCGCATGCCGAGTTCCTGCCCGAAGGCAGCCGCGAGCAGCCCGAATGGCCCTATAGCGCAACGATGGCGCAGTTCCAGGCGGTACGCATCAACCCCACCGGCGAACTGCCGGAACCGCTGCACCCGATGGAAGCCAACACGATACTCAACGCCGAGGACGGCTTCGAACTTACCGAAGCCGATCATGCGATCTTTGCGAACCACGGGACCCAGCTCGTCGGACACTTCCTGGTCAATGCGAAGGGCATCATCGGCTGGGCGCAAATAGAGGGGCTCATCGAACCGAATAGCCTCTCCGTCTTCCCGACCGCGGCGGAGATCATCGCCGCCGCCGGCAGCCTTGACCGCTGACCTGCAGCGAACGGTCGGCCGGCCTTGCATGTTGTTATCCGGGAACCGCCGCACCGGCGACATGCATTTGCCGATCACGACCGCTCCACCAGCAGACCTGACGCCAAGGCCTGAAAAGCCTCGACTGCCCTCGGCAGCACGCTTTGCGGATTTTTGCTGGCGGCAATCCAGAGAGCCGCATTGAGCGCCGCGCCGCTCAGCAACCGGGCAGTCGCCTCTGCGTCAAGCGGCTTGAGGATGCCTTGGGCGATCAGGCGCTCCACGGTGCTCTTGGTCACCTGCAGACAGGTATTCTGGCTCGGCCACTGCGAGGGATCGCCTAAGGCCGCAGGTCCGTCGAGCAGAACGATGCGTTGAACTTCCGGATTGAGCGCCATCTCGATATAGGACGCACCCTCGGCGAGCAGGCCCTGCCAGTCGCTGCCCGCCCGAACCCCGATCTCCTTGGCGCGCGCTGCCATCTCCGTGTCGATCTGCTCGACAACCGCCGCCAAGAGCCCGCGCTTGTCTCCGAAGCTGTGGTAGAGCGCGCCCCGTGTGAGACCGGCGTCCGCCGTCAGCTCGTCCATCGAGGCTGCGGCGTAACCCTTCTCGGCAAACGCCTTTCGCGCAGCGGCTATCAACTTGAGGCGGTTTTCCTGCATCGATTCGCTCCGTCTCGTCGCCATTCAACTTCTCCAATTCGCATACGCCGCGTATATTTGTTTGACATACGCCGCGCATGCCAGATATTACACATACGCACCGTATACCAAATCCCGCATGATCTTGTGAAGGGTATCGGTCGCTGTCACCAACAAAGAGAGACCAAAATGACCCAACGCGAAGCAATCTTTCCTGCCGACAGGCACGCTCTCTACGAAGAGCACGGCTATTCCGCCGCCATCCGATCGGGCGATCTGCTGTTTGTATCCGGACAGGTCGGCAGCCGTTCGGACGGAACACCCGAACCCGATTTCGAAAGCCAGGTAAGGCTGGCCTTTGAAAATCTGAAGGCGACGCTCAGCGCAGCCGGCTGCACGCTGGACGATATCGTCGATGTCACCAGCTTCCACACCGACCCTGAAAACCAGTTCGCAACCATCATGGCCGTCAAGCAGGAGGTTTTCAACAAGCCGCCCTATCCGAATTGGACGGCGCTCGGCGTCAACTGGCTCGCCGGCTTCGATTTCGAGATAAAGGTCATCGCCCGTATTCCGGCGGGCAACTGACATCGAAACCCCGGCTGCACGGGAGCAGCCTCCGCGCCAGGCTTGCGATCAAGCCTGGCACGCAACCTTCAGCAAGTTGCCGTTCTCGCCCGGAACTTGCCGACATCGCCAGCCGCTCCTATCTCATATCCACCGGACTGACGGAGCAGCGAGATGACGGACCTTGTAGCTGACACTCAATTCGAGACGACAATCGAGATCATTCCTCCGGAAGACACCAAAGAGCGGCCGGACGGTCGTGCGTGCCTGTGTTGCCGGCGCCGGCGCCAATGGATGGACGATGACGGCTGCGGCATCTGCGAGGAATGCCTTGCCTCGTGACGAACGCGGAAGGGGCACCATGCGATGGCAATCCGCAGCGCCGGACTTCTCATCTATCGGCGTGCGTCCAAGGACCTCGAAATTCTTCTCGTTCATCCGGGCGGTCCCTTTTGGGCTCGGAAGGACGAGGCTGCCTGGTCGATCCCGAAGGGATTGGTCGAACCGGAAGAGGATGAACTGGCGGCGGCAATAAGGGAGACGGCCGAGGAACTCGGCGTCACGGTCGACGGCATGTTCACGCCGCTCGGCGAATATCGGCAGCCCGGCGGCAAGATCGTCGTCGTCTGGTCGGTCGAAGCCGATCCGATATTGGACGTGAACGCGATACGAAGCTCTGAATTCCAAATGGAATGGCCGCCGAAATCGGGCCGGGTCAAGAGCTTTCCGGAGGTTGATCGCGCCGCTTGGTTTTCCCCGGCCGAGGCAGAGACAAAGCTGTTGAAAGGGCAGCGACCGATGCTTGCCGAGCTCCTGATGCGCCAGACATGATCGGGCAAAATGAGTGAATGCGCCGCCCGTCTCGCTGCACGCATGCGTGAAATGCGCGGCAGCCATGCGTTGCTTCTGAAGAATCCCTCCCTATCTGACAGTCAAAGCCACCTCTCAAATCGAGAAAATCGGCGCTGCGACCCGCCTTGGGCACGCGCGAGGAGACGATCATGAATGGCATTTCGAAAACTCTGAACGACATGACGCTTGTCGAGCGGTCGAGCTTGCTTGACACCGTCGCCAATGCCCTTGAGGCAACCGCCGAGGAGGCCGAAGATGCGGGCGACGCCCGCTTTGTCGCCAACTCCATCTGCATCGCCAATACGATCCGAGGACTATCCGGGGAACTGGCGCCGCGCGACCTGCGGGCGGCCGAGCTGCTTCTCGAACAGGCTATCATGCTCGTCCACCAATTTTCCAACAGGGTAAAACCAGACGGAATGGTTCATTAGCGCCATGCGCATAGCGGGCCGGCAGAGCCGGCCCGTCCGCAATCACTGCTGCTCGATCGGCGCCGGCACCGCAGCCGGTGCAGCCGGCCGTCCGAGCCGGTCGGCGACCAGCATCGACAGCATCATTTCCACAAGGCCATTGGCGGCGCCTTTTTCGCCACCGGCGCCGCCGACCTGGATCTGCGGCACGAGCGGCAGCCGGCCGTTTTCGATCGCCTCGGCAAAACGCATCAGCACCTGCGAATGGAGCTGATAATCCGGCCCACCGAAGGCCGCGACCTTCTTCTCCGTGGCTTCTGCTTCCGCCAGACCGACGGCGCGCACCTTCTGGGCATCCGCCAAACCGGTCGCCTTGATGCGCTCGGCATCGGCAAGTGCGATCGACTTGATCCGGTCGGCCTCACCCAGGCCGGCGAGGCGCACCTTTTCCGCTTCGGCCTTGGCGGTCACCTGAATGGTTTCCGCCTGCTGGCGGGTGCGAGCGAGCTGCGCCTTGCCTTCGTTCTCGCTGATCTCGATGGTGAGCGCCGATGTCGTGATCTTCGCCTGCTGTTCGGCGAGCGCTTCCTTCTCGCGCAATGTGCGCTCCTGGATCGCCGCCGCCTCCTGCAATTTGTAGGTCTCGACCTTTTCGACGGCGATCTGACGCTCGCGCAGCTGGATCAAGATCTGCTCGATGCTGTTCTGGCCGTTACTGGCCCGCGGCGTGCCGATCAACACTTCCTGCAGTTCGAGGCTGTAGGAGTTAAACTTCTCGCGCATTTCGTCGCCGGATTTGCGCTGGATTTCGCTGCGCTCCTGCAGCAGTTCGATCAGGGTCTTGGTCTGGGCGATATTCTTGAAATAGGCCGAGACCATCGGATCGAGCGTCTGTTCGACGAGGCGTTTGATATCGCCGAAACGCTGCACGACGAGGGGCGCCTTCATATAGTCGATATGCACGACGACCGAGAGCGGCAGCACCGGTTCGAACGCATCCTTGGTGATCAGCGACACTTCGGAAAGGTTCTCGTCCAGCCTGTGTTCGCCGAACTGTTCCTTCGTCCATTTGAGCACGAAGTTGGTGGTCGGCACGATGATGATATTGCCGGCATAGGTGTTGAACGCATATTTGCCCGGCAGCAGCGGCGTCGACCAGACACCGCGCGCGCCCGTCTCGACCAGTTCGCCGTGGCGATAGGACTGGCCTGAGATATCGGCGCTTCGCCGCCCGGTATAGGAGACGACGACACCCACCGTGCCGACGTCGATGATCGTCTTCTCCACAAGTTCGACGGTCGCGAAGATTCGGTTGAGGAAATAACTGCCGTCGGCAAGCACCTGCAATTGCCGGCCGCGATAACCGCCGGCATTGAGAAACTTCTCCGGGTCCTGGAAGTTGTTATGAAAGTTCGGATCTTTCGGATTGTTGGCAACGGTCGGGGCGATGATCTCGCCATCCGGCAACGCCGGACCGTCATGGATGGTAACGACGCCGATCAGGTCCTCGGCGTCATGAATGACGACGGGCTCGAAGCCGTTGCGCTCGGTGATCAAGGTCGACATGTCGGCAAACAGTCTTTGTTCCGAAGCGTTCAGATTGACGGCATAGGTCGATTGCGCCGTCAGCACGATGAACTGCGCAAGATTGATGGCATAGGTGCCCTCGCGCAGGATCTTGCGCTGCGGCCCCTTCTGGCCGCCCTTTGTCAGAAAGCCGCGCACATCCTGAAAATCATCGGCGTCGACATTCGAGGCAAGCGTCTGGGTCGGCGGCAACGGCTCGCCATCGCGGGCGAAGACATAGCCGATCTGGCCCTGCGGAATGGTCACGAGATTGGCGCGGTGCATCGAATACTGGAACGGCATGAAGAAATGCAGGCCGCCGCGCACGACTTCCGGCTGGAAGCCGGCCTCGCCATAGAGCGCAATGAAGCCAGTATCGACGGAGCCGCGAAAACTCCACAGCTTTTCGAGAATGCCGAGCCTGTCGTTGGGGATATAGCGGATCACGCCGCTCCACCGGAACAGGGTTGCCATCACGATGAGCGCAACGGCGATTCCGATCGCCTTCCACCCCATCGGGCTCAGATATTGTAAGGTATCCATCTTTTCTCTCGTATGGGCGCACGGGTTCGTTCCACCCGATGGCTGCCCGGTTGGTGTTGGTTGATAAGACGGGGAGATGGCGCGCCTGTTCGTTCGACGCACCTAGGGTGTATCGAATGCTTGGCTGCTCATTTCTGGGAAAAACGACCGCGCGTCCCGAGTCCCCAATGAGGGGCGGCGTGGTCGTGAGTGATCTTACATCGGTGTCGCCTTGATAGACATGACGATGAAGGACGTAGGGATTACGCCTTAAGGTTTAAAGATGCTCGATGCAGAAATCAGGCAAGCACTTTCAACGATTTCGATATTTCGAGCATTCAATTCTACTGATGTATGGCATTTCAGCTTATTCGTTTCGGTGCCGGACTTTTCGCACAGCGGTCACGACATTCGTCGGCACACAGAAGTCCCGCTCGCCGTCGCACTATGTCTGCGGCTCGGATCCGCTCAAGGCAGTAATCATCCAGTTGAACAAGATGTGGAGATAATTTGGTCATCGGCATGGTGGCATGCGGTCAGCAGGCCCGGAGCCGGCGTCCTCGCCATCAACATTGGTTCCTGTTCGGCGCAGATCGATGTGGCCTTCCAGCAGCGGGTCCGGAAGCGGCATCCGCTGGGCGGGTTGACCGGGCTCGGAAACTCGCCCTGCAGCACGATGCGTTTGCGCTTCCCGCGAAGCCTTGGATCCGGTGTCGGTACCGCGGAAAGCAAGGCCTGGGTGTAAGGATGAGCCGGCGCGCTGAAAATGGAATGCTTCGGCCCGGTCTCTATGATCTTGCCAAGATACATGACCATGACGCGGTCTGATATATGGCGCACCACGGCGAGATCATGCGCGACGAAAAGCATCGTCAGATTGCGTTCGCGCTTCAGCTTGGCCAGCAGGTTGATGACCTGCGCCTGGACGGAAACGTCGAGGGCCGAAACCGGTTCATCGCAGACGAGGAGCGTCGGATTGAGCGCAAGAGCGCGAGCAATACCGAGACGCTGCCGCTGGCCACCTGAAAATTCGGAAGGGTAGCGGTCCGCATGTTCGCCACGCAGACCGACGGATTCCAGCAGCTTGACTGTCTCTTCCCGCCAGCGTGCCTTCGGCATGACACCACGGTGCAGCGCCCAGGGCTCCGAGATCAGTCGGTCGACCCGCATGCGGGGATTGAGCGACTGGTAGGGATCCTGGAACACGACCTGCATCCTGCGGCGCAACTCGTGCAAGTGCCGGCCGCTGCTCGTGGTGATATCGACGCCGTCAAGCAAAGCGCTGCCACCGGTTGCCGGTCCGAGCTTCAGCAACGTGCGCACCAGCGAGGTCTTGCCGCAGCCGCTCTCGCCGACGAGGCCCAACGTCTCCCCCGCTGCAATATCGAAGCTGACATCATCGACAGCGCGCACCGGAGCCGATGCGCCGCCGAAATGCCGGGAGAGATTTTGGACTTTAAGAAGCGGTTCGGTCATGTTGGCGATACCGGAAAGTGGCAGGCGACCTGACGGTCCGCTCCCACGGTTTCAAGGTGAGGGACAACCTCGCAACAGAGTTTCTCTGCGCGCGGACAGCGTGTCCTGAATGCACAGCCGGAGGGGAGGGCGACAGGATTGGGCGCGGAGCCGGGGATCGGCACCAGTTCCTCCTCGTCCGTATCCATCCGCGGCTGCGAGGCAAGCAATCCAACGCTGTATGGATGCCTGGCGCTCTCGAAGAGTTCGAAGACGCTTGCGGTCTCGACGATGCGGCCGGCATACATGACCGCCACCCGGTCCGCGAGTTCTGCTACGACCCCCAAGTCGTGGGTGATGAAAATCATGCCGGCACCGCTGCGTTTGCGAATGGCGTCCAGAAGATCGACCACTTGCGCCTGAATCGTCACGTCGAGAGCCGTCGTCGGCTCGTCTGCAATGATGACGTCCGGTTCGAGCGCCACGGCCATTGCGATCATGATGCGCTGACGCATGCCGCCGGAAAACTCGTGCGGATATTGCCGCGCCCGGCGTTCGGCGTCAGGAATGCCGATGGCAGTCAGGAGATCGATTACGGCTTTTTCCACGCCGCCTTCCGGGGTGCGGCCATGGATGCGAAACATTTCGGCGATTTGCCAGCCGACGGGATAAACCGGATTGAGCGCCGCAAGCGCATCCTGGAAGATCAGCGCGATCCGGTCGCCGCAAACATCGCGTCGCTCCTGCCGCGGGAGCTGTAAAAGCTCGGAGCCATCGAAGCAGATCGACCCATGGTCGATCACCCCCGGAGGATTGGGAACGAGATCCATGATGGCCGAGGCTGTCACCGATTTTCCGCAGCCGCTCTCACCCAGAAGCGCCAGAACCTCGCCGCGGTTAAGCGAAAAGGAGACGCCGTTGAGGGCGAGGATGCGCCCGGCCGCCGTGTCGAAACTGACCCGCAGGTCCTTGACCTCAAGAAGTGCCATCAACGCCTCCTGCTCACAAGCCGCCAGTGCTGCGACGGGTCGTTGACGATCCGGAACCAGTTGGCGAGGAGGTTGAACGACATGGTGGTGAACATGACGGCCAGACCAGGGAAAAAGCCGAGCCACCAGGCTGACGACAGGTATCCCTGGCCCTGGGCTACCATCAGTCCCCAACTGACCGCAGGCGGCTGGATGCCGAGGCCAAGATAGCTCAGGCCGGATTCAAAAAGCATAACCATGGCGAGATTCACGGAGGCGAGTGTCAGCATGGTGGGAGCGACGCTCGGCAGGATATGATTGCGCAGGATCCACGCCGGTCCGGCCCCGAAGACGAGCGCGGCGTCGACGAAAAGCCGTTCCCGGACCTCCAGCGTTTCAGCTCTTGCGACACGGACATAAGCCGGCATGCGGGTGACGGCCAGCACGATCACTAGATTGCTGACGCTTGGGCCGAACAAATAGAGGCCGAAGAGCGCCACCAGAAGGGTTGGGAAGCCGAGGATGACGTCGCAGATCCGCATGATGATATTGCCGACAATGCCGCCGAAATAACCCGCAATCACACCAAGCAGCGTCCCGCCGATCAGGCTCGTCAACACGGTCGTGAGGGCGATCCCAATCGTCGTCGAAGCAGCCTCGATGAGACGGATAACGAGCGGCCGTCCGAGCGCGTCAGCCCCCAACCACAAAGTCCAGGACTGGCCGAAGTCGAAGGGCGGCAGGTTGCGCGCCTTAAGCGAGATGCGGTTTTCGCCCAGGAGCTCCAGGCTATCGGTGAGGATGGCAAACATGACGATCAGTAGCCAGATCGTTGAAGCCATCGCCATCGGGTCACCCGCGAGCGCGCGCGCGAGCCACAGGATACGGCGGCTACGGCGCTCGCGGACCGGGAGGAGTTCGGCGGACGCCTCGGTCATTCGACCCTCACGCGCGGATCGATCGAGGCATAGAGCATGTCGACCAGGATGTTGATGAAGAAGATGACGACAGCGACCGCGAAGATCGATGCCTGGACGACGGCGAAGTCGCGCTTGAGGATGCCGTCAATCAGAAGCTTGCCGATCCCCGGAAACCCGAAGACCACCTCAACGACGCCGCCGCCGCCGGCAAACTGAGCGGCAAGGTCGCCGGTAACGGTGACCGCGGGCAGGAGAGCGTTTCGGAGCGCATGCACGAAGGTAACTCGTCCGTCGCGCGCGCCCTTGGCCCGTGCGGTCCGCACGAAGGTCGCGTTCAGCGCTTCGATCATCGAGCCACGGATAATCTGCACCAGGGTCCCGAAAGGCCTGGCAAAAAGACAGGCGATCGGCAGTACCCAGTAGATCGGGCCGCCGAAGCCCGATGTCGGCAAGAGACGGAAGGTGACCGCGAATAAAAGCACGCCCATCAGGCCGAGCCAGAAATCCGGCACGCTGGCGGCGGCCTGCGACAGCAGGTTGACGCCACGATCGATCCAGCCGCCGGCATTCAAGGCGGCGAGGGATCCGATGACGACAGCGGCGCCGAAGGCCAGGGTCAATGCAATGGCGCCGAGCGCCAGCGTGTTGGGCAGCGCTTCCAATACCACATCCATGGCCGGCCGGTTGTGCCAGAGCGACACCCCGAAATCGAGTCTGACGATGTCCCAGGCCCAATCAAGGAATTGTGCCGGAAGCGAACCGTCGAGGCCGAGACGGACGCGCATGGCTTCGCGCGCCGCATCCGAGGCATCGACCGGCAGGTAGAGATCGACAGGATCCCCCGTCAGCCGCACCAGGAAAAAGGCGGATGTCATCAGCGCTGCAAGCGCAAGCGCCGCGAAGCCCGCTCGTTTCAGGAAGTATATGAAGGACATCCGCTCTCCTCAGGCGACGTTCAGGCCGTCAGGGCGACGGTCAGCGATAGCTGACCGATTTCAGCTTGATTTCATTGCCGGCCTGCACATCGAGGCTGTAGTTCACGTTCTCGGCGACGCGGGCGATCGTGACCATGTGAAAGAGCGGCGCGATGTTGACCGCATCGACGGCGATGTATCTGAACGCTTCCTGGAACAGTTTCTTGCGCTCATCTCCAGTCGCCTTGGCGGCGTCGGCAATCAGCTTGTCGAGCTTGGCGTCCGCGATGGTCGACTGGTTGCCATCGCTGGTGAAGCGGTTCGGCAGCGTGAACACCGCGTCGCCTTCGGTATTGTCGATCTGCGTCTGAAGGATCGACGGCTGACGCTCCTTGTCCCACGGCTTCAGCAGCCGTTTCAGCCATGGGCTGGTCTCCAGCATTTCTAGTCTTGCGTTGAAGCCGGCATCTGCCAACATTGCCTGAATGGCTTCCAGGCTTTCCGACGAGTTGGGATAGATGCCGATGCGGCCGTAGATGACGATTTCCTTGTCGACCGGCACGCCATCCGTCTTGGCTGCGGCAAGCAGGGACTTTGCTTTTTCCGGATCGTATGTCCAGACCGGGATATCGGGGTTGAAACCGAATACCGACGGCGGCACGACCTGCATCGCTTTTTGAGCGTTTTCGTGAAAAATGGTGCCGATAAGCCCATCCCGGTCGATCGCCAGATTGAGGGCTTCGCGCACGCGCTTGTCGTTGAAGGGTGGGATCTGGGCATCGATCCTCAGAAGCGAGGTCTCTGCATTCGGGAAGGCGTGATCCTGTTTCGTCGCGCCATCCTGAGGCGCTATTTCATAAGCGATCTGCGCCTCACCGGTATCCACCATTGCAGCGCGAACGGCCGACTCGGCGCGCCAGATGATCGTCGCATGCTTGATCGGCGGCTTCTCGCCCCAATAACCTCCGTAGGCTGAAAGCGTGACCGATTGTCCGGGCGTCCACGCCGTCAGCTGGTAGGGGCCGGTACCGGCAGGAGCACGCGTCTTGCCGTCGCTTGGTGTCGCGGGCGAGCCGATGTCCAATGCTGACATCTTGTTCGGCAGGATCGGCTCGACGACGTCTGTTTTGATAAGGACGGTAGTCGGGTTCACGGCCACTGCGGTAAACTTGACGCCCTTCAACGTCGCAAGTCCGACTTCGCAGGCAAGAGGCGGGTCCTGCGCCCGCTTAAGAGCCGCAACAACCGCGTCGGCATCGAACGTCTTGCCATCGTGAAACGTCACACCTTCGCGCAGCTTGAATTCCCAAGTAAGTGCGTCCACTTGCCGCCAATCGGTGGCGAGGCTCGCAACCACCGACCCGTCCTTGGGGTTGAGATTGACGAGTGCCTCCGTGATATTGTTGTGCACCACGCGGGAGTTGCCGGAAAGATCGGTATCGCATGGGTCGAGCGACTTGGGCTCGTCGGTCACGACGACCGTCAGCTTGTCCGGAGCCGAATATGCTGGGAGCGCAGCACCCAGCAACAACGCTATACCCGCGCTCACCACATTGATCTTCATGGTCACGTCCATTGAAAGCCTCCTCCTATCCAGCGAGCAGCATCTAGCCAGCCATGATGCCAAGGTTTCGAAAGCCATCCCGGGCACCGCCACAAGCGGGCATTCAAATGGCTTTACTTCCTCCCGTAAGCGGTTAGTGTCAAATGTGACACTTTAGGCGAAGCATGCGCGCCCTGCTCGCCAGAGTCAAGGATGTTAATTCAGATATGGATTTTATAGTTCATGATTGAACCGAAGCATGGCTCCCCCATTGTTGAAAAGACCGCGCACCTGCTCGAAGCGGTCGCCGATGCCAAGACGGGTATCTCCCTTGGCGCCTTGGTAGATCAACTCGGAGTGCCGCGGTCGACGGTTTATCGCATCCTCAACTCGCTAACCGCGCATGGGCTGGTGGCTCGGGTGAAGGGCGGGGCCTCCTACGAACTTGGGCCCAAATTTGTGGAGCTCGCACGGCGCATTTCGCCTGGCGCGGACAGGGCGACGCTGATCGAGACCGCAAGGCCGATCCTGGCGGCTGCAGCCGACCGGATTTACGAATCCTTTCGACTGGCTGCGCCTGAAGGCAATGAAATGATGACGATTTTTGCAGCCTCCAGCCCCGGCGATTACGCCCTTTTCATAAAAGTCGGAGGGCGCTCTCGAAAACACGTCGGAGCCGCCGGGAAACTTGCTCTTGCTTATTCCGACTATAACGAGATCGAAGTCTACTGCGCCGGCGGGCTGGAGGCCAGGACACCCTATACCATCACCGACCCGGAGGCGCTGAAGGAGGCGCTCGTCGACATTCGCCGCAATGGCATGGCTGAGGACAACCAGGAATCCAATCTCGGTTTGCGCGCTATCGCGGCTCCTGTATTCGATTCCGGCGGCCGCCTGGTGGCGACGATTAGCGTGCCATTTATCGGTGAAGCAACACCGGACCGGGCTCGCTCAATCAAGCGCGAGGTCGTCGAGGGGGCTGCGGCACTTACGAGGGCCATCAACGGTGCCCACCCTCTATCCAAATCCGAATTATAAATTTCTATATTGAACTAATGTAATTTTGTGTTAGATCTCTCCGCAGATATGGAGGATCTCATGACGGCTTTGGACCCATCAGTTTACGCTAAACTCCTGCGCACAAATTCGGCGAACCTCAGCACATTATTGTTGAAGCGCGGACTGAGGAACACTGCGGTTCGTGGCGTCCGACCGCTCGCGGGGCTCGACAAACCGATGATCGGCCCAGCCGTTACCGTTCGCTACATCCCCGCACGGGAAGACATCGACGGATCGACTTACAGTTCCGATCCGTCGAACCAGCAGCGCAAGGCAATCGATACGATTCCGGAAGGCCATGTTCTCGTATTCGATTGCCGTTCTGTGGCTGAGATTGCGGGCATCGGCGCGATGCTCGCCCGTCGGTTGGTCTACCGCGGCTGCGCCGGCCTTGTGCTGGACGGGGGCGTCCGTGACACGGCCGACATTGTCCATCTGCGGCTTCCCACCTATTGCATGGGGCCGGCGGCCCCTGCCAATTTGGTCGCGCACCACGCGTCGGATATGAACCAGCCGATCGCCTGCGGCGGCGTCGCGGTTTATCCGGACGACATTATTTTCGGCGACAGCGAAGCCGTGATCGTCATTCCGCGGGTATATGTGAACGAAATCGCCGACGAAGCGGTTGCGATGGAGGAGCAGGAAGAGTTCCTCAAGCTGGAAATCGAGTCCGGCAAATCGACTTTGGGCGTATATCCGCCGAACAAGGAGACACTGGAGCGGTTCGAAGCGTGGCGCAAAGCCCGGTAGCGTGCCCAAGGTTCTGCAAATTTCGCCGAGACCATGATTGAAGATAAGACTGCCGTCGGCGCCGTCAAAAATATTCTGCTTTCAAACCCCGATGGGCGAAATCTGCATTGCCGGCAGGCTCTGTCAGGCCTGTCGGCAATCCGGCCATCAGTCAGCCTTTTTGCGATAGAGCAATGTCATGAGCGCAAGGACGCATCCGACAGCTCCGACAGTTGCGAAGATGTAGAAATTCCACTGCGGCGCCAGGCCGGCACCCAGGACAGCACCGCCAATGGCCGGTCCTATCATGCCGCCGATACGGCCGATGCCGAGCGAGAAGCCGAGGCCGGTTCCACGGATCTCGACCGGATAGAGGTTTCCAACGAGAATGTTGGCGAGGATTTGCGTGCCGATCGTTCCCGTCCCCGCCAGTGCGACGAGGCCGTAGACCTGCAGGCCCTGATCCACTTGCGTCAGCAGCCAGATCGAGCAGGCTCCGAGCAGAAACATGCCTGCGACGACAATCTTGACATTGCCGCGGTCGGCAATCCTCGCGCCGATCAGCAGGCCGACTGCGGCTCCGAGATTGAGGGTTACCGAAAAGAGGAGGGCGGAACCGAGGTCATAGCCCATCTTGTTCATGATGGTCGGAAGCCAGTTGACCATACCGAATGTCAGCAGCAGCGAACAGAAGTGGATGCCCCATGCGTTCAAGGTCGGCAGCAGGCGACCTTCGGAAAACAGCGACCGGATGCCGACCTGTACAATAGGCTTGGCGATAGGATTGGGCAGTCCGTACTGGTCTGCGATCTGGTTGGCTTCGCTCTGGCGGTTCTTCGTTGCCAGCCATTCTGGAGATTCAGGGATGAGGCGGACGAAGAAAGGCAGAAGCAGGATCGGTGCGCCGCCGATGATCATCAGCGGACGCCATCCGTATTTCTGTATCAGCAACATTCCGAGGATGCCCGAAATGATGCCGCCGGCGAGATAACCGAGAAGCGCAATAGAATAGGCCATCGCCTTCCGCTTCGGCGGAGAAAACTCGATGATCAATGCGGTTACCGTCGGAAAAAGAGCGCCAAGGCCCAGACCGGCAAGAAAGCGTGTGCCCTCGAAAACGGGAAAGTTCGGCGCCAGTCCGCTGCCGATCATCATGATGGAGAAGCTCAGCAGACTGCCGATGATGACCTTGCGGCGTCCGATCCTGTCAGCGAGCGTTCCCGCAACGAGAGCACCGAGCAGCATGCCGAACAGGGTGATGGCGGCAGCGCGTCCGACCATGCCGGGCGTCAGGCCCCAACTGGCTTCGGCGAGCAATGCCGGAGCGACTGCGCCGTAAACGATCAGGTCATAGCCGTCGAACAGGATCAGCAGACCGCAAAGCGCGATGATGATATTCGGGCTGCGAACGCGTTCCTTGAAAATAGCGAGATCTTGTATGGCCAATTTTCCCTCCCCATACATCTGAGTACAGGAAGTCCGCTCCTGCCAGTGGCAGGTCCGCGTTCAATCCATGTACAAATCCTCCTCGGTCATTGCCGGCGTGGTTCCTCCCAGCGCCAGACTTACCCACGAGCGGGCGATGTCAAGACAATGACGACACGCTATTAAATACTTGCGAATAAAATATTTGCAACTGCAAACTTCTCAGCCGGCAGCTTTTCCCTTTTGGGATATTGCCGGCAGGTTGGCGTGCATGCGGCGCAGCGCATTCTTCAGGGCTGCGACCTCCTCGTCCGACATGCCCTGAACCGCAGTGCGTTCAAGCTCCACGGCAAGCGGCATCAGCTTTTCGGTCAGCGCCTCGCCCTGCGGGGTCAGTCTGACGATGACGATACGGCCATTGTCTTCCGGACGTGTTCTCGACACCAGCTTGCGCTTGGCCAACGTGCCGACGAGGCGTGACAGCGTCGAGATCTCGACGGAGACGACGTCGGCGAGATCTCCAAGCGTGCTCTCCCGGCGCTCCTTGAGCATGGCCAGAACCCGGTACATCGCCACGCTGAGATTGTCTTCGGCAATTCTCTGCGAGAACACCTCGGCTATCCGCACGCCGGCGCGGTTGAGAAGATAAGGAACGGAATCGGTAAGTTTGTACATGTCTCTGTCTGCTGGCAGGATTCGGCTTACTGAGGACTCTCTCCGACATGCACTTAAATTGCCGGGATGACAACATGATAGGCTTTCAGCCGCCGAGAACGGCAGGGCAGACCAGACATTTTCCCGCCCGAGTTATAAATTTGCATTGACAATAGTTGCGTATGCAATAATTTGAAGCCCGAGGAGACACGGAGGAAATCATGTCTGCCACTGCTGCCCTCGGCATAGCGCCGGCCCCCGCACCGATCAGCGATGCGTTTCGATCGACCATGCGCCGTTTCCCTGCGACGGTGACGGTCATTTCCGCCTGTCGCAACGGTGCGGATCATGGAATGACGGCAACGGCCGTCACATCGCTTTCGATGGATCCGCCCTCTCTGCTCATCTGCCTGAACAATCGCACCTACCTGCATGACATGCTGCTTGAAGTGCCGGAATTCGCGGTCAGCATTCTGACCGACAGGCAAGCCGCCGTATCGGAAGGTTTCAGCGGCAAGATTGCGCCCGAGCGCCGGTTCGACGCTGCCGATTGGGTTCGCCATGAGCGCGGCATGATGGTGCTGGGCACCGCCCATGCCTCAGTCGTCTGCCGCCGCATGGGCGTCGTCCCTTATGGAACGCACACGATCTTCATCGGGCAGGTGGTGGATACTCGTCTTTCCCAAGACACCGTCGCGCTGATGTACGAGAACTCGAAATATTGCGCGCCACAGCACGCGCTTCCCGCATCCCAGAACTGAAGGTCGTTCCATGAACAATACAGCCGCCCTGTTTCCCGCCTCGGCGCGGGTCGAGACCGCATGTCTTGCCGATCGCATCATCCCGGTGCTGGACGAAATCCGTGCCGGTGCGCGCGATACGGAAAAATCCGGCCGCGTGCCGGCCCGCAATATCGATCTGCTGCGCTCGGCCGGCTATTTCGATATCGTCAAGCCTGCCCGTTTCGGCGGCGCCGAAGGATCGTTTGCCGAGCTTGTCGATGCCAATATCGAACTGTCGTCGGCCTGTGCCTCCACCGGCTGGGTGGCCGGCCTGCTTTCCGCGCATCAATGGCTGCTCGCCATGTTCGACGAAAGGGTTCAGCAGGACGTGTGGGGCGGCAATCCGGATGCGCTGCTCTGCGGTTCCTATGCGCCGGTCCGCATGGCTGACCGTGTCGAGGGTGGTTTTCGGCTATCCGGCGACTGGGCCTTTGCCAGCGGATGCGAAAATGCAGGATGGGCGCTCTGTGCGGCGATCATTCCGCCGAAAGGCGAGGGGGAGCGTCCGGTGCCGGCGTTTCTTCTGGTTCCCGCCGGCGATTATACCATTGCCGAGACCTGGGATGTCGTCGGCCTCGCCGGCACCGGCTCGAAGAGCCTGATCCTCGAAGAGGTCTTCGTTCCAGAATACCGCATGCTGAGCTTTGCGGATGCGACCTCCGGCAGAACGCCGGGCGGGCGTGGCTACAAGGGCATCGGCCTTTTCAACATTCCGCTCCTCATGGGCATTCCCTTCTGCCTCGGCAGCGCCGCCGTCGGTGCGGCGAAGGGCGCACTCGACAGCTATATCGGCCACATCGGGACCCGCGTGACACGGGGTGCGGTTGCCGGTGGCAACAACAAGATCGCGGAGTTTCCGACGATCCAGCTTCGCGTGGCGGAAGCCTCCGCATCCGTCGACGCCGCCCGCGAAATCCTTCTGCGCGATATTGCCCGGGCGCAGCAATTGGCCCAGGCCCGCGAGGATGGCGCCGCCGAAATCACCGAGGAAGATCGGATTCTCGCCCGCCGCAGCCAATCCTTTGCGGTCAGCCTGGCGCTTCGGGCCGTGGAGGCACTCAATGCATCGACAGGCGGCCTCGGCCTGCAGATGTCCAACCCGGTTCAGCGCGCCTGGCGTGACGCAAATGCCGTCGGGCGCCACATTTCCATGAACTGGGATGCCGTCGGCACCATGGTCGGCCAGCAGCTGCTCGGCCTTCCGCCCAAGGGACAATTCTGACCCGCCACCTCATCGTTTCGATCGAAGACAGGAAAGAGAGCATATCGTGCAAGGCAAGATCGCGCTTGAAGAACATTTCGCCATTCCCGAGACGCTGCAGGATTCGGCCGGATTCGTGCCGGGCGACTACTGGACCGAACTGTCCGCCCGGCTTCTCGATATCCAGGACAAGCGTTTGCGGCTTATGGATGCCCACGGCATCGAAAAAATGATCCTGTCGCTGAACGCTCCGGCCGTGCAGGCGATCCCGGACAAGGCCAAGGCCCTGGAGATTTCCCGGCGCGCCAACGACTTTCTGGCGGAGCAATGCGTCAAGAACCCCAAACGTTTTCTGGGATTTGCCGCTTTGCCCCTGCAGGATCCGGATGCGGCAACGCAGGAACTGCAGCGCTGCGTAACGACGCTGGGCTTCGTCGGCGCACTGGTCAACGGCTTCTCGCAGGAGGGCGACGGAACGACGCCGCTCTATTACGACCTGCCGCAATACCGCCCGTTCTGGGCCGAAGTCGAAAAACTCAACGTTCCCTTCTATCTGCATCCGCGCAACCCGCTGCCGCAGGATAGCCGGATCTATGCCGGCCACTCCTGGCTGATGGGCCCGACATGGGCGTTCGCGCAGGAGACCGCTGTTCATGCGCTGCGCCTGATGGGATCCGGCCTGTTCGACGAACATCCGGCTTTGCGGATCATCGTCGGCCACATGGGCGAGGGGCTGCCATTCATGATGTGGCGCATCGACAACCGGAATGCCTGGGTCAAGGTGGAAAAGAACTATCCGGCCAAACGCCCGATTGCCGATTATTTCAACGAGAATTTCTACATCACGACGTCGGGGAATTTCCGCACGCAATCGCTGATCGATGCTATGCTGGAAATCGGCGCGGACAGAATTCTGTTTTCGACAGACTGGCCATTCGAAAACATCGACCACGCTGCAAACTGGTTCGACAGCGCCACCATTTCCGAAGCCGACCGGCTGAAGATCGGTCGCACCAATGCGGTTTCACTGTTCAAACTCGATCGATAGCATGGTCGCACCTTTCAGATACACGGCCAGCGCGGCTGAGATCATCTTCGGGAGCGGCTCGCTGAGCCGTCTCGCCGAGGCGGTGGCAACGCAGGGCGGCAAACGCGCCCTGATCCTTTCGACCCCACACCAGAAGCTAGAGGCAGAACGCATCGCTGCCTCCCTCGGCCCGCTCGCGGCGGGACTGTTCCACGAAGCGGCGATGCATACGCCGGTCGATGTGACCGAACGTGCGATGGCTAGATACAACCAAGCAGGCGCCGATTGCGTCGTCGCGATCGGCGGCGGATCGACGATCGGGCTCGGCAAGGCAATCGCCTATCGCAACGACGCGCCGCAGATCGTGGTCGCGACGACTTATGCGGGCTCGGAGGTCACACCGATCCTCGGCCAGACGGAGAACGGCCAGAAGACGACAGTGCGTGGAGCGGGCATCCTGCCCGAGGTGGTGATCTACGATCCTGAACTGACATTGGGCCTGCCGGTCGAGATCAGCGTCAGCAGCGGGCTCAATGCAATGGCGCATGCGGTCGAAGGTCTCTACGCAGAGGACCGCAATCCAATCTCGTCAATGATGGCGATCGAGGGCCTGCGGGCGCTGAAGCACGCTCTGCCTCAGATCGTCCAAGCCCCTCGGGACATCGAAGCGCGAAGCGAAGCGCTTTACGGGTCCTGGCTGTGCGGCACCGTGCTCGGAACGGTCGGGATGGCCCTGCATCACAAGCTTTGCCACACGCTCGGCGGCAGCTTCGATCTGCCGCATGCCGAAACCCATGCGGTCGTTCTTCCCCATTCCGCCGACTATAACGCCGCAGCCGCAACGGATGCGCTAAGGCCTGCCGCCGGGCTTTTCGGCGGCTCGCTCGGCCGCGGTCTTTATGATTTTGCCGCTTCGATCGGCGCCCCCCTGGCGCTGCGAGATCTCGGCATGAAGGAGGCCGATCTGGACCGCGCGGCGGAAATCGCCGCCCGGAATCCCTATTGGAACCCGCGTCCGATCGAAGGAAAAGCGATCCGGGCTTTGTTGCAGAGCGCCTGGGAGGGCGCGCGGCCGCGTTAACGCTTCAGGAGGATGGCCACGTGCCTGAATATTTCAGCGAAGAGAGATCGGTGGAAGCCGTCAACGCGCGCATGGGGCGGGACATCAATCCGCGCCTGGCCGAAATCATGGCGTCGCTGGTCAAGCATCTGCATGCTTTTGCCAGGGATATCAGCCTGAGCCAGGAGGAATGGGCGTTGGCCATCGGCTTCCTGACCCGAACCGGCCATCTCTGTCATGACGAGCGACAGGAGTTCATCCTGCTCAGCGATACGCTGGGTTTCTCGATGCTGATTGATGCGATCAACAACCGGCGTCCGCCGGGCGCGACGGAGAATACCGTGTTCGGGCCGTTCCATGTCGAAGGGGCGCCCATGCGGCATATGGGTGAAAACATCTCGCTCGACGGCAAGGGCGAGAGTTGTCTGTTCATCGGGCGGGTGCTCGATCTTAACGGCAATCCGATCGAGGGAGCCCGGATCGATGTCTGGTCGGATAATGCCGACGGTTTCTACGACGTCCAGCAGCCGGATATCCAGCCGAAATGGAACAACCGGGGCATTTTCGTCACCGGCGCCGATGGCGCCTATAGTTTCGTCGGCATCAAACCGGTCTCCTATCCGATCCCGGATGACGGCCCGGTCGGCCAGATGCTGGCCTCCCTCGGCCGCCATCCCTACCGTCCCGCCCACACCCATTACCTGATCACGGCTCCGGGTTATCAGAAGCTCGTAACCCACACGTTCGTCGGCGACGATCCCTATCTGGAATCCGATACGGTGTTTGGCGTAAAACACAGCCTTGTCGCGCCTTTCGAGCGCATAGATCGTCCGACCATCTGGCGCTCCGACTTCGATTTCGTGCTGACGCCAGTGGAGGACAGACGATGATCGTTGCCCGCCATGCGGTATCCGACCCCGGCAAGGCCGCAGAACGCTCGCGATTGCTCGAGGAACACAAGGCCTATCTGCAAGGCGCAGCGGTCCGCATCCTGCTTTCAGGCCCTTCCGCGCTGCCGGCGGAGGGCAGGGGTTCAACCGCCCTCGTGATCGCGGAGGTCGAGACACTCGCCGAGTTTGAGGCCTTCAGCACAGGAGATCCCTTCGTCCGCTCCGGTGTTTACGCGAGCGTCGAGATCTTCGAATGGCGGCCCACGCTGGGGCTTCTATTGGAAAGGCTCTCCGACGGCGGCTGAAAACCTGACGATCGCCGACCTCAACTGCCGAAGCCGGTCATATCGAATACCGCGGCATTGTCCTGAATCTCGCGCAGCCCCTTATACGACGCATGGCGGAGACTGCCGTCAGCCGTCCAGCCGCGAAACTCGATCTCGGCGATGAGGGTCGGCTGCACGAAGACGTAGCGTTTTCCCTTCAGCGGAACGGCCGGCCGGCTCGTCTTCAACCGGTCGAGCGTCTTTTTCAGCTGCTCGGCATCCCCAGCGCTGAAACCGGTTCCGACCGACCCGACGGAAATCCAGTCGAAACCCTTCTTGCCGGCGAGCAGCAGGCTGCCGATACCGCCGCGAGCGGATGCCGATTGTTCGTAACCGACGATCATGAAGCTCTCGCTCTCGACGCACTTGATCTTCAGCCAGTCGCCGGTGCGGCCGCTGCCGTAGGGCCGGTCGCGATGCTTGGCGATAATGCCTTCCAGCCCATGATGGCAGGCGTGCTCGAGCAGCTCTTCTGGTGGCAGGTCTATTTCTTCGGAAAAGTGGATCGTTGCATTGTCGCCCTCCGGTATCAGGTCTTCAAGAAGGTGCCGGCGCACGGCAAGCTCGGTGCCTGTGAGGTCATGGCCGTCCAGATACAAAAGGTCGAAGGCGTAAAAAATGGACTCGGTCGAAACCCGCTTGCCGCCGCGACCGCCGAGCGACCGTTGCAGCGCGCCGAAATCCGATCGGCCGTGCTCGTCGAGAACCACCGCTTCCCCGTCCAGTATGGCGGTGGCCACGCCGAGTTCTTTGGCGGCCGCGGCGATGGTGGGAAAGCGGTGCGTCCAGTCATGGCCGCCGCGGGTGAGGACACGAACGCCCTTCGGCTCGATGTGGATCGCCAGCCGGTAGCCATCCCACTTCACCTCGTAGAGCCAATCCGGCCCCACCGGCACGGTGGGTTTCAACAGCGCCAGGCAGGGCTCGATCCTTGCCGACATCGGATCGAAGGGAAGGCTTGGCTGGTCGGGATCGCGCTTGCGGATCGGACGAGACTGCAGCGTCGTGTTGGACTCGTTGAGGAATGGCAATGAGGGGCGGCGCGAGCGCGTCATGATCGTTGTCTGTCCTTCCCGGACTGGTTTTCAGGCTCTTCTCCAAACACGATGTCGCCTTTCCCACTCTGCTCAATCGGATGTAGGTCCGGCGAGTATTTCGGCAAGAACCATAGCCTGGCGCCGCAGACGCTACACGGCCTGCACACTCCGGTCCTTCGGCAGAGAGATCGTCATCGCCGCGGCGACGGCGGCCGTAACTGCAACGGCGACATAGATGCCGCTGAAACTCTCAGTCAATGTCTTGATCACGCCGCCAAAGAAATTCCCAGTCGTGCCGCCGATGCCTTGGAACACGGTGCAGATGCCTAAGACAGTCACCGCGACGCGGGGCGTGGCGCGATGTGAGACGTAGGCCGGCAGCAAGCCATAGATCGGATAAAAGCCCAGCGAAAAGAAGATGCCGGACAGGATCGAGAGTTCCATCGAGGGATCGAGAACGACGAGGGCGCCGGCGGCGAGGAAGCTTGAGTAACAGGTAAGCATGGCATAGCGCGATCCGAGACGCGACGATATTGTGCCAATGGCGAAGCCTGCGCTGATCCCCACCGCCCCGATCGTTGCCCAGAGCCATGAGGCAAAGCCGACGGAGTAGCCGAGTTCCTCGCGCAGAAACGGCGAGAGATAGGTGAGATAAGGATATGGCATCAGGCCGTTGATGAAGCCGAGCGCGAAGATCAGCGTCACCCATGGCATGATGGAGCGCAGGCTTGCTGAACCGCCGGCAGTTGGCGCCAGCGTTTCGTGACTTGTCCCGTTGTCGAAGAGGCCGGCCCGCCCGAAGAGAATGTGGGTGACAACGGCCAGTGCGATCGTGGCCGCGCCTGTGAGGAACCAGACCATCTGCCAGTGACCGCTTCCGGCGTATGCCGCCACGAGTGCGCTGTTGATGAGGACGCCAAAGGCCGGGGCGCTGGAGATCAGGCTCATGGCAAAGCCGCGCTGTTCTGCTCTCACCACCCGCGAGGCAAGATTAATCATCGGCACGAAAGTCGATGCGCCAGTCGCGCCGGCGACCATCAACAGGCCGGCAACCACATAGAGATTGTCGTTGATGGGGATGCTCGACAGGCAGAGCCCGCAGAGCGACACGGACGCCACCACCGTCCGTGCGGCGCCGATGCGATGGACGAGCCAGGTACCGAGCACGGCGAATGCCACTGTGGAGAACTGCACCAGGCCGGTGACCGTGCCGACGAAGGCATAGTCGAAGGCAAGATCTTTCCGCATATCGGGGATGATTTGAGGAAAAAGGCTGAGGCCGAATCCGTAACACGTGCCGACGCAGGCAATCATGACGGCGACGAGGACGTTATCATGGATACGGACGCTAGTCATGATGATCGACCTCTGTTGGCAACCGTGTTCGCGCTCCCGCTCGACGCGATGATCATCTAGCATCGGCAGCCGGCGCACTGTCGGATCTGCGACGCCAGCTGCCTAAAACCTATACAAGCTAAGGGAGCGCAGAGCACGCGCTACGGCGTGCTCGCCTATGCTTTTCGCTGAACCGATCGCGCCGCCGAAACAGCCAGCTCGATCGATCACCCGTTGACGCTCCGAACGCTCGCAACGCTGCCGTCGCAGCCCGCCCGGCGCTGAGCAAGCGCCTTGACCGAAAAGAGCGCGTACATGATCAACGGAAGGCAGACGAGATAGGATGTCCTGATGCCCGCATGTTCGGCAATGAAACCGAGCAGCGGCGGCGCCAGGAAGAAGGCGACGAAGGTCATCTGGCCAAGGGCGGCGACGTTGAGATGCGCCGCGCGATCTGTGCGCTGGGCCGCCGCCGAGACGGCGAGAGGATAGACCGCGCTGCAGCCGGCGCCCATCAAGGCAAAGCCCGCCAGTGCCACATAGGCATGCGGAGCGCCCCAGACGGCGCAAATGCCGATCGCCGAAAGGACAAGCAACATCGTGGCGACGGCCCGCGGGCCAAACCGATCGACCAGCGGATCGACGAACAGGCGCGCCAGTGCCATGCAGAAAGTAAAGAGCGTCAATCCTAGCCCGCCAATGAAGGGCTCGACTGAAAACACGTCGCGCATATAGATCGCCGACCAGTCGATCCCTGCACCTTCGACGAGAAAGGCCGCGATGCCGATCACGCAGAGCGGCATGAGGCTCCGGGTGGGAAGCGCCACCAGTGGCGCCTTGCCTTCATTCAACGGGGACCGCGCGGGCGCATTGCGCATGCCTGAAATCACCCAGACGCCGAGCACAAGCACCGCGGCAAAGGTCACGGCGAGATGGAGTTGCATCGAAATACCGGCTTGGCGGACGACTGAGGAGACAAGCGCCGTGACAAAGAAGCCGAGGCTCCAGAAACCATGCGCCCTGTTCATCACGCCGCGTCCTAGCTGTGCTTCGATGCGATCAATCTCGACATTGAGATTGATCTCCAGCGCCCCGGCGAGCATCCCCTCGACGAAAAGCACACAGAACACGACCGGCGCCGCCCCAATCCACGGCACCAGCGACAGCAGCGCAGACGTGCCAAGAACAGTAATGAATGCCGTTGTCCGCGCGCCAAGCCGGGCGATCACGGGCGAAGACAAAGTCAACGAAATCAAGGCGCCGATCGCAGCCCCTATCAACATCAACCCAAGCTCGGACTTGTCGACGCCAAGCGCAACCTGCAAATCCGGCATCCTCGACAACAGCGCCCCCAGCGACACGGCGAAGAGAAAGAAGCAGACATAGATCCGCTGTTGCGGCGCGATTTTCATGATGCAACTCCGATTGACGCTCGAAGTCGAACGCGCGCTTTTGGATTTGTGATGTCTAACTCACAGGGGCGGAGATCAAAACCTTATTCTGAGGAGATGCGACGGAGCAAGCGAAGGCGGTTGGCTTCCTGCGACCGCTGCCGGCGGGGACGTTCCGGATCAAGCGCCATGCGGGCGCTTCTGCCTGGCCGATGCTGGCGGTCTAAGCGCCAACCGCAACTGCGGCTCCGTTCCAGCGGCCCGCCGCTCCAGCGACGATAGTGAGACGCCGAGCAGAATCACGCTCTCACGGCAGCTGAGCGCCGCTGACGGCGACATAGACCGAATAGATCGAACGTGTCGCCGCAATAAACAGCCGGTTGCGCTTGGGACCACCGAAGGTGAGGTTGGCGACGGTTTGCGGCACGCGGATCTTGCCGATCAGTTTGCCGGCAGGATCGAAGCAATGCACGCCATCACCAGCACTCGACCAGAGGTTTCCGGTCACGTCGGTGCGGATGCCGTCCGGAATGCCGCTGTCGATCAGGCAGAAGACCCGGCCATTCGTCAGCCTGTTGCCGTCGGCCACGTCGAAAGCCCTTATATGGCGCGGCAGGCTTTCATCGTGGCTTGCCGCCGAATCCGCCACGTAAAGAATGGTCTCGTCGGGTGAGAAGGCAAGGCCGTTCGGCTGGATGAAATCGGTGGCGACAGCCGCAAGCCCCCCGGTCGCCGGATCGAGCCGGTAGACGTTGCGGGTCGGCTGCTCCGGCACGGCGCGATAGCCTTCATAATCCGACATGATGCCGTAGGTGGGGTCGGTGAACCAGATCGTGCCGTCGGATTTCACCACCACATCGTTCGGCGAATTGAGCCTGGCGCCTTCGAAACGATCGGCGAGCACGGTAATCGAGCCGTCGACCTCGGTGCGCGTGACGCGGCGCATGCCATGTTCGCAGGAAATCAGCCGCCCCTGCCGGTCGCGTGTGTGGCCGTTGGCGAAGTTGGAGGGTTGGCGATAGACGGAGACGCCGCTCTCCGGCGTCCATCGCAGCATGCGCTGATTGGGAATATCGCTCCACAGCAATTGGTTCGCATCGTTGAACCAGACGGGACCCTCGGCCCAGCGGCAGCCGGAATAGAGTTCGTCGAGGCTAGCGCTCGTCACGATCAGCTGCCGGAATCGCGGGTCGTGGATTTCGTAGATGCTGGCGTCGGCCATGGCGGTCTTTCCGTTTATCGCATGCCGGCCCGGCGGCCGCCGGCGAGCATGATGACGCTGATGATGATGAGGCCGGTCATGATCAGGCGGATACCGGCGCCGACCCCGTAGGTGTTGAGCATGGAGACGACCAGGAACATGAAGAGCGAGGCGCCCCAGATGCCCGGCACGTTGGAATCGCCGCCGGCGACCGCCGTGCCGCCGATCACGACGACGGCGATCGACATCAACAGATATTCCGAGCCCATGTTGAGCGCTGCGCCGCCGGAAAAACAGGCGAGCAGATAGCCTGCGACGGAGGCGAGCACGGCGCAGAACAGATAGGTGACGAAACGCGTGCCGTCGACCGGTATGCCGGCCATGCGAGCCGCCGGCATGCTCTGGCCGATCGCCGAGATCCAGCGCCCGTAGATCGTCTTTTCGAGCAGGAACCAGGCAAGCAGCGAGATGAGGAGTGCTACGATCGCCACATTCGGCACGCCGAGCGTGTTCGACGTGCTGAATTCCGCCAGCAGGCCCGGAGGCTTGATCCGCAATCCGCGGTTCGTCCAGATCGCCGCGGACTGGACGATGAAGCTCATGGACAGCGTGGCGATGATCGGCGGAATGCGCAGCGCCTTGATCAGCGCATAATTGCCGAGGCCGACGACAAGGCCGAGGACGATGGCGATGAGAAGACCAGGCAGGATCATGCCGTTTTCGACATTCATCAGCTTCAGCGCCACCGTGCCGGCCAGCGTCATGGTGGCGGGAACCGAGAGGTCGATGTTGCCGGGACCGAGCGTGATGACGAACATCTGGCCGATACCGACGATGACCGAGAAGGCGGCGAAAGTGAGGGCTGCCTGCGACAAGCCGAGCGTGCTGGCGCCGAGCGTCACCATGATGGTCAGAAACCAGACGGCGAAGGCGGCAAGCCACGACCATATCCAGGGTTTGCCGAACAGACCGAACAGCGGAGTCATCGGCGTTTCTCCCGCTTCTCCAGGCGGTTGAGCATCAGGCGAAGCGCGAGCACGATGATCAGGATCGCGCCTTGCGCGCCGATCTGCCAGTCCGGCGAGATGCGCAGGAAGGACAGGAACGAGCCGGCGAGCGTCAGGGTCAGCGCGCCGATGACGGCGCCGACAGGGGAGACGCGGCCGCCGATGAACTCGCCGCCGCCAAGGATGACGCCGGCGATCGACAGCAGCGTGTAGCGTAGCGCGATATTAGCATCGGCCGAGGTCGTCAGGCCGACGAGGGCGATGCCGGCGAGCACCGCGAACAGGCCGGCGAGGCCGTAGGCGCCGGCGCGCGCCGCGACGATCGACCAGCCGGCGCGCTCGACCGAGCGCTGGTTGCCGCCGATGCCGCGGATCAGCACGCCGAGCGAGGAGCGCATGACGAGAAGATGGGCGACGGCGGCGATGGCGATGCTGGCGACGATCGCCATCGGCGCCAGCGGCGGCTTGACGGTCATCAGCCAACGCACCCAATCGGGCGCCTGGCCGCCCGGTGCCGGCAGCAGCAGCACGGCAAGACCGCCCCAGACAAAGCTCATGCCGAGGGTCACGACGATCGACGGCAGGTTGCGCAGATGGATGACGACGCCGAGGCCCGCATAGATGGCGATCGCGCCGGCAAGGATCAGGATGCCGACCGCCGGCGCATCGCGCAGAAAGGTGGCGGTGACGCAGGCGACGAAGCTGACGAAGGTGCCCATCGACAGATCGAGATCGTTGACCGCCATCACCAGCATCTGGGCGATCGTCGCAAGCGCGATGGGCACAGCCAGGTTGAACAGCAGGTTGAGCCCGACATAGCTCATGGCGCGCGGCTGCAGCCAGAAGACGGCGGCAAGCAGCAGCGTCAGCGACAGAGCGGGGATGGCAAGACGCAAGGCGTCGGACGAGAGCCGGAACGTCATGCGGCGACCCCTTCGAAGGAAGCGGCGATGATATTCGTCTCGTTGACGGCGTCGCCGGCGAGTTCGGCGGTGATGCGGCCTTCTCGGAAGACGTAGACGCGGTCGCAGAGGCGGACCTCGTCCATCTCAGTGGAGTACCAGATGAAGGTGCGGCCGTACGCCGCTTCCTCGCGGATGATCGCGTATACCTCCTGCTTGGTGCCGACGTCGACGCCGCGCATCGGATCGTCCATCAGGACGACAGGCGCGCGCGTCGCCAGCGCGCGGGCAAACAGCACCTTCTGCTGGTTGCCACCGGAAAGCGATAGGATGCGGTTGGCCATATCGGGCGTGCGGATCTCGATCCGCCGCTTCCAATCGGCGCCCTTGGTCTGCTCTTCATCGGCGAGGATAAGGCCGTGCCGGGTAAGGTCGCCGAGCGAGGCGATCGAGAAATTGCGCAGGATGCTCCAGAGTTCGAAGACGCCGTTGAGGCGGCGGTCGCCGGCAACGAAGGTGACGAGCGGATCGCGCTCGGGCAGCCAGTTGCTAGACTGCGCGGCATGCAGGGCGAGCAGCAATTCGGTCTGCCCGTGTCCCGCCAGTCCCGCCAGTGCGATGATCTCACCCTTTAGCGCCGTGAAGGGAAGGCCTTTCGTCTGATGAGACAGAATGAGCGGAGCGGTGGATTGGTCGCGCGTCGAGCGCTGCGCCGTCTCCTCCTTCGCAACGGTGCCCATCGCTTCGACGAGACCGTGATGGTCGAAGCCTGGCGCTGGGCGCTCGGCGACGATGCGGCCGTCCTTCATGACGACGATGCGGTCGGAGGTTTCGAGGATCTCGTGCAGGATATGCGAGATGAAGATGACGGAGCCGCCGACGGCAACGAAGCGGCGGACATGATCGAGCATCTGGCGGGCAAGGCTTGCATCGAGCGACGAGGTCGGCTCGTCGAGGATCACCAACCGCGGCGCAACGCCGGCATCGGAAAAAGCCATAGCAATCTCGACCATCTGCCGCTCGGCGATCGACAGATCGCCCACGGCCCGGCTGCTGTCGATGCCATGGCCGGGAAAGACGGCATCAAGGCTCTTCTCGATGATTCCAGCGGCGCGCCTACGCCAGCCGAAACCGCCGAGATGGCGATGCATGATGCGGGTGTTTTCGACGATGGAAAGATTGGGGCAGAGCGAAAGCTCCTGGAAGACGCAGCGCACCCCGCGGGCCCGCGCCGCGTTGATCCCATAGCGTTCCAGCCGCTCGCCGTCGCTCGCCACACTGCCTTCATGCGGCGTCAGGCCGCCGTTGATCACGCTGACGATCGTGGATTTACCGGCGCCATTGTGGCCGACCAGCCCGACGCATTCGCCCGGCATGACTCGGAGCGTGACGCCGTCGAGCGCTCTGACCGCGCCGAAGCTGACCTTGGCGCCATCGACGGCGATCACCGCCTTCAAAACCTCATTCATCCTGCCCGCCACATCTGCTTCACAAAGAATGCCGCGCCGCCATTTGCGGCCGCGCGGCAGTCGCCGGGAGATTTACTTGGCCTGCTCGATAACCTTGATGGCGTCTGCCTGCGTGTATTCCACGTTGGCAACGCCGCCGGCCTGCGTATTGGCGAGGTTGGTTTCGAGATTGTCCTGGTCGATGCGCAGGAAGGGCACGACGAGATCCTTCTTGACCTGCTTGCCATCGAGGATCTGCTGAGCGACCCAGAAGGCGAGCGTCGAGACGCCAGGCGCGATGGAAACGGACATGGTCTCGTAGCCCTTGGCGTCCTTCTGCTCCTTCCACCACTTCAACTCGTCTTCGCGGTTGCCCATGATGATGGTCGGCATCTTGCGGTCGGTCGCGGCAATCGCCTGCGCGGCGCCATAACCGTCGCCGCCCTGCGTCACCACGCCGACGATGTCGGGCAGGCTCGGCAGGATGCCGGCAACCGCCTTCTGCGCCACGTCCTGCGCCCAGTCTCCGTGGACGGAGCCGACAACCTTGAACTGCGGGAACTGCTTGACGCCGTCGTGAATGCCGGCCGAGATCTCGTCATCGACGAAGACACCGGCCAGACCACGGATCTCGAGCAGGTTGCCGCCCTGCGGGAGTTTCTTCGACAGGTACTCCACCTCGCTGCGGCCCATTTCCTTGAAGTTGACGGCGATGCGCCAGGCGCAGGGTTCAGTGACGATGCCGTCGAAGGACACCACGGTGATGCCCGCGTCGCAGGCTTCCTTGACCGCGCCGTTCAGCGCCGTCGGCGAGGCGGCATTTAACACGATGGCGTCATAACCCTGCAGGATCATGTTCTGGATCTGCGCCGCCTGCTCCGTCGCCTGGTTCTCGGCGGTGGTGAAGGGATCGGCGGCGGCAACGACGCCGGCCTTGACCGCCTCGCCGGTGACTTTGCCCCAGCTCGTCAGCATGGCCTGGCGCCAGGAGTTGCCGGCATAATTGTTGGAAAGGGCGATTTTCTTGGCCGACGTGTCGGCAAAGGCGGAAACGGGCATCGCGGCGCAAGCAATAGCGGCCGATGCCAGAAGCATCTTACGAATTGTCATGTCTCTCTCCCTCTGATCGCGCCGGTCGGCGGATCGTTCACTCCTGCGCGCCCAAAATGGGCTCGAGTGAAAATTGTTCTTGCACTGAGCTTCCTCCTCTCAGTAAGGGCAGGATGCGGGAGATCGACCGGGCTGTACAGGGGCAAGGCAGCAAGTCGTTTGCGGGTTTTGCGCAATTAGCTGCGGGTTTACGCAAGACGGCGGCGCTTCCGCGGGCGCTTACTGCAAAGGGCGCGCTGCGGGTTGAGGAGCCTGCTGCCGTCTCGGGGAGGAACCACCATGCTGCATCGCGCACCCGCAGCCATGTTCGACCACTATCTCGGCATTTCCCGGCTGCTCGCGGGCCAGCTCGACTTCCGCTCGGCCATCCGTTCGGTTGCGGCCGAGGTCGCCCATATCATCCCGCACGACCACCTCGACGTCTGCGTGCTGCTGGAGGGCGGCAACTACCACACGGCCTATGAGACCGGCATCGAAA
Organism: Rhizobium sp. N122; assembly: GCF_002211295.1. Classification (NCBI taxonomy): domain Bacteria; kingdom Pseudomonadati; phylum Pseudomonadota; class Alphaproteobacteria; order Hyphomicrobiales; family Rhizobiaceae; genus Rhizobium; species Rhizobium sp. N122. The sequence goes on along the minus strand of NZ_LOKU01000067.1, from coordinate 141,505 downwards.
CCGCCTGGGGCGACCTTGCCGGCGCGCCCGTGGTCAACAGCCCGATCCGTTCGCTGCTCCGGGGCGAGGTGGATTTTCTGCTGGCGGACGATGCCATGACGGACCAGCGTTTCCACTTCGAGGGCGCCTTCAAGCGGCCGATCGTCGAAGAGTCGCTGCGGAGCCGCCTGCATGTGCCGATGAAGGTGCAGGGCACGATCATCGCGGCGCTCTCCTGTTCATCGCGAACGGCGGGCGTCTATACGATGGAGGATATCGAACGCGCCCGCATCATCGCCGACTTGCTGACCCCCTATTTCTTCGCGCTGCAGGCTGCCGAGCAGGCGCAGCGCTCGGCCATCGTCGAGGCGGAGGCCCGGGCCCGCGAGGAGGGGCTGCGGCAGGGCGCGCTGAAGCTGACCGAGGCGCTGGAGCAGGAACGCCAGCGGATCGGCATGGACCTGCACGACCAGACGCTCGCCGACCTGACGCGGCTCGCCCGCCGGATCGACCGGCTGTCGCGCAACGGCGAGGTGACGCCCGAGGCGCTGGAGCCGGTCTCCCGCTCGCTGCAGCATTGCATGCAGGATCTGCGGCAGATCATCGAACAGGCCAAACCCTCGGTGCTCCAGCTCTTCGGCCTCGCGCAGGCGATCGAGCATCATCTCGACCGGTCGACCCGCGACACCGGATCGGCCATCGAATGGGGTCTGGTCGACGAAACGCACGGCGCATTGGAGCGACTGGAACCGACCGTCAGCGTCGCGCTGTTCCGGATTGCCCAGGAGGCGATCAACAATGCGGTGCGCCATGCCGCGCCGCTCGCCGTCACGGTGCGGCTCGAGGCCGACGAGGAGCGGCTGTCGATCGAGATCTTCGACGACGGCAGCGGGCTCGCCAAGGCGCGCGGACGGATCGGCGGCGGCATCGACAATATGAAGACCCGTGCGCGGCTGATTTCGGCGCGCTTCACCACCGGCCCCGGCCACAACAATCGCGGCACCGTGGTGCGCGTCGTCCTGCCGCTAACCCCGCACGACCCGGCGAGCGGGCCGGACCGAGGAGAGACACGATGAAGGTTCTGATCGTCGAGGACGACCCGCTGCACCGCTCCTATCTGCACGAGGCGGTCAACGCCGCCCTGCCGGAATGCGATACGGTGATCGAGGCCGAGAACGGCACGGTCGGCGAGAAGCTAGCGCGCGACCACAAGTCGGCGCATATCGTCATGGACCTGCAAATGGCGAGCCGCAACGGCATCGAGGCGGCGCGCACCATCTGGAAGGAGCGGCCGGAGACCCGCATCCTGTTCTGGTCGAACTATTCTGACGAGGCCTATGTGCGCGGCGTCTCGCGCATCGTGCCGGATGGCGCCGCCTACGGCTATGTGCTGAAATCCGCCTCCGACGAGCGGCTGAAGCTGGCGCTGCGCTCGATCTTCATCGAGAGCCAATGCGTCATCGACCGCGAGGTGCGCGGCCTGCAGCAGAAGAGCCTCGGCCAGACCAACGGCTTTACCGATTCCGAATACGAAATCCTCGTCGATATCGCGCTCGGTCTCACCGACCGGGCGATCGCCAAACGCCGCGGCCTGTCGCTGCGCAGCGTGCAGAACCGCCTGCAGCAGCTCTACGACAAGCTCGATGTCTATCAGAGCGCCGGCGACGACCACGAGGACGGCCGCTTCAATCTCCGCGCCCGCGCCATCACGGTGGCTTTCCTGCGCAAGCTCCTGAATTACAGCGCTCTGGAGCGGGCCGAGGCAGAGTTGCAGGAGTGGCTCGACGGAAAGTAGTCCGGAGCTGCTGGAAAGCCTATAATCTGCCCAGGCGGGTCAGGCGATCGCTTTCAACGGCGCCCGGCTGCTCGGCGCCGCCTCAGGCTTGCCGAACAGGAAGCCCTGCATCTGCGCCGGCTGGCTTGCATGAAGGATCGAAAGCTGTTCCTGCGTCTCGACGCCTTCGGCAATCACCGGCAGGTTGAGCGTCGACGCCATCTCGATGACATTCTCAAACAGCGCCCTGATGGTGGGATCGACGCCGATGCCGGCAAGGAAACGTCTGTCGATCTTCAGCTTGTCGAACGGAAAATCCCGCAGATGGGCGAGCGAGGAATAACCGGTCCCGAAGTCGTCGAGAACGACCCGGATACCCGTCGCCCGGAGCTGACCGAGCGTGGAAAGCACGGCGGCCCGATCGTGGAACAGCGCCGACTCGGTGATCTCGAGCTCCAGACGGTCAGGCTGCAGCCCGGTTTTCGCAAGAATTTGCGAGACCTGCTCCACCAGGTTCGGCATCAGGAACTGAACCGGCGAGATGTTGACCGCGATCGCCAGCGGAGTTTTCCACGAGGCTGCTTCGATGCAGGCCTGTTCCAGAACCCAGATCCCGATGGGGATGATGCAGCCGGTTTCTTCGGCGGCAGCGATGAAGTCCGCCGGGGCAAGGACGCCTCGGCTTGCATGGCGCCAGCGCAACAGCGCCTCATAACCGCACGGCTCTTGCGAGCATGTGTCGACGATCCTCTGGTAGACGAGGAAAAGCTCTCCTTTGGCGAGTGCGTGCCGCAGATCGTGTTCGAGCTGCCGCTTGGCATGCAGTTCGATGTCCATCGCCGCCTCGAATGTGCAGGCTCTGCCGCGGCCGCCGCTTTTGGCTCGGTAGAGAGCCATATCGGCATTGTTTCTGAGACGCCGACCGGTAACGCCGTGCTCGGGGTACAAGGCAATCCCGATGCTGGCGCCGAATCCCGAAGAGGTCGCGAGCTCTGCGAATTCGTGGGCGAAAGCCGTCAGCAGATCTGCTGACAGTGCTTCCGTCCGTTGGCGGGACGCGTTTTCGAGGATGATGCAGAATTCATCTCCGCCCATGCGGGCGATCGTCACATCGGCCGGCAAAGCGCGGATCAGGACCTGCGCGACGCGCTGAAGCACCGCATCCCCTTCGGCATGGCCGAACGTGTCGTTGACGAGTTTGAACCGATCGAGATCGAGGGCAAGAAGCGCCAGCCCGCTTAGTGTTTCTGCAGCGCCTGATATCGCCATCTCGAAACGCCCGTCGAATTCGCGGCGGTTCGCCAGGCCGGTCAATGGGTCATGCCGCGCCATATGCTCGATCCTGCGGCTCGCCTCATGGCGCTCCGTCAGATCGCGTACGGCGATCACCTGGCATTCGCGCCCACGATATTCGATCGTTCGAGCCAGAATCTCGACCGGAATCATGTCCTGGCCCGCGCGCAACACCGCTCCCTGGCAGGTGTCGATGCCGAGGCGCCTTTCGACCGCAAGCACCGCGTCGACCGGCTGCCCTTTCAGAAACGCGGCTGCCTTACCGGCCATCGCAGCGAATTTCTCGTTGAGATCGATGACGACATTCTCCTGGGCGATGACCAGCCCCTCGAACGAGGCATTCGCCAGCCCGCGCAGATCGGTCAAATGACGGTCGAGAAACAGCGCTGCGGCCGCTCCGAGCAGGATCAATGTGGAGATGATCGAGACGGCGATGGCGATGGCGATCCGATCGACGGAGGAGAGATCGGCGTGCACGGGCTCGGCCGAAGGGGTGATCTGGACACCGCTCATCGACACGGTGTGGAGGCTGCAGATCGCCAGGACGATGCACGCCGCGCCGGCAAAAATGTGAAAACGCCTGCTTGCGCTATGCCGCAGGGCCGCAACCGCAACGATGCCGAAGCCGATTGCCATCGCACAGGCGACGATCGATTTGTCCAGGACGAGCGAAACCATGCTCAAAGGCGTGATCGCAAGCAGCCCGACGAAATGCATTGCCGCAACGGCAACGCCAAACAGGACCCCGCCGGATGCCTGGACAAGCTGGCCGCCATTGATGAAAGCGATTTCAACCGCCACCGCAAACAGGACGATGGCGGCGATAATCGACAGAATGATCAGAGGTCCGTCATAGCCGATCGGCACCGGGCCGGCATAAGCCAGCATCGCGATAAAATGGGTTGCCCAGGTGCTGGCGCCGAGGACGACGGCAGCAGCGATGAGCCAGGAGTGGTGATGGTGCCGCACGCATTCCTGCGCACGCGTCAACATGAAAACCGCCGTCAGGCTGCCGAAGCAGCAGATCGACAGGGCAACGAAAAGCAGCGTCCAGTCATGCTGGTCGGTGATACATGAAATCACAGTGAACATGGCATCTCCCGAAGGTGCGGGGAGGGTGCCAAAGCGGGCCTAACGAAATCATATAGGCTTCGTTAAAATGCCGGTCATCCATGCAAAAACCACAACGAAAGGACGAAAAGAATGTGTCTCTCGACAAACAGCTGGGGAAGCCGGCCGCAGCAGCAGCTCGGTGGCTTCGGTTGGAGAAAATCGACTTCCGGCAAAGGTATCAAGAGCCCGCCAGCGGGATCGAACGCTTGGCGGCTGCCAAAGATGGGCCTGAGATGACGCGGTAGCGCGCCTCGACAAGGTTGTATATTCCGAAGGCTGCCAATCCGGCGGCGACGGCGATGTAGAGGAAGGATCCGAACGGAAGCTGGCGGACCCATTCCAGGGCGTCGCCCATGCTGCCGGCCTGTTGCGGGTCCACCCGGAAGCCGGCATAGGCGAAAAATATCCCGGTGATCGCGAATACCGCGCCGCGGGCGACGAGACCGTAAACGCAGATCAATGTCACGATTCCCTTGCTGTCCGGTATTTTGACGTAGCGCTCGAACTTGCGGGTGATGCCCTTTACGACCGTCACGATGCCGCCGATGACCAAGCCGGCGCCAACGGCGATCGCCAGGTAGGAGCCGAACGGCTGCGACATGATCCATCCCGCCAGCCCCCTCTCACCGGAACCTTCGCTCCCGCCGCCGAGGAAGATGGCGTGACCCAGCGCATATCCGGCAAGGCCGAGATAGGTGACGGCACTGCCGAAGAGTGCGGCCCGGATCACCAGTGCCTTCCCGTCCCGCCCGTGGCCGTCGCTATCCGCCAGGGACTGCGCCAGCCTCCAGGCGACAAATCCGAGAAGACCAAGACCAATCATTCCGACCCAGATACGCCCGAACGGCTGCGCAAGCAGCGTCGAGAGCGCCGACTTCGTTTCCGGCCGGCCGCCGGCGACGCCGGAAAAGAGCGCCAACCCCGCTATCAGGAGAAAAACGACACCGCGCGCCACGTAGCCGGCTTTGGCGAGCACATCAAATCGAAAGCCTTTGCTCATCAGCATTTCCCCATCCGTAGTCGGCGCGCGGGGTTAACGCGCCAGACTTCCGAAAGTTTGCTGAGAGGACTCGCAGAGGTCCGCAGGATGCTGGAGAATGGAGCTTCGGTCTTCACCGGCAACGCGGTCGTTTGCGATTGGGAGCAGCTATTGCCTCGCCAGTTCCATAAGAAAGATTACGCCACATTTACACGTATAGGTTGATTTTTGCGCATCTTAAGTTGCGCTCCACTGCCCCGCTTACGTCGCAACGGCATCGAGATGCGCGCCGCGTCTGTCGTTTCCTATCGCACCTCGAATTCCGGATCGGGCGGAACCTGCATGGCGAGAGCCAGATGATTTGTCTGTGCGGCAAGCCCGATGACCGTCAGGAGTTCGCCATGCTGGGCATCGGTCATGCCGCGGGCGCGAGCGGCCGCGGTATGGGATTGAATGCAGTACTGGCAGGCATTGGCCGTCGACACGGCGATGTAGATCATCTCCCGCGTTAGCGGATCGATGGCACCTTCGACCGTCATGACCGATTTGAGCGTTTCCCATACCCGCTTGAGATTGGCCGGATCGTTGGCAAGGGCACGCCAGAAATTGTTGATGAAATCGGTATTGCGCGTCGCCCTGATGTCATCGAACACGGCTTGCACGGCTGGAATGGCCGCGGCCTCTTGATCCGACAGAAGTTTGACTGTTGCCATCGAAAGTTCCTTTCCGGCGCCGATCTACGGCCTCACGCATGACTTTGCTCGGCGATCCCACGCCGCAACGGAAGATACGAAGAAACGGCAATGGCCGCCAGCCTCCCTGCCGGCGAGAAAATCGAGGCGGCCGTTTCACGAAAACAGCTTAAATTAGAAATTATTGTCTACAGATTTTGTAGATTATACGGTTCCATAGCCCTGTCGACTTCAGCGCTGAAATCTCGACGCCCAACGGATGCGATCCTTGGGCGCATGCGACCTGCCGAGTTCATCCACTATCAACAGGAGATTTCCATGAGCAATCCGGTTCTCGTCAATCAGATCATTCCCGACATCGATGTCGTCCCGCTGACCGGCCGTGTCGGCGCCGAAATCAAAGGCATCCGCCTTGGCGGAGAGCTTTCCGATGCAACGGTGGCAGCCGTCAACCAGCTTCTCCTGAAACACAAGGTCATCTTCTTCCGCGATCAGGGACATCTTGACGATTCCGAACAGGAAGCTTTCGCGCGCCGCCTCGGCGATCTCGTGCCGCATCCGACCCAGGGACCGGTCTCCGGCACGGCCTCCATTCTCAATCTCGATTCCAGCCGCGGCGGCGGCAGAGCCGACCAGTGGCACACCGACGTCACCTTCGTCGATGCCTATCCCAAATTCTCCGTGCTTCGCGGCGTCGTCATTCCGGCAGCCGGCGGCGACACGATCTGGTCCAACACCCATGCCGCCTATGAAAGCCTGCCGGCGCCGCTGAAACTGCTGGCGGACAATCTATGGGCCGTTCACAGCAATGCCTATGACTATGCCACCGTGCGCCCTCGCGCCACCGCCGAGGAGAAGAAGCATTTCGAGGAGGTTTTCACCTCGACCATCTACGAGACCGAGCATCCGGTCGTGCGTGTCCATCCGGAGACGGGCGAAAGGTCGCTGCTGCTCGGGAATTTCGTTCAGCGCCTTGTCGGCTTGTCGAAGAACGATTCTGCGAAACTCTACGAAGTGTTCCAGTCCTACGTCACCGCCCCGGAAAATACCGTGCGCTGGCGCTGGCGGGCCGGAGATGTCGCAATCTGGGATAATCGTGCGACGCAGCACTATGCCGTCAACGATTATGGCGACCAGCACCGGGTCGTGCGCCGCGCCACCGTCGACGGCGATGTTCCCGTCAGCATCGACGGCCGCCGCAGCATAACCCATGTCAAGGCTGCCAAGCCGCAAGCCAAGGCGGCCTGATCGTGCACGAATGAGTGCCGCCCGGAAGCAAAATGCGCCGCATGCCTTACGAGAAGGACAGCTTCTCGCTCGGCCGGGTCAGCGTTTCCGGGCGCAGCACCGCATCGAGATGCTCCTTTTGCATCAGCCCGCGCTCGAGAAGAATTTCGTAAACCCCCCGTCCCGAATGATGCGCTTCCAGCGCAACCTCGGTGGCGTTGCGGTAGCCGATATAAGGGTTGAGCGCCGTTACGATGCCGATCGATTGCTCGACCGTCTGTCGCAACCTCTCGCGGTTGGCGGTAATACCTTGAATGCAATTCGCCTCGAGCGTCAGGCAGGCATTGGTCAGGTGGCTGAGACTGCGATAGAGGCTATAGAAGATCACCGGCTCGAAAGCGTTCAGCTGCAGCTGGCCGGCCTCGGCGGCCATGGTGATCGTCACGTCGTTGCCGATCACTTCGAAAGCGACCTGGTTGACCACTTCAGGGATAACAGGGTTGACCTTGCCGGGCATGATCGAGGAGCCGGCCTGGCGCGCCGGCAGGTTGATCTCGTTGAAGCCGGCCCGCGGCCCCGAGGATAGAAGCCGCAGGTCGTTGCAGGTCTTGGAAAGCTTGACCGCCACCCGCTTCAGAACGCCCGAAAGCTGCACGAAGGAGCCGCAATCCTGCGTCGCCTCCACCAGATCCGGTGACGTCACCAGATCGACGCCGACGATTTCGGACAGGCGCTCGCGCACCAGCGCCGCATAACGGGGATGAGCGGTGATGCCGGTGCCGATCGCGGTGGCGCCGAGATTGATCTCGCGGATCAGCGAGACGGCTTCGGAAAGCCGTGCCTCGTCCTCCGCCAGCATGAGGGCATAGGTTCCAAACTCCTGGCCGAGCGTCATCGGCACGGCGTCCTGCAATTGCGTGCGGCCCATCTTCAGAACGTCGGAAAACTCGACCGCCTTGGCCTCGAAGGCCCGGCGCAGGATCGCCATGGCGTCGACCAGACGATGAACGCCGATCCACGCGGCGAGCTTCAACGCCGTCGGGTAGACGTCGTTGGTAGATTGCGAGAGATTGACGTGCTCGTTCGGATGCAGGTGCTGGTACTCGCCGCGGTGATGGCCCAGGATTTCGAGCGCCCGGTTGGCGATCACCTCATTGGCGTTCATGTTGGTCGAGGTTCCCGCCCCACCCTGGATCAGATCGACGACGAACTGATCGTGCAGCGCCCCGTCGCGAATTTCGATGCAGGCCGCGATGATCGCATCGGCCCGCTCCTGATCCAGAAGGCCGAGGCTAACATTGGCCTGAGCCGCCGCCTGCTTGATCGCCGCCAGGGATGCGATCAGATCCGCCGATTCCTTCAGCGTCTGACCGGTAATCGGAAAATTCTCGACCGCGCGCAGCGTATGCACGCCGTAATAGGCCGAGGCCGGCACGTCGCGATCGCCGATCAGATCGTGCTCAACGCGGATAGCAGTCATATCGGATGTCGTCATGGCGAGAACTTTCGAGAGGGGCGCTGCCGGCACGCATTGCGGCGGCAGGCTGAAGACGAGAATGGCTGTTGACGCGGCAGAATAGCCGCGTCGGGAGGCGTCACCGGGTCAGGCGGAAAGACGAGGATCGTCCCCGTCCTCCTTCGATCCGCGCAGTTTGAATGGGAAAGATACGCCGCCTGTCGTAACACCCATCGTGTTCACGCGCTGGGGATGATGGAACGGCGCGAGCCGGCTTAGGATATCAGCCGAGCCGATGCCGAGCCGCTGGAGAAGCTCCGTCACGACGGCGTAAAGGATTTCGAGATTGCCGTCCTCGATCTTGACCGAGATGCCGAGCGCACCGTCCGTCCCCAATCGCCGGGTTTCATCCGAGGCCCGCACGCCGATCGCGTAGCTGGCATCCGCCCCGAGCTTGCCGATGAGGGCGCCGTTATATGCACGCATCAGCGCTGTGCAGTAGCGCCCCTCACCCGCGACCATGTCAGGATGGCGCGCCATTGCATGGAAGATGCGGGCCAATGCCGGACCCCGCGTCGACAGGCCCTTGCCCGCCTCGTAGCCGTCCGCTACCGCGGCAAGCTTGGCATAGATGCGGGCCAGCCGGTCCAGCGGAAAAGCGGGGGTCGGGAGATTGCATCCGTCGATCCCCCATTCGACGTCCTCAACATCCAGATCGCAGAGTTCGGCGACGGTGCGCTTGACCCTCCCCTGCATCGGATGATCCGGCAGGTGGTAGCCTTCCATGCCTGCGCCGATCGCCCGGGCGCCGGCAAGCATGCCGACATGCTTGCCCGAGCAATTGCTGCAGACGCCTGTCGGGACAAAGTCCTGCTTGATCCATGAGCGGTTGACCGTTTCCGACAGCGAGGGATGGCCGCCGCAGCGAAGGTCGGCCTCCTCGGCCTTGATCTTCGACAGCATGGTTCGCGTGCGCGCGATGTGCCGCTCTTCGCTGCTGTGGGACGCGCACATCAGCGCGATATCCGCATCGTCGAAGCCGTAACCAGCAAAACCCTCCGTCTCCAGGATGGCAAGCGCCTGGGCCGGCTTGGCGGCGGAGCGGGCAAGCGTCATGCGCTCGGGATTTCCCAGCGCGTAAAGCAGCCTGCCCGTTGCATCGACGACAGCCGCGTGGACGCGATGGCGGTTCTCGACGATGCCGCCACGATCGGTGACGACGAAATCCTCACTCGGGGTCATGTCTCTCTCCATTCATGCCGCACCCCGGCGGCGACATGCGCCGCCGGAGAAAGCTTGGATTGTCGATCGGTGTCAGGCGAGATCGAAACCGCCGCGATCCTCGCCCTGTTCGGCGGCGAGCATGTAGATGCGCTCACGCATCAGCAGCCAGCCGACCACCAGCGCCGGAATGATCAGCGCCAGAGAGGCGACCGTGTAGGTTCCGACCGGATAGTCGAGGGCCATGAGGATCACGACGACGGCAAGGAAACCAAGGGTCAGCAGGCCGGTGTAAGGCGCGCCGAACATCCGGAATTCAGGCCGCGCCAGCTTGCCCTGCCGCGACAGCTGCCACAGCTTGAGCTGGCACAGCACGATCACGCCCCATGCCGCGATGATGCCGAGGGCGGCGACATTCAGGCCGATCTCGAAGGCTTCTGCCGGAACGACGGCGTTCAGCACGACGCCGAAGGCGGTCACGATAGCCGTCACCGCAATGCCGACATAGGGCACGCCGGATCGGTTCATCTTCGCCAGCGCCGCCGGAGCCGACCCCGAAATCGCCATGGAATGCAGGATGCGGCCTGTGGAATAAAGGCCGGCATTCAGCGACGACAGGACGGCTGTCAGCACGACCAGGTTCATGACCACGTCGGCGCCCTGGATGCCGATCTTGCCGAAGAAGGTCACGAACGGGCTCTCGCCGCCCTTGTAGGCGGTATAGGGCAGCAGCAGCGACAGCAGCAGGACCGAGCCGACATAGAAGACCACCAGGCGCAGAACGACCGTGCGGATCGCCCGCGGCATGACCTTGCGGGCATTTTCGGTTTCGCCGGCGGCGGTGCCGATCAGCTCGATCGAGGCATAGGCAAACACCACGCCCTGTATCACCACCAAGGCGGGCAGGATGCTGTTCGGGAACATGCCGCCGAAATCGGTGATCGTGTTGAGGCCCGGAACATGGCCGTCGATCGGTGTGCCGGTGACGACGAAGTAGACGCCGACGATCAGGAAGACGACGAGGGCGAGGACCTTGACGAGGCTGAACCAGAATTCCAGTTCGCCGAAGACCTTCACCGACAGAAGGTTCATCGAGAGGACGAGGACCAGCGCCGCGAGCGCAAACACCCACTGATCGATCATCGCGATCCAGGGGACATAGGCCTTGAAGAAATTCATGTAGAGGGCGACCGCGGTGACGTCGGCGACCGCCGTCATCGCCCAGGTCAGCCAATACATCCAGCCGACCGCGAAGGCGAGCTTTTCGCCGTAAAATTCCCGGGCATAGGAGACGAACGAGCCCGAGGTCGGGCGATGGACGATCAGTTCGCCGAGCGCCCTCAGAACGAGGAAAGCGAAAAAGCCGCACAAGGCATAGACCAGCACAAGTGCGGGCCCGGCAGCGGCAAGCCGGCCGCCAGCGCCGAGAAACAGCCCCGTGCCGATGGCGCCGCCGATGGCGATCATCTGGATCTGCCGCGGCTTCAGCGCCTTGTGGTAGCCGAGATCCTCCTCGGCAAAGACCTGGCCTTCGGCCTCGCTTCTATTGGATTGCATGACTGTCATTTCTCCTCCCTATCCCTGGGTTCGGCAACCTCCCGGCCGCCCCTCCGCGCAGATGTCATAAAGATGTTAATCTGCTATGCGGTCTGACAGGTTTGGCGAATAAAGGAAAAACCACCCTGCAGTCAAGGATTTTCCCTCTGCTATTTGTGGATGCGTCACCGGCGGCCTGGAGAAAGGCAGTCTTTGGTGGCGGGATTGGATCGATTTCCTAGGCTTCCGTCAAAAGCGCCAAAGATATCAGAGCTCGATGCCGATGATGCGGCTGACAGCCGCCGCGACCTTCCTGAGATGGATTTCCATCGCCGCCTGGGCCTCGGCCTCCGCCGCTATGCGGATGGCTTCGACGATGGCGCGATGCTCTTCATTCGATTCCTGGCGGCGCGGCCCCAAAGCGGTCAGCAGCCCGGATTGCTGCGCCATCGCCTCGCGCACATCATCGACGATGTCGCGAAAGACGGCGTTCTTCGACGCCTCGGCGATCAGCCCGTGAAAATCCGAATCCAGCCGCACCCAGGCTTCGGTATTTTCTTCCTGCTCCATCCGGTCGCAAAGATGAAGCAGCCGGGACAGTTCGTCATCGCTTCGGCGCAGCGCCGCCCAGCCGGCAGCGGAGACTTCGACGAAGGGCCGCGCCTCCATCAGATCACGCGCCGAATAATCGCCGTAACGGATATCGCCGCCGCCGCCAGCCGCGAGCACATAGGTTCCGCTTCCCGTTCGCGTCTCCGTCAGCCCCAAAATCTGCAGCGAGCGCAGCGCTTCCCGCACGATCGGGCGGCTGACACCGTATTTTGCCGCGAGCTTGGCTTCCGACGGCAGCTTGGAACCTTCGGCAAACCGGCCGGCGATAATGAGATTGCGCAACTCCTCGAACACCAGTTCCGAGGCGCTTTTTCGACTGAGGATCGCGGAGTTGGAAAGCCAGTTTTCTAGATCATTCATCGTCTTGCGTTCGATCGGCAGCGCACCCGGATTTGGGGTGCAATTTAAAATCATACCTTCGGCGCAGTCCTCTTTCATCGGCAATCCCGATGATGGACCGCTTGACCTCCAGCAGATGCTCCGCCATCGCTGTGCGCGCATCCCCCTCGCTGCCTGCCGCGATGGCCTCCAGAATGCGGCGGTGCTCGGCGTTGGAGGCTTTGCGCCGTCCGCGGACATGCTCTACCAGTTCCGATTGCGTCGAAAGCGCGCCGCGGACATCGGCGACGACTTTCCTGAAGATCGTATTGCCCGAGGCTCCAGCGATCTCTCCATGAAACTCGGCGTCCATCCGCACCCATGTCTGGACGTCTTCCTCCTCGTCCATCCGGTCGCACAGGGATGCAAGCGACGCCAACTGCTCGTTCGAGCGCCGCAATGCCGCCCAGCCCGCCGCCGGGATCTCGATGCAGGGGCGGGCCTCCATCAGATCGCGGGCGGAATAGGGGCCGCCGCCGAGCTGCCGCGCCGGGCTTTCCGAAACGACGAAAGTGCCCCGGCCGGTCCTGGTTTGCGTGAACCCCAGCGTCTGCAGCGAGCGAAGCGCCTCACGCACGATCGCCCGGCTGATGCCGTAACGTTCGGCGAGTTGCACCTCCGCGGGAAGACGGGTTCCGAGCGCCAGTTTCCGACTAACAATCGCCGTCCGGATATCTTCGAAGACCGCTTCGGCAGCGTTTCTCCGGCCTATCTCTTTCTTCTCCGACAGCCATGAATCCATATCCTGCATCGAAGGACGATGCGGGCATTCGAAAGAGCTGTCAAGCAACCGGACAGGTGCGCGCAGACGCGCCGGCGGCATGCCGACGCGGGGCCTACCAGAGCTTCATGTGACGGTTGACGTCCTTGTAGAGCAGGTAGCGGAAGCGGCCGGGGCCGCCGGCGTAGCAGGCCTGCGGGCAGAAGGCGCGCAGCCACATGAAATCGCCGGCCTCGACCTCGACCCAATCCTGGTTCAGGCGATAGACGGCCTTGCCTTCCAGCACATAGAGCCCATGCTCCATGACATGGGTTTCCATGAAGGGGATCACCGCGCCCGGTTCCAGCGTGACGATATTGACGTGCATGTCGTAGCGCACATCGGCCGGATCGATGAAGCGGGTCGTACCCCAGCGGCCGTCGGTATCGGGCATGGCCCGGATCGGATGGTCGTCCTCATGGGTGACGATCGCCGGCGGCGGCTCCAGCCCCTCGACTTCCTGAAAGGCCTTTCTGACCCAGTGAAAAATCGCCGCGGCCGAGCCGTCGTTCTTCAGGCGCCAGACCGATCCGGCGGGAATATAGACGAAGGAACCGGCGCGCAGCGTATGGCTGACGCCTTCGATCTCCACCGTCATGCCGCCTTCGACGACGAAGAGCACTGCCTCGGCGCGGCTGTCCGGCTCCGGCCGGTCGCTTCCGCCGCCCGGCTGAATCTCCATCACATATTGCGAGAAGGTTTCGGAAAAGCCGGAGAGCGGGCGGGAAAGAACCCATGCCCGCGTTCCCGTCCAATGCGGCAGGAGGCTGGTGACGATATCGCTCATGACGCCGCGGGGGATGACCGCGTAAGCCGTGGTGAAAACGGCTCTGCCGGAAAGCAACTGGGTCTGCGGCGGCAAACCGCCGAGCTTCGAAAAATACTCTGTCTTGTCCATTGATGCGGCTTTCCAGGCAGGTGTCTCTGCATCTGCTTTATGCGCCGCCGGCCCGTTAGGCAACTCCCAACGCCTTTCGCTACCGGTCGGCCATCACCAGATGGCCCGGCCCGACTTCACGATACAAGGTGGCCGGAGGCTGGTAATCGACTGATCGCATCGGGCTCTTGATCTCGTCATTCGCCACCATGCGTTTTTCGTGGCGGCGGTCGGGATCGGGCACCGGCACGGCGGCGATGAGTTTCTTCGTATAGGGATGTTGCGGGTTTTCGAACACGGCGGCGCGCGGGCCGATTTCGACGATTTCGCCGAGATACATCACCGCCACGCGGTGGCTAACGCGCTCGACCACGGCCATGTCGTGCGAGATGAACAGGAAGGCGAGGTTGAGGCTCTGCTGCAGGTCGAGCATCAGGTTGATGACCTGCGCCTTGATCGAAACATCGAGCGCCGACACGCTTTCGTCGGCAACGATCACCTTCGGCTGCAAAGCGAGCGCCCGGGCGATGCAGATGCGCTGCCGCTGGCCGCCGGAAAATTCATGCGGGTAACGCCAAGCCATCTCGGGGGAGAGCCCGACCTTGACCAGCAGATCGGCAACGACCTCTTTCGCCTGCTTCAAATTGCCCATCCGGTGCTCGAGATAGGGCTCGGCGATCGCCGCCCCCACCGTCATGCGCGGATTGAGGCTGGCGAAGGGATCCTGGAAGATCATCTGCACGGATTTGCGCATCGCGCGCAAATCCCCCTTGTCGAGGCCGAGCACCTCCCTGCCCTCGACGAGAACGGAGCCCGCCTGCGGCTCGATGAGACGCATGATGGCGCGCCCGGTCGTCGACTTGCCGCAGCCGGATTCGCCGACGAGCGACAGCGTCTCGCCGGCGTGCAGATCGAAGGAGACGTTTTCGACAGCATGCACGCGGCTGGTCAGCCGGCCGAACAGGCCGGAATGAATGTCGAAACGCTTGGTGAGGTTCTTCACCTGCAAGACCGGCGTTGCCGCGACGGTATCGGCGGCCTCGGTCGGCGTGTTCGATTCTCCCGTCGCCGTATTGACCACCGGAAAACGCAGTGGCCGCTGCCGGCCCTGCATCGAGCCGAGCACCGGCACGGCCGAGAGCAGCGCCCTGGTGTAAGGATGTCTGCCGCGGTGGAAGATATCGGCGGTAGGCCCGCTCTCGACCTGTTCGCCGCGATACATCACCACTGTCCTGTCGGCGATCTCGGCGACGACGCCCATGTCATGGGTGATGAAGAGAACCGACGTCCCCTCCTCTTCCTGCAGCATCTTGATGAGATCGAGGATCTGGCCCTGGATCGTCACGTCGAGGGCCGTCGTCGGCTCGTCGGCGATCAGCAGTTTCGGCCGGCTGGCGAGCGCCATGGCGATCATCACCCGCTGGCGCATGCCGCCGGAGAAACGATGCGGATATTCGTCGAAGCGCGAGGCGGCCGAGGGAATGCGAACTTTCTCCAGCAGCCTGATCGTCTCGGCCCTGGCATCGGCCCGGCTGATATTGGAATGGCAGAGCAGCGCTTCGGAAATCTGGTCGCCGATGGTGAAGAGCGGATTGAGCGATGTCATCGGCTCCTGGAAGATCATCGCCACCTCATTGCCGCGCACCTGCCGCATGGCCTGTTCCGGCAAGGCCAGCAGGTCGCGTCCGCCGAGCATGACCCGGCCCTCGACGCGGCTTGTGTCGGCCTGCAGCAGCCGCATGATCGACAGCGACGTGACACTCTTGCCCGAGCCGGATTCGCCGACGATGGCGACCGTTTCGCCGGGCGCGACGGTGAAGGAGATGTCGCGCACCACAGGCTTCCAGGCGCCGTCGACCAGAAAGGACGTCGTCAGCCCCTCGACGGAAAGAACGGGGGTGGCTGTCTCGATCGATTGCGCCTGGACGCTGCCCATGTCGGTTCCTTCTACGTTCAATCCGGCCAGCGCAGCAGCCCGTCGAAGCGGTGCCGGCTGCGGTTTTCGATCGGGGTTGCGATGATTTCGTTGGAGGCGCGCGCCTTGTCGAGTTCCTCGGCCAGGCGATTTGCGACGATGCGCTCCTGGCCCGGATGCAGGTTGCACGGGTCGAGGTAGAAATAGCGGTGCTCCACCTCATGGTCGCGCACGATGATCGGCGGGCTGCCCTTCGCCAGCGCATCGGCGAGATCCCAGGCGGTGATATGGGCCTCTCCGGCATCGACGATCAGGCGCAGCCGCTCAAGCGGATTGTTGGTCGGATCGGGCTCGATCAGCGCAGTGACGCCGGGACGGCCATCGAGCGTGCGTTTCCACAGGTTGAGATAGCTGGTCTCGCGCTCGCGGATGCCGGCATGATCGCGCTTTTCCCAGGCTTCGAGTGCGGCCATGACGCCGAAGATGCTTTCCTTGCCGACCTTCATGCCGCGGCCGATTCCCATATTCTGCAGGAAGGCATGGCGCACCAGCTCCTTGCGGCCGGCAACGATGCCGGACGTCGGGCCACCGAGGAATTTGTGGCCGGAATAGAGGGCGATATCGGCCCCCTGCTCCAGGAAGATCCGGAGATCATATTCCGAGGCGGCATCGACGATCACAGGCACACCTCTGGCATGAGCGATCTCGACGAATTCCTTGAGGTTCAGCAGGCCGTAGTCGACGACATGGTGGGAGACGACATAGACGGCGGCGGCGGTCTTTTCGGTGATCGCCTTTTCCATGTGAAAGCGATGCGTCGAGGTTGCCTGGCCGATCAATACGACCTTGCCGCCGGCAAGCCGGATCGCCTGATCGACCGGCGCGCCGTAGCTCACCACATGGCCCATCTGCACCAGCACCTCGTTCCTCTCGGGCACGACATCCGGCAGCTTTTCGATCGCCAGCAGATTGTCGCCGGTGATGGCGCCGGCGACCGCCAGCGAAATGCCGGCCGAGCAGGAGGCGGTGACGAAGCCCGCCTCGCCGCCGGTCAGCCGGGCGATGACGGCGCTTGCCTTGCGCTGCAGGTCGTTGATCTCGACGAAATGCGGCAGGATCGATGCCATCGCCTCGATCGCCTCCGGCACGACGATCGAGGCGCCGAGGCTGGTCATCGTGCCGGAAACGTTGATGACGGGGCGAAGGCCGAGCGAAGGTCTGATATCAGTGGGCATGAAGGTCTCCAGAAATCTCAGTCGAGGAACGGGCCATGGTGGCGCTGCTCCGAATATGAAAGCTCTCGTCAGCCATTCAAGGCGACGATCGCCTCAATTTCGACGGTGATGTTGCCGGGCAGCGAGCCGAAGCCGACGGCCGAGCGGGCATGTTCGCCGGCCGCGCCGAAGACCGCGATCAACAGATCCGAGCAACCGTTGATGACGCTCGGATGATCCTCGAACTCAGGCACGGCATTGACCATGCCGAGCAGCTTGACCACCCGCTTGACGCGGGAAAGATCGCCGAGCGCATCATGCATGACGGCGAGCAGATTGATGCCGGTCAGCCGCGCATGCCGGTACGCCTCCTCGACACCGACATTGGCGCCGACTTTGCCGGCATGCAGGAAACCGTCGGCCTCGCGCGGCCCCTGGCCGGAGAGGTAAAGCATATTGCCTTCCACCACATGCGTCACGAAATTGGCAATCGGCGGCGGCGGCGGCGGCAGCTTGATGCCGAGGGCGGCTAACCGTTGGTAAGGCGAGTTCTCGACCTTGCCGGCGGCGGTTGGAAACTGATTCACGCAAACTCCTGTCATGCGAATTTTGAATTGGCGAATTTTGGATTGGCCGATTTAGGTCGGCGGATTAAAGGTCCTTGCGAAGTCTTGGGTCGAGCATGTCCCTGAGGCCGTCGCCGACCATCTGCAGCGACAGCACCGAAAGGATGATGGCGACACCGGGAAACAGCGTCATCCAGTCGGCTTGGCCGATATATTGGCGGCCGGCGGCGATCATCGTTCCCCAGGTCGGGATCTCCGGGCTGACGCCGAGGCCGAGGAAGGAGAGACCAGCTTCGGCCAACATGGCGCTGGCGAAGAGGAACGTGGCCTGCACCAGGATCGGCGACAGCAGATTGCGCAGCACATGCCGGGTCATGATGTGGAAGGTGGAAATGCCGAGCGCCCTCGCCGCCTCGACATAGGGCAGTTCGCGGATAACCAGCGTCGATGCACGGACAATGCGGGCCAGGCGCGGGGAATAGACGATCGACAGCGCGATGATAACAGTGGTCAGGGACGGGCCGAGCGCGGCGACAAGGGCGATCGCCAGCAGAATATCCGGGAAGGCCATCATCGCGTCGATCAGCCGGGCGATCGGCGTGTCGAGCTTCTGGAAGAAGCCGGCAAGCAGGCCGAGGGTGACGCCGATCACGGCCGACAGGCTGACGACCGCCGCACCGACGAGCAGCGACAGGCGGCCGGCAAAGATCGTCCGCGAGAAGACGTCGCGGCCGAACTCGTCGGTGCCGAAGAAAAAGGTGCCGCCTGGCGGCTTCAGCCGGTTGACGATCGAAAGCTTGGACGGCGAATAGGGCGCGACCATAGGCGCGAAGACCGCCAGCAGCACGAAGATCGCCAGGATCAGCAGGCCGAAGGCCACCGTCTTGCGTTTCAGCAAGCGGCGGAGGAATTTGCTGCCGTCGCTCTCGGCGGGCTTGATTGCAAAATCGGCCATCAGTAGCGCACCCTCGGATCGACCAGCAGATAGAGCATGTCGATCGCAAAATTGATCAGCACGTAGAGCGCGGCGATGACGAGCAGCGCCCCCTGGATGACGGGATAGTCGCGGCGCAGCACCGCCGAGACGACGAGATTGCCGACGCCGGGCAGGCCGAAGACCGTTTCGGTGACGACGGCGCCCGAAATCAGCACCGCCGCCGTCAGGCCGAGCACCGTCAGGATCGGGATCAGCGCATTCTTCAGCGCGTGCTTGAGGATGACCTTGCGCTCGATCAGCCCCTTGGCGCGCGCCGTGCGGATATAATCGTCGCCGAGCACATCGAGCATCGAGGCGCGGGTGAAGCGCAGGATCAGCGCCGAGGAGACGATGCCGAGCGCAAAGGCCGGCAGCGTCAGGTGATACATCCGGTCCGCGAAGGTTGAGCCGGGGCCGCCATAACCCGAAACCGGGAAGAGATTGAGCCGGACGGCGAAGAATTGCATCAGGATGAGGCCGAGCCAGAAGCTTGGGATGCTGGCGGCAAACATCGCCAGCGTCGTTGCCGCCTGGTCGACGAAGGAGCCGCGCCGATAGGCGGCATAGATGCCGATCGGCAGCGCGATGATGCTCGCGATGGCAAGCGAAAACAGCGTCAGGAAGAAGGTCGGCTCGGCCCGATCGAGCAGCGCCGACGTCACAGGCATGTTGAGGAAGATCGACTGGCCGAGATCGCCCCGCAGCAGTTGGCCGATATAATAGACATATTGCAGGCCGAGCGACTGATCGAGGCCGAGCCGGGTTCGGAGATCGGCAATATCCTGCGGCGTCGCATCCGGCCCGAGCATGACGGCGGCCGGGTCACCCGGCGTCACCCGCACGATGACGAAGACGATCGTGACGACGAGAAACATCACGACGATCATGCCGAACAGGCGCTGGAGGATGTAGCGGATCATCCGAACATTGCTCCTCGGCTTGGTCCATGTCCGTGTCGTAGCGGAATCCGCCGCCCTCCCTCATCCCTGTGCTTGACACAGGGATCCAGCCACGGCGCGTCTGCGCCGTGATTGACCTTTATCGGTTCAAGAAATCCTCCGCGCCCAAGGACTTGGGCGTGCTGGATTCCTGTGACAAGCACAGGAATGAGGGAGCAAGTAGCGGCCACCGAAATCACTCCATCACTTCTTGATCGAAGCGTTCCAGAAATACGGCCAGGGGGCCGGATCGACGCCTTCGAGCTTGACCGATTTCGCCGAGACGGCGTTGAAATCGCCGATCTTCATGAAGGGCGCGTCTGTATAGATAGCCTTCTGGACATCGGCCCAGAGTGCCACGCGCTTCGTCGGGTCCACCTCGGAGGTGAAGGCATCGACAGCGGCCTTGCGGGCCGGCGTATCCCACCAGCCGGGCGAGCTGGTCGAGAGCGAACCGATGAGGGCCGGTTCCGGAAGGAAGGGGCTGTGGGTGATGTAGATATCCCAGAGCTTCGGATCGGTGCGGCGCTGCGTCAGCGTCGCCCAGTCGACCACCTGCATATCGACGGTGAAGCCGGCAAGCTTCAGATATTCGGCGGCGACCTGCGCCATCTTGTAATGGAATTCATACTGGCGGCTGGTCAGGATGCGGATCGGCTCGCCGTTATAACCGGCCTTCTTGGCGGCCGCCGCCGCCCCTTCCGGATCGGCGACATTATAGGCGCCCTCGACGCCGGCATCCGTCGACCAGGAGAATGTCTTCGGATAGATGGCGCCGTCGAGCGCATAAAAATCCTTGCTGCCGAAAGCGGCGGCCAGCATGTCTTCCATGCTGAGCGCCTGGCGGATCGCCTTGCGGACCTCGACATTCGCAGCAACGCCTTCCCTAGTGTTGAAGACGAACACCGGATAACCGAAGGGCTTCAGCATGACCGGCTGCGAGGCTGTGGAAGCCTTCACCTTGTCGTAGGATTCGACGGCGATCGAATCGACATAATCATACTGGCCGGAGATCGCGGCCTCGACGCGGGTGTTCGGATCCGGCACCGGCACGAAGCGGATTTCATCGAGATATTGATGGCGGGCGCCGCCATAGCCGTTGCTGTCGCCTTCGCGGGACTTGTAGCCGTCGAAGCGGACGAGCTGGATATACTGGTCGGCCTTGCGCTCCTTCAGCATATAGGGGCCGGTGCCGATGAACTCCTTCATCGGCTCGTCCTGCTTTTCCGAGGGGATGATGATCGCCGCCGAATTGTTGAAGGCAAGCAGTGAGGTCAGCGGCGCGTAGGGCTGCTTCAACGTGATCGTGACGGTTGCGGGATCGGCAGCCGTGATCTTGTCGATGAAGCCGGCCACCTGCTTGCCGCGCGAGGCGATCTTCATCCAGCGGCTGAGCGAAGCGACGACATCGTCCGAGGTCATATCGCTATTGTCGTGGAACTTGATGCCGGTCCTGAGCTTGATCGTATAGGTTTTGCCGTCGGCACTGATCTCAGGCAGGCTTTCGGCCAGCAGCGGCGTGACGTTCCAGCTCTTGTCGAACGTATAGAGCGTTTCGAAAATATGCTGCGTGACGATGCCGACGAGATCGGCCGTCGACGACATCGGATCGAGCGTCGGCGGCTCGCCGATCGTCGCGACATTGATGACGCCGCCCTTTTCCTGGGCAAAGAGGGTCGAAGGCAGGGCGACAAGCGCAGTGCCGAGCAGGAATGCGACAAGCGTTTTCATGTGATGGCTCCCGTTTAGTTCCATTATTATGCAATTCATCTTTTTGTAACAGAATAAGAGATGAAGTGGTGGTGTCAAGCGGAAGCCACGGATTATATCGTGGGACGAGGATCAGGATGGCGAAAGAGCACCGCATCACCGGCCTCGGCTGGCCACCTGCGCGAAGGCTGCGCATGATGCGGCCTAACGAATCGGCAGCGGCAGAGCGTCAACAAGGCGAGGGTGGAATGAACATCGACTTCAACGGTGGAAAATGGCTGAACGAACCGGCCAGCTGGCGCGTGGACGACGCCGCCCTCACCCTGACAACAGGCGAGAAAACCGATTTCTGGCGGGAAACCTATTACGGCTTCACCCGCGACAGCGGCCATTTCCTCGCCTTTCCCACGCCCGAGAGCTTCACCGCCCAGATCCGCATCCAGGGCGAATTCCGCACCCTCTACGACCAGGCCGGCCTGATGGTGCGTCTCGACGAAAACCACTGGGTCAAAACCGGCGTCGAATTCACCGACGGCGAAGCCTTCCTCAGCACCGTCGTCACCGACGGCAAGTCCGACTGGTCGGTGTCGCAACCCTTCAAGGAACTCGAAGATTTCCACATTCGCGTCACCGTCGCCAACGGCGCCCTGCGCATCCAGGCCTCCCGCGACGGCAGCCGCTGGCCGCTGCTGCGGTTAGCGCCGTTCCCCGCTGCCGACCGATATGATGTTGGGCCGACCGCCTGCACGCCGGAGCGCAGCGGGTTGGAGGTGCGGTTTTCGGCGTTTTCGATTGGGCCGGCGGTTACGACGGATCTGCATGATTTGAGCTAAGAGCTGGGCGATGCTCAGATTATCTTAGAGCCAACCGCAGCAACGTTAACGCAGAACCGCAGCAGTCACGCTGCCCGCGTGCGTCATGTCCGATCAGTCGCAGGACAGTCATTTTCGAGATGACATCCGCGCCGTTCTCTGCGAAAAAGAGCGCGATGAGAGACAGGGGCGCCCGTCGACAGACGGGCTGAGAAGCACCCTTCGAACCTGAACCGGATAATGCCGGCGGAGGGAGTCGCTCGGGGTCGCGGCTCACCGCACGAATGACCCCGTGCCCGCCCCCGCCTGAAAGGGGCAACATGCAGACCAGGACCACACCAGGAGCCATGCTGACGGCGATGCGCGAGAAGCCGCCGCTCGTTCAGTGCATCACCAACTATGTCGCCATGAATGTCGCCGCCAATGTACTCTTGGCCGCGGGCGCCTCGCCGGCCATGGTCCATGCTGCTGAAGAAGCCGGCGAATTCGCCGGCATCGCGAGTGCGCTGACCGTCAATATCGGCACGCTGTCGACGCAATGGATCGACGGCATGCAGGCGGCGGCGAAGGCGGCGAACTCGGCCGGCAAGCCCTGGGTACTCGATCCGGTCGCCCATTATGCCACGGCTTTCCGCCGCAATGCGGTTGCCGGTCTGCTGGCGCTGAAGCCCACGATCATCCGCGGCAACGCCTCCGAGATCATCGCGCTCGCCGGCGGCGAGAGCCGCGGCCAAGGTGTCGACAGCCGCGATCCGGTCGAGCAGGCCGAAGGGTCGGCGCGATGGCTGGCCGAGCGCCAGCAGGCGGTTGTCGCCGTCACCGGCGCGGTCGATTTCGTCACCGACGGCGAGCGGGCGGTGCGTATAACAGGCGGATCGGCCTTAATGCCGCAGGTCACGGCGCTCGGCTGCTCGCTGACCTGCCTCGTCGGCGCCTTTGCCGCCTCCGTGCCCGAGGATATCTTCGGCGCGACGGTCGCCGCCCTTGCAACCTTCGCCATCGCCGGCGAGGATGCCGCCCTCGGCGCAGCCGGTCCCGGCTCCTTCGCCTGGCGCTTCCTCGACGCGCTGAACGCGGTCGACGGCGAAACGCTCGATGCCAGGGCAAGGATATCGGCGGCATGAAGACTTTCGACCTCTCGCTTTATCTCGTCCTCGACCCCGATCTCTGCGCCGGGATCGGCATGGTCGAGACCGCGCGCCTTGCCGTTGCCGGCGGCGCGACGATGGTGCAGTTGCGCGACAAACATGCCGGCACGGCCGGGATGGTCGAGACCGGACGCGCCTTGAAACAGGCGCTTGATGGCACCGGCGCCCGCCTCGTCGTCAACGACGATGTCGAGGCGGCGATCGCCATCGGCGCCGATGGGTTGCATATCGGCCAGGAGGACATGGATGCGGTGAGAGCGCGGGCGATGATCGGCCCCGACATGATCCTCGGCCTGTCGGTCGAAACCGCGGCGCTTGCTGCTGCCGTCGATCCCGATCTCGTCGATTATACCGGCGTCGGGCCGGTGTTTGCGACGCCGACCAAGGCCGACCACAAGCAGCCGATCGGTTTTGACGGTCTTGCCAACTTGGTGAAGGCCTCGCCGGTGCCCTCGGTTGCCATCGGCGGGCTCAAGGCGGACCATGTGGCCGAAGTCTTTGCCGCAGGCGCAAGCGGGCTTGCCGTCGTCTCCGCCATTTGCGGCGCGCCGGATCCGGAAGCCGCCACACGCCGCATCGCCGCAGAAATTCGAAAGGCCCGCGCATGATCCGCAACGTCCTCTCCATCGCCGGCTCGGATCCCTCGGGTGGCGCCGGCATTCAGGCCGACCTCAAGGCCTTCTCCGCCCGCGACGTCTACGGCATGGCGGTGCTGACCGCGCTGACAGCGCAAAACACCCAAGGGGTCACCGGCGTGCATCTGGTGCCGCCCCCCTTCGTCGCCGATCAAATCAAGGCCGTCTTTGCCGATGTGCGCGTCGATGCGGTCAAGATCGGCATGATCGCCAATGCCGGCATCGCCGAGGCCGTCGCCACAGCCCTCGACGCAGCTCTGGCCGCAGCACCGGCCGACCGCCGCGGCATCCCCATCGTCATCGACCCCGTGATGATCGCCAAGGGCGGTGCCGCGCTGCTGGCACCCGAAGCCGTCGATGTGCTCAGCCGCCGCCTGCTGCCGCTGGCGACGCTGCTGACCCCGAACCTGCCGGAGGCCGCCGCCCTGCTGCATCAGCCGGTGGCGACGAACCGGGCGGAAATGGCGGCGCAGGCCGAACAGCTGCGCGCGCTCGGCCCGGCCGCCGTGCTGGTCAAAGGCGGCCATCTCGACAGCGACGACAGCCCCGACGTGCTGGCCGCCGCCGACGGGCTGCACTGGTTCGAAGCCCAGCGGGTGCCGACCAAGAACACCCACGGCACCGGCTGCACGCTGTCGAGCGCGCTGGCGGCCGAGCTTGCCAAGGGCGCTTCGGCTGAAGAGGCTGTCGCCATCGCCAAGGATTACCTCGCCGGCGCGGTCGCGGCCGCCGGCAGCCTTACCGTCGGCTCCGGCCACGGGCCGGTGCAGCATTTTCATGCGCTTTGGCGCGTGGACCGATAGGCGCCCACATCGACGCACCCATTCCATCAAAACGGCTCGGGCTCCCCGGGCCGTTTTTGCGTTCAGCAGCCGGCTTGGTTTCGAGCGGGGCATCACGACGAGCAGCCTCGCGCCATTTGAAAAACTCTGTTGACAAGCTCAATCAGATAGCCAAATCTATGTCATTAAAAGGGGATATATTCTTTAATAAAAGAATACAAGGAGGAGAGACGGGTGCCAGACCTGCTTGTGAGTCTATACTCGACAAAGCTCTCCGACCTGGAACGGAAAGCCGATCATGTCGGCGTCTCCATCCGCCCGGCCCTTCCCCCGGAATTGCATATCGTCGTCAACTGGGTTCGCGAAAACTTCAGCGAGAACTGGGCAAGCGAGGTCTCGGTCGCCTTCTCCCGCCAGCCCGTCGCCTGCCTGATCGCCATCGAAGGCCGTGAGCTGCTCGGCTTTGCCTGCTACGACACGACGGCGCGCGGCTTCTTCGGCCCGACCGGAGTCGATCCTGAAGCCCGCGGCAAGGGTATCGGGCTCGCGCTGTTTTCCGCCTGCCTTCAGACCATGAAGACGCTTGGGCATGCCTATGCCTTCATCGGCGATGCCGGCCCTGTCGATTTTTACGCCAGCACCGCAGGCGCCATCACCATCCCGGCCCCCGACAAGGGCATTTATGAAGGCATGCTGAGAAGCATGCCGAAATAACCATCTGATACCGGAGTTATAGAATTGTCCTCGACCCCGCTCGCCCTGTTTGTCGGCCTTCCCAATCCGGTTCTTTCGGATGATGAATTCGCGCTGTTTCGCGAGACCAATCCGCTCGGCCTCTTCGTCGGCCGGCGCAATCAGCGCGAGCCGGAGCAGGTAAAACGGCTGATCGAGCGCTTTCGCGATGCCGTCGGCCGCGACGATGCCCCCGTCTTCACCGACCAGGAGGGCGGGCGCGTCCAGCATCTCGATGCCGGCCCCTGGCCGCTCTTCCGCAGCTTCGGGCAGTTTGCCGAACTGGCGCGGCGTGATTTCGAGCTCGGCAAAAAAGCACTGCGCCTTTCCTCCCAGGCCATGGGCGCGATGATGACGGAACTCGGCCTTTCCAGCGGCTGCTCGCCCGTTCTCGACCTCGTCTTCGAGACGACGAGCGCGGTCATCGGCGCCCGCTCTTTCGGCCCCGATCCCGATGTCATCGCCGCCCTCGGCCGCGAGGTGATCGACGGCCTGCTCGAGACCGGCAACATGCCCGTGATGAAGCATATTCCCGGCCATGGCCGCGCGACGCTCGACTCCCACAAGGAACGTCCCGTCGTCGATGCCAGCCGCGAGACGCTCGCCGCCACCGATTTCAAGCCCTTCGTCGCGCTGAAGGATACGCCCTGGGCGATGGTCGCCCATGTCGTCTATTCGGCCTACGACAAGGAGTTGCCCGCCTCCGTCTCGCCGGTCATGCACGACGTGATCCGCAACGATCTCGGCTATGAGGGCGTGCTGATCTCCGACTGCATCTTCATGCAGTCGCTTTCCGGCACCCTGCCGGAGCGCGTCGAACAGGTGCTCGACGCCGGCTTCGACATCGCGCTCCACAGCCATGGCGACATCAGGGAAAGCGAAGCCGCCGCCAGGGCCGCCCGGCCACTTACGGACGCCGCGCTGAAGCGCATCGCCGCCGGCCAGGCTCGCCTCGGCAATCTCAAGATCGACGTCCGCGCCGCCCACCGCCAAGTCGAAGACATGTTTGCCAGCGCCTCGGTCTCCTGACCGGCGCGCCATCTTTCACCGCATAGAAAAAAGGGGAATAAACATGAAAAAATATCTTCTTGCCGCCGCCGCGCTGACGCTGCTTTCGGGCGCGGCCATGGCGCAGACGGTCCTGACCGCTAATATCGAACCGGCGACGACCTGGGTGCGCAACTTCAACCCGTTCAACCAGACCTCGGCGCGCCAGTCGACGCTCGATTTCATCTATGAGCCGCTGGTTATTTTCAACCGCTTCGACAGCAACAAACCGGTCTACCGTCTGGCCGAAAGCTTCAAGCTTTCCGACGACCTGACGAGCATCGATTTCAAGCTGCGCCCCGATCTGAAATGGTCTGATGGTAAGCCGCTGACCGCAGCCGACGTCAAATTCACCTATGATTACCTGAAGAAGTTCCCGGCGCTCGATTTCGTCAGCATCTGGAGCTTCGTCACCGATGTCAAAGCCGTCGATGTCCAGACCGTGCGCTTCACGCTCGCCAATCCGAGCTCGCTCGCCGCCGAGCAGATCTCGCAGCTGCCGATCGTTCCCGAACATGTCTGGAAGGATGTCGCCGACCCGGTCACCTTCGCCAACGAGAACCCGGTCGGCAGCGGCCCGCTGACCGAGGTTCCCCGTTTCACCGGCCAGACCTATGATCAGTGCCGCAACCCGAACTATTGGGACAACGCGCATCTGAAGGTCGATTGCATGCGCTTCCCGCAGCTTGCCGACAACAACCAGATGCTGACGGCAACGGCCGACGGCACGCTCGACTGGGGCGTCTCCTTCATTCCCGATATCGACAATGTCTATGTCTCGAAGGACCCGGCGCATTTCCACTACTGGTATTCGCCGAGCAGCATGGTCGCCTTCCTATTCAACCTCGAAACCGCGAACGAAAACAACAAGAAGGCCTTCAACGACGTGAAATTCCGCCGCGCCGTTTCGATGGCGCTCGACCGCAAGACGATGATCGACGTCGCCGGCTATGGCTATCCGACGCTGAACGAAGATCCAGGCCTGATGGGCGAGCTTTACAAGAGCTGGGCGGACCCGTCGGTCAAGGCCGACTTCGGCAAATTCGCGACCTATGACGCCGACGCCGCCAAGGCCCTGCTCGACGAGGCCGGCTACAAGGACAAGGACGGCGACGGCTTCCGCGACAATCCCGACGGCAGCAAGATCGCCTTCTCGATCATCGTCCCGAATTCCTGGACAGACTGGATCGACACCGTCAACATCGCCGTCGAAGGCATGCAGGCGGTCGGCATCGACGCCAAGATCGAAACGCCTGAAGAAGCGGTCTGGACCGGCAACCTGATCAACGGCAGCTTCGATGCGGCGATCAACAGCCTGCCGGCCTCGGCCTCGCCCTACTATCCCTACAAGCGCGCTTTCAGCGCTTCGGACAAGGGCAAGACCCGCTTCACCGCGCAGCGCTGGTTCAATCCGGATGTCGAGAAGCTCGTCGCCGAGTTCACCCAGACCGCAGACCTTGCCAAGCAGAAGGACGCGATGAACAAGGCGCAGCGTATCGTCGCCGAGAACATGCCCGTCATTCCGGTGTTCAACAATCCGAACTGGTATCAGTACAACACCAAGCGCTTCACCGGATGGTCGACCAGGGAAAATCCCTTCGTCAATCCGTCGATCTCGCGCACCAACCCGGCACGCCTGCTGAACCTCTTGGCTCTCGAACCCGTCAAGTAAGCATCATAGTCCTCGGGAGCGGTGCAAAACGCCGCTTCCGTCACGACGGAGTTCCCATGGCTTTCCTGCTTCGCCGCCTCGTCTTCTACATGGCAGCTTTCATCGCGGCAGCGACGATCAATTTCTTCCTGCCGCGCCTGATGCCGGGCGATCCCGTGCAAATCATGTTCTCAAGTGCCGGCACCGAATTGCCGCCGGAGAGCCTGCAGGCGCTGAAGCTCACCTTCGGCTTCGTCGATGGGCCGCTCTGGCAGCAATATCTCACCTATCTCGGCAGCATTTTCACCGGCGATCTCGGCCGCTCGATCAAATATTTCCCGCTGCCGGTCACCTCGGTGCTCGGCCATGCCCTCGTCTGGACCGTCGCGCTGATGGGAACGGCGACGATCGTCAGCTTCGCGCTCGGCACCTTCCTCGGCATCCTCGCCGCCTGGCGCCGCGGCAGCAGGTTCGACGTTATCGTTTCCGTTGGCGCGATCTTCGCCACCTCGGTCCCGGCGGTCGTCACCTCGTTGATCGTGCTCTTCTTCTTCGGCTTCACACTCGGCTGGTTTCCGAACGGTTATGCCGCCGATCCCTCGCTCGATCCGGCCTTCAGCCTGCAATATATCGGCAGCGTCGCCTATCACGGTATCCTGCCGATGGTGACGCTCTGCACCGTGCTGATCGGCGGCTTCACCGTCACCATGCGCAACAACATGATCAACCTGCTCGGCGAGGACTATATTGTCATGGCCCGCGCCAAGGGCCTGTCGGATCGGCATGTGATGCTCTGGTACGCGGCGCGCAACGCCCTGCTGCCGACCGTTTCCAGCCTTGCCATCGCCATCGGCACCATTCTCGGCGGCTCGCTGGTGACCGAGGTCGTCTATAACTATCCGGGCCTCGGCAATATTCTCTACCAGGCGATCCTCGCCCGCGATTATCCCGTCATCCAGGGCCAGTTGCTCATCATGACCGCCACCATGCTGATCGCCAATTTCATCGTCGACGTCAGTTATGTCTTGCTTGATCCCAGGCTGAAGGGAGCATGAGATGAAGAGCCTGCTGCGAAACCGCAAGGCGCTCACCGGCCTCGCCATCATCGCCTTCATCGTCATTGTCGCGGTCGCAGCGCCGCTGCTGACGCAGTACGACCCCGCCGCCCGCACCGGGCGGCCGCATCAGCCGCCGTCGCTCGACCATATTCTCGGCACCACCCGCATCGGCCAGGACGTCTTCGCCCGGCTGATCTACGGCGCCCGCACCTCGCTTGCCGTCGGTTTCGGCGCCGGCCTGCTGATCACGCTCGCGGGCACCGCGCTCGGCATCATCGCCGGCTATCGCGGCGGCAAGACCGACGAGATCATCAGCTTCTTCACCAACATGGTGCTGGTCGTTCCCAATCTGCCGCTGCTGCTGGTGCTCGCCGCCTTCATCGGCCAGGCAAGCCCGCTTGTCATCGCGCTGATCCTCGGCGCCACCTCCTGGGCCTGGGGCGCCCGGGTCACCCGCGCCGAGACGCTTTCCGTCAAGCACAAGGATTTCGTCAAATCGGCCGAGATGATGGGCGAGCCGCAATGGCGCATCATGACATTCGAGATCTTCCCCAACGTGATCTCCATCGTCGGCATCAATTTCATCGGCAGCGTCATCTTCGCAATCATCACCGAAGCGACACTGGAATTTCTCGGCCTCGGCGATCCCCGCGCGATCTCCTGGGGCACCATGCTCTACAACGCGCAGAAGGCCTCGGCCCTCTCGGTCGGCGCCTGGTGGGATATCCTCACCCCCTGCTTCGCGCTCGCCTTCCTCGGCATCGGCATGTCGCTGCTGAATTTCGCCGTCGACGAGATCGCCAATCCGCGGCTGCGCACCGGCAATCATCTGAAGCGCTGGTCGCTGCTCGTCCGTTCCGGGGAGGGCCGCCTGTGACCCAGCCGCTACTGTCGGTGAGGAACCTCACCATCGATTACATCGGCGAAGAGAAGGATTTCCGCGCCGTCGACGACGTCAGCTTCGATGTCGCGCCCGGCGAGGTCTTCGGCCTTGCCGGCGAATCCGGCTGCGGCAAGAGCACCATCGCCTTCGCCATCAGCCGCCTGCACAGGCCGCCGGCGCTGATCCGCAAGGAAAGCCGCATCCTCCTCGACGGCCGCGACGTGCTCGGCCTCGACCGGCAGGCGCTTGCCGCCTTCCGCTGGCGCGAGGTCGCCATGGTCTTCCAGAGCGCCATGAATTCTCTGAACCCGGTGCTGCGTATCGAGGCGCAGTTTTACGACGTATTGCGCACCCATAGGGGCATGAGCCGTGCGCAAGCCCGCGAGCGCACCGCCGAGATGCTGACGCTCGTCGACATCGCGCCAGATCGCATGCGCGACTATCCGCATCAGTTTTCCGGCGGCATGCGCCAGCGCATCGTCATCGCCATCTGCATGGCGCTCGACCCGAAACTCGTCATCATGGACGAGCCGACGACGGCGCTCGATGTCGTCGTCCAGCGCGAAATCCTGCAGCGCATCAACGACTTGCGCCGCCGCTTCGGCTTTTCCGTGCTGTTCATCACCCATGATCTCGGCCTGATGGTGCAGTTCTGCGACCGTATCGGCATCATGCTGTCCGGCAGGCTGGTGGAGCAAAACACCGCCGAAGCGATCTATCGGACGCCTGAGCACGATTACACGAAGAAGCTATGGGCCTCCTTCCCTTCACTGCATGGAGGCGTGCTGTTGTGACTGATGCCATTCTCGCACTCGACACGGTGACGAAGACCTTCGGTCATGGCGCCTCCGCCGTTCATGCCGCCCGCTCGATCTCCTTTTCGCTGCGCGCGGGCCGAGCGCTGGCGCTCGTCGGCGAATCCGGCAGCGGCAAGACCACCTGCGCCCGCATGGCGATGCGCGAATATCTGCCGACATCAGGCCGCATTCTGTACAAAGGCCGGCCGGTCGAGACGGCGAATTCCGCCGAGATCGGCCGCTACCGCCGCTCGGTGCAGATGATCTTCCAGGATCCTTTCGCCTCGCTGAACCCCGCCCATACCATCGCGCACCACCTCCGCCGGCCGCTGAAGCTGCATCGCCCCGACATCAAGGGAACCGAGATCGACGTCACCATCGGCGAACTGCTGCAGCGCGTCAGGCTCGATCCCGATCTCGTCGCGCCGAAATATCCGCATGAGCTCTCGGGCGGCCAGCGCCAGCGCGTCAACATCGCCCGTGCGCTTGCCGTCAGGCCGGAGGTGATCGTGGCGGACGAACCGACCTCGATGCTCGACGTTTCGGTCCGCCTCGGCGTGCTCAACCTGCTGAACGAGATGAAGCGAGAGATGAATCTCGGCCTGCTCTATATCACCCATGACATTGCCACCGCCCGTTATGTCGCCGAGGACATCGCCGTGATGTATGCCGGCCAGATCGTCGAATGGGGCAGCACCGCAAGGGTGATCGACAATCCGCTGCATCCCTATACCAGGCTGCTGCTCTCGGCCGTTCCCGATCCCGACGTCCGCTTCGAGGATCCGAAGGCGCGGCTGAGGCCCGACGAGGTGGAAGACATCCGCCGCCGTTCGGCCGCGGCCCAGGATGACATCGTCGAAGTGGAACCGGGTCATTTCACGCGGAGGATCTGAGGCGCTTCAGCTGAGTTCCTGGGCGAGTCCGAGGAGAAGTCCTTCGGGCCCTCTTATGTAGCGAGCCGATATGTGTCTCCATACTGGACGACGTCGCCAACGAGCTGGGCCCCGCGCCCGCGGAGCCTTTCAAGCGTCTCGTCGATGTCATCAACGGTGAACATGACGCGGAGATAGCCGAGCGCGTTGACCGGGGCGTTGCGGTGATCTGCGACGACATCAGGCATGAGGAAGCGGGAGAGTTCGAGCCGGCTGTGGCCATCAGGGGTGCGCATCATGGCAATCTCGACACGCTGATCGCCCAGCCCCGTGATCCGTCCCGCCCATTCTCCTTCGACCATGGCCCGTCCTTCGAGCGCGAGGCCGAGTTCGCCAAAGAAATCAATCGCCGCGGTGAGATCTTCGACGACGATTCCGACATTGTCCATCCGCTTGAGCGCCATGTTTCCAATCTCCAAAAGTGTCGTTGCAATCTACGAGGTGGCGCCTCGTCTGACAAAGGACGCTTGAGGTGCCCCAACACCGACAACCTCCAGCCTAAATTCGCTGCTGTTCGCATCAGAAGCTTGAAGCATGGACGGCCTCAAACCACCGCTCGTTTTCAAACGGTCTCCGCCTGCTCACTGGCCCCGCTCATCGCCCTATGCTAGGGGACGGTTCTTTCACGTGAGGCGAAACCGTCATGCTGCCCTGGATCCAGCTCGATTGCGCGACCATTCCCGGCGAAGGCGGCGAACTCAGGCTGAAGCAGCGCGGCAGCGAGTTCTCGATCATGCTCGGCGCCAACGAGCTGATGAACAGCCGCCTCAGCGGTTCGGAAGAGGCGCTGGCGACACTCTCCTGGGAGCGGATCAAGACGCATCCGAAACCGAAGGTGCTGATCGGCGGGCTCGGCATGGGCTTTACCCTGCGCGCCGCTCTCGCCATCCTTCCCGAAGATGCCGGCGTCACCGTCGCCGAACTGGTGCCTGCCGTCGTCGCCTGGGCGCGCGGACAGATGGCTGAAGTCTTCAAGGGCTGTCTCCACGATCCGCGCGTCGCCATCCATCAGGGAGATGTCGGCGAGGCGATCCGCGCCGGCAAGGGCGCTTATGACGCGATCCTGCTCGACGTCGACAATGGCCCGGACGGACTGACCCGCAAATCCAACGACCGGCTCTATGATTTCGCCGGCCTGCGCGCCGCCCGCGACGCGCTTCGCCCCGGCGGCGTGCTCGCCGTCTGGTCGTCCGGTCCCGACTCCGATTTCACCCGCCGCCTCAGGGACAGCGGCTTTTCCGTCGATGCCGTCAACACCCGCGCCAACGGCAAACGCGGCGGCGCCCGCCACGTCATCTGGCTGGCGGTGAAGCCGACCCGCTGACCAAAGCTCCTCAACGAATGAGGTGATCGCCTGGGTCAGCTAGGCGACGCAATCCTGCGGGCGGCGTTGATGGCGCGGCGGGCGCCGGCCCGCAGTTGCATGGTCTCGGCGCCGGCGATGACCAGGTCGAAGCCGAATTTCAGGAGTTCGCCGGCACGCTCGCCATCAGCGGCGAAAGCGCAAGCGAACTTGCCGTGGGCGCGGCAGCGGGCGACGGCGTGCTGCATGGCACTGTCGATTTCGGCAGCGTTCGGCGCCACCTGATCGCCGTTCGACAGCGCGATCGAAAGGTCGGAAGGGCCGATGAAAATGCCGTCGATGCCGCTCACGCCGAGAATGCCGTCGATCGCGTCCAGCGCGACACGGGTCTCGATCATGGCGATGGCGACGGTGAGCGCATTGGCATTCTTCAAATAATCGTCGGCCGACAGGCCGGTATGGTTCAGCGCCAATGACGGCCCCCAGCTGCGCTCGCCGACGGGCGGATATTTCGTCGTCCGGACCAGGGCTCTCGCATCGTCGGCCGAATTGATCATCGGCGCGATGATGCCGGAAGCGCCGGCATCGAGCAGACGCGAGGCGGAGGCGAAATCGCCGACCGGGATACGCGCCAGGGCCGGCTTGCCGGCAAGGCGAACCTGCGCGACGGCGTTGGCCGCCGACGGCATGTCCCACATGCCGTGCTGCATATCCAGCACGACGGCATCGAAGGCCTCCTGCGCCAGGTGGTTGACGAGCATGGCATCGGGAATGCCGACCCAGGCGGAGATCATCCCACCCCGGCTGCCCCTGATCCGGTCCGCAAAGCCGTCGATGTCAGCTGCACCCATGCCGTTCTCCTCAATTCGTCAGCGCCCAGCGGCGGCTCACACTCTCCGGCGCAGTCGTGAGACGATGATCATGACGGCAATGCCGGCCGCGGCCAGAAGAGCGCCCCACAGGATCCAGATCGTTTGCGCGATCATGAAGCTGGAGGCCGGATAGGGAAAATAGCCGCTTCCCTGCCCGATCCAGATCAGCCCGAGAAGGATCATAAGCAGTCCGATGATATATCCGATCGTTCGCATGCGTACGCCACTTTCGCTATGGATTCGATCCCACAATGTCGGGCGGCGTCGCCGATGACAAGGCTTCTGCTGCGGAGAAATAATCCGCCGCTAGCCGCTCTCTCCGACATCGCCCACCAGCCAGGCAACGAGGCTTTCGCTGCGAGCGCCTGCAGATCGCGGTGGCACCAGCCAGTAACCGCGGTCAGATGCGTTAAGCGGCGGGCCGGCTTCGACCAACATGCCCGCGGAGAGCAGCGTATCGACGAGCCCCATCCAGCCGATCGCCACGCCCTGCCCGCTCAGCGCCGCCTGAATAACCAGCGAGTATGTATTGAAGCTGATATCGCCGCGGCCGGCATTGATGTCACGCAGGACGGAGAATTCAGAGAAATAGCTGCGCCAGTCGAACCAGGGCGATGGCATCGGCGTGTCGAGATGGATCAGGACCGCCCTGGCAAGCTGCCCCGGATCGTCGAACGGGCCGTGGCGGTCGAGAAATCCCTGTGTGCAGACCGGCATGACCTTTTCCGGCAGCAGAAGCGTGCCGATGGCGCCGAATTCCGCCCGCGTGCCGAAAACGACCGCGACATCCGCCTCGTCGCGAAAGCCGGCTGAAAATCGCTGCGTCGCGACGATCTGGATGTCCGTTTCCGGGTGCAGAAGACGAAAGCCGTCCATGCGCGGGATCAGCCAGAGCGATGAAAAGGCATAGTCGGTCCTAAGCCGAACGACCGGTCTTTGGCCTTCGGCACGGAAACTGCGGGCGAGCGCATCGATGTCGGAGACGGCTTTGGCGGCGACCTCCAGAAGCCGCTCACCTTGCGCAGTCAGCGTCACGCCGCGATACTGGCGGCGCAGCAGGCTGACGCCGAACTGCTCCTCCAGCCGGCGGATCTGATAGCTGACGGCCGGCTGGGTAAGCCCGAGCAGCGCTGCTGCCGACGAAAAGCTTCCGAGTCTGGCGACCTCGACGAAGATGCGCATCCAGCCAAGCTCCGGCGGGTGGTCTGGCATAAAAATTCCTTTGATGAACTATCGAAAAAAGCCAGCTTTACAGGCGCGACAATAGCCGCTTCAATAAAATCTTCAAATAGCTAGAGGAACGACATGGCCCGCCCGAATATTCTCATCCTGATGGTCGATCAGTTGAACGGGACCCTCTTTCCCGACGGGCCTGCCGATTTCCTTCACGCGCCGCATCTGAAATCATTGGCGGAGCGTTCCGTGCGCTTCGCCAACACCTATACGGCAAGCCCGCTCTGCGCGCCGGCGCGGGCCTCCTTCATGTCCGGACAATTGCCGAGCCGGACGCGCGTCTACGACAATGCCGCTGAATTTGCCTCCGACATTCCGACCTATGCGCATCATCTGCGCGCCGCCGGATATCAGACGGCGCTGTCCGGCAAGATGCATTTCGTCGGCCCCGACCAGCTTCACGGCTTTGAAGAACGGCTGACGACGGATATTTACCCCGCCGATTTCGGCTGGACGCCCGATTATACCAAACCCGGCGAGCGCATCGACTGGTGGTATCACAATCTCGGTTCGGTCACCGGCGCCGGCGTCGCCGAGATCACCAATCAGATGGAATATGACGACGAGGTCGCCTACCACGCCAGCCGCAAGCTGTTCGATCTGTCGCGCGGCCAGGACGGGCGCCCCTGGTGCCTGACCGTCAGCTTCACCCATCCGCACGATCCCTATGTCGCGCGCCGCAAATTCTGGGACCTCTATGAGGATTGCCCGGCGCTCGACCCGGCGGTGGCGCCGATCGCCTTCGAGCGGCAGGATCCGCATTCGCAGCGGCTGATGAAAGCCTGCGACCATAATGCTTTCGCCATCAGCCCGGAGGAAATCCGGCGGGCAAGGCGGGGCTACTTCGCCAATATCTCCTATGTCGACGATAAGATCGGAGAGATTCTCGGCGTGCTGGAGCGGACCCGCATGGCCGACAACACGATCGTCCTGTTCGTTTCCGATCATGGCGACATGCTCGGCGACCGCGGCCTCTGGTTCAAGATGAACTTCTTCGAAGGGTCGGCGCGTGTTCCGCTGATGATCGCGGCCCCCAGCTGGAAGCCGGGACGCATCGATCAGCCTGTCTCCACACTCGACGTCACGCCGACGCTGGCGGCTCTTGCCGGGATCGACATCACCGCGTTGAAACCATGGACCGAGGGCGAAGATCTTTCAGCGCTTGCCGAAGGTGTCGGCAGCCGCGGTCCCGTGCCGATGGAATATGCCGCGGAAGGCTCCGAAGCGCCGCTCGTCTGCCTCAGGGATGGGCGCTACAAGCTTTCGCTCTGCGAGAAGGACCCGCCGATGCTGTTCGATCTCGAAACCGACCCGCAGGAACTCGACAATCTGGCAGGAAATCCGGCGTATGCCGACGCCCTGGCGAGACTTGCCGCTCAGGCCGGCCGGCGCTGGAACCTTGCCGATTTCGACGCCGCCGTGCGCGAAAGCCAGGCGCGCCGCTGGGTGGTCTATGCGGCCCTGCGCAACGGCGCTTATTATCCCTGGGATTATCAGCCGCTGCAGAAGGCCTCGGAGCGCTATATGCGCAACCACATGGACCTCAACGTGCTGGAGGAAAGCCAGAGATTTCCGCGCGAGGAATGAGCGTAAAGTTATTCGGGATTTAACCCGTCCTGCGCGCCGGCGCTTCGCGCAGGAAATCCTCGATGAAGGCCTTTTGCAGCAGGATGCCGTCCCATTCGTCGGGGAAAAAGGGCGAGTCGTAAATCAGTGTGAAGGGGCCGGCGTAACCGGCCCGCTCGCACATCTCCAGGCATTTGCGGTAATCGTCGGCATCGAGGCCGGCAACGGTGTAATCGGCCTTGGCGTGGCAGATTTCCGCCCGGCGCATGATGTCGGCCAGACCTTCATATTTTGCGGGTGCCGCCCAATTGCCGAGGTCGCCGTTGAGGCCGACCTTGCCGTCCAGCCGATCCAGCAGCCAGTTCATCTCCAGAGGCGACGGCAGCAGGTCGAACCAGTTCTCGACGACGACGCGCACGCCGCTGCCTTCGGCCTTTTCAGCCAGCCAGTTCAGATGACGGGCAGCACGGCTCAGGTTTTCCTCGACCGGCTTCTGCTTGCCGGCGATGACGCGCATCCTCTGCGCCCCAAGGGAAGCGGCGATATCGATCCACGGCGCCATCCATCTGACATCGCGTTCTCCAGTCTCGCCGTGGCTCGGATCGCCGTCCTCGACCAGCAGCGTCTGGAACAGCACATTCGATGCTCTCATCGCATCACGCAATTCGCTTATATAACTGGCATCGAGGCTCGGCAGATGAAAGGAACAGATCTCCAGCCGGTTGACGCCGCGCGCCGCCAGCGCCGCCGGCATGTCGATCAGTGCCGCGGCCCCGGGGCCATAGGGTTCCCTGGGCGCAGCACTTTTATCAGGATCGGGGCTATAGGCATAAACGGCGCCGAGCAGCCGATGCAGCGACCATGTCGAAACCGCGAAGCGTCCGTTTTGCAAGATCTGCACGTGCTTTCCTCCAGGATTTCCTCCTGCCATCAATCGCAATAAAAACCCGGCGGTTCAATTGCCAATCAGGCGAAATCGCCACGAACGACCGGCTCGGCAGCGAGTGCGACCCCGAGCAGCGCTACGTCGCGACGGGCGGTGGCCGAAAGCAGCAGACCGACCGGCATGCCTGAAGCACCCGTGCCGCAGGGGATGGAGACGCCGCACCAGTCGAGGAAATTGCCGAGCGCGGTGTTGCGCAGCGTCTTGTTGTTTGTCGCGAAGAACAGTTCGTCATCCTGTTCCAGCGGTCCGATCGGCGGAGCGACATGGGCGACCGTCGGAAAAGCGATGAGCCGGTCGCCGGCAAGGCGCTCGACATCGGCGATCAGGCGGCCGCGCGCCGCAAGGATCGCCAGGTAATCGGCCAGGCTCGTCTTGCTTCCCAAGCGGGTGCGCATGACGACGCGGTGGTCCATCCTGTCCGCATCCGGTCCCGAGAGCCGTTCCTGATGCAATGCGAAAGCTTCCGCGGTGACCAGCGGGCCATATCTCGTCATCAGATCGAAAATCTCGTCGAAGGCGGGAATGACCGTACGGGCAACATGGGCGCCGGCCCTTTGAAGACGTTCCAAAGCGGCCTCGAACGCAGCGATCACGTCAGGCTCGGCTCCGTCGAAGACGATGTTGTCAGGCACGAGCAATTCCAGCCCCTGCAGCGGACGCTCGACGACATCAGGCGCCGTGCGGCCGCGCATCGCCGCATCGATCCACACCGCATCCCTGACGCTGCGGCAGAGCGGCCCCAGCGAATCCAGGCTCTTGGCCAGCGGATAGACGCCCTCCATCGCATGACGGCCACGGGTCGCCTTGTAGCCGACAATGCCGTTGAAGGCGGCGGGAATGCGCACCGAGCCGCCGGTATCCGTGCCCATGGCGACCGGCACTAGGCCGGCGGCGACGACGACACCGGCGCCGGAGGACGAACCGCCGGGAATGCGCGGCAGATCCGTGCTGCGCGGATTGACCGGCGTGCCGTAATGCGGATTGATGCCGAGGCCGGAAAAGGCGAATTCGCTCATATTGGTGCGGCCGATAGCGACCATGCCCGCCTGCCGGAGGAGGCCGACGACGGCCGCATCGCGCCTGGCCGGCGCATCGGTGGCAAGCACGACGGAACCCGCCGTCGTCGCCAGGCCTTCGATATCGAAAAGATCCTTCCAGGCGATCGGAATGCCGTCCAGCAATCCGAGCGATCGGCCTTCGCGCAAACGCTTCGAGGAGGCGCGCGCCTCCTCTATCGCGCGGCGTTCCGTAAGCGTGGTGAAGACCGCCTTGTCGGCATAATCAGCGATGGTTCCGAAGACCACCTCGGCCACGTCGACCGGATCGGCCGCGCCACCTTGAATGAGGACGGAAAGCTGGGCGACCGACATCGCGCCGAAGGATTTGCTCATGAGACGATCCAGAAAGATGATCCTCTGGACTACCTCGGATCATTCCGGCGAGCCAGAGCATCACGATATTTTGCATTCATTGGGACGATTTTTTGAACACTGCGTTTGCAGATCGCCCCTTCAATTGCCGCGATTAAAGACACACATGCTGCACGCATGCGGGAGTCGGTCCGCCATGAGGGTTGAGAGTTTATTCTTGAGAGGCCGGCGCCGCATGTGTTGCAGGAGTAATTTAGATGACAGATTGTGAAACTTTGACCCGGCGCCAGGATATGGTGACCCTTCATGTGAAAGAGGACGAAACCGCCGGACTGGGCGAACGCGACTATGTGGAACATGTCAGCGCCCAGAAACTTTCGGGCTTCGAGCGCATTGTCGTGGTCGCGGCGCTGGCTCTCTTGAGCTTTGTCGCTTTCGCCGCATATTCTTCCAATGAAACGGACCCGGTGACGACATCGGCCATTGCCGCCCCCGCCGGCGACAGCGCGCCGCACCATCAGCCTTACGGCCATTGCCGTGACAGCAGCCCCTATGCCGAAAGGGTGTGCTGAGAGCGTGCGGCTCGCCCGAGGCAAGCTAGCTTGCCGGGCATGGGGATCGGCCCAGGCTGCATCATGCAGGAAAGGGACGGACCATGGCCGGTGATATCGATTACAATCTCGACCGCTTCGTCGACGCCCAGAACGGCGTCTACGAAAAGGCGCTTTCGGAACTGAAAGCCGGGCGCAAGACCTCCCACTGGATGTGGTTCATCTTCCCGCAGATATCAGGTCTCGGCACCTCGCCGATGGCGGAAAAATATGCGATCCGTTCGGCCGAGGAAGCCGCCGCCTATCTCGCCGATCCCATTCTCTCAAGCCGGCTGTTGCGTTGCATCGAGGCGATATTATCGGTCAAGGAGCGATCCGCGTATGCAATCCTGGGCTCGCCCGATGACCTGAAACTGCGCTCGTCGATGACGCTGTTTGCCGCGATCAGCGATCACGGCTCGCCCTTCCACCGGGTGATCGAGCATTTCTATCAGGGGAAATTCGACGAGCGAACGATGGAGATCCTCAGCGCAGGGGATTAGGGTATGCCCGCCCGGGAGTGTGCAGGGCGCCCGGACAAAAACATGTCTAAAAACAACATATTAAAGCCGCGCGCTCAGCGGCCGGGCCTGCTCTCCAATGCGTCGATTTCGTCGGAAATTTCGCTCAGCCGCTGACGCAGATCACTGTCGGTGCCGTCATCGACCTCTTCCTCGCCGAAACAATAGCGCGCATCGTGAAGCTCCAGCTTGGCTTCAAGCTCGGCGCGCTTGGCATATAGGCGTTTGAGATAGATGTAGTTCATCGCCCGGTCTCCAGTTGTCCTCCGGTGATGGAAAAACGGCATGGAAGCGGTAAGGTTCCCAAAAGAACCGAGTCAGGCGAACGAAGCGATCGCCGCGTTGCAGGCCTTGGCGAAATGACCGCAGCAGCTGGCAGCGCCCATGGCCTGGCGGCTGACGCGCGCCCCCTCGAGCAGCAGCGTCAACGTATCGGCAAGAAGGTCCGGCTCGCGGGCATCGGCCGCCGAACAGAGCGCAGCCAGGCGATCACGCTGTTCGGCCTTGTGGCGCTCGATCATTTCATGGGCGGGATGGCCCTCGCCCTTCAGCTCGATGGCGGCATTGGCGAGATCGCAGCCGGCGGGCTCGCCGTTCA
Organism: Rhizobium sp. N122; assembly: GCF_002211295.1. NCBI lineage: Bacteria > Pseudomonadati > Pseudomonadota > Alphaproteobacteria > Hyphomicrobiales > Rhizobiaceae > Rhizobium > Rhizobium sp. N122. Next base: position 100,813 of record NZ_LOKU01000067.1, on the reverse strand, counting down.
GACATTGCGCCCGCATTTCCACCCAGGCGTAAAGCTGTGCGCGCGGATTGCCGGGATAGGCTATCTCCAGATCGCGCCAGATGGCGCCCGCCTTTTCGGAGGCGCGGCGCAGCGTTTCGCAGACGAGTTCGTCCTTCGAGCCGAAATGCCGATAGAGCGTCATCTTGTTGGTCAGAGCCGCATCAGCGATGGCATCGACGCCGATGCCGCGGATGCCGCGCTCGCGGAAAAGCTCCGATGCTGTGGAGACGATACGTTCCCGCGGCGGGATTCGATCCTCTGAAACAGCTGCGGAGATTTCACTCGAAGTTTCGGATTTTTTTGCGGACGTAGTCCTTGACATCAATGTGACCGATCGGTAACAAATGTATTGTTACTTACCGGTAACACCACGGAACGCGAAAGTCAATGTCGAGAACACGGCAGCGCAAAGTGGAACACGGGCGACCGCCCACGAAAGGAGGACAACCACATGAGAAAGACCAGAGACGACCTGACGATATCCGAAGCCCTTCGCGACCCCCTGATCGCCATGGTGTTGCGCGCCGACGGCGTGAAGCTTGAAGATTTCAAGCAACTCCTGGAGACGGCCGCCGGCAAACGCGAACCGCGCTCGACCTCGGTGGGCAACATCATCGGAGCCATCGCCAGCCGCGCCAATCTGCCGGCAATGCCCTGCTTCGGCTGAATAGCCCGCCTCAAAAATTTCGGGGATCTCTCCCTGCCCCCGTCAAGGGCTGCCGTCATAAACAGGCGGCGGCCCTTGCCGTTTGATCGCAATGCCCCCGCGGCATCGAGCCCCAGGCCTTCATAGACTCCACCGCCAGCGCCTCGCGCGCCGAGGCTCGAAAGGCTTGAGGGCGCTGACCAGACAATGCTCGCCGCCGGCGACGCCGTGATCGTCACGACGCCCTCCGGCGGCGGCTACGAGGCAGGCCGGACTGAAACGCGCCGCATCAGACATTGATCGACCTGCTTCAGCGCCTTGTTTCACGCATGTCCTTAACCCGGAACCGCCAATCCCAGGCGACTTGCGTCAAAGGATCGGCTTGCCGCCAGTGACCGCAATTGTCGTGCCGGAGACATAGCTCGACAAAGGATCGGCCAGCATCACATAGGCTGTCGCCAGTTCGGCCGGCTGACCCGGCCGTTTCATCGGCACCTGTTTGCCGAAATTGCTGACGCTTTCCTCCGGCAGAGTCGAGGGAATAAGCGGCGTCCAGATCGGCCCCGGCGCCACGGCATTGGCGCGAATGCCTTTCTCCGCCAGAAGCTGGGCAAGGCCGGCGGTGAAATTCTGGATCGCGCCCTTGGTCGTGGCATAAGCAAGCAGGGTCGGATTCGGGCTGTCCGAATTGATCGAGGCGGTGTTGATGATTGAACTGCCGGGCTTCATATGGGCAACGGCCGCCTTGGTCAGGTAGAACATCGCATGGATGTTGACCTTGAAGGTCAGTTCCCACTCCTCATCGCTGATCTCGTCGATGCTCTTGAAACTCGCCTGATGGGCGGCATTGTTGACGAGAATGTCAATACCACCGAACTCCTTGACCGCCGTCTCGACGATCTGCCGGCAGAGAGCGGGATCCTGGATATCGCCGCTGACCAGCACGGCCTTGCGGCCGGCCTGTTCGACGAGCCGCTTCGTCTCGTCGGCATCCTCATCCTCGTCGAGATAGGAAATTACAATATCGGCGCCTTCCCTGGCATAGGCGATCGCTACTGCCCGGCCGATGCCGCTGTCGCCGCCGGTGATGATCGCCCTCTTGCCCTTCAGCCGCTCGGAGCCGCGATAGCTTTTTTCGCCATGGTCGGGAACCGGGTCCATTTGCGCGGTAAAACCGGGCATGGGCTGTTTCTGGGATGGGAACGGCGGTGTCGGATAATTCGGCATCATGACCTCCTGGGTTCAGGGTCAAACTCAGGCTGCGGCTTGTTGTTCCAGCGGCATTGCAGCCGACTGAATATCGCGCGCGCATTTCGTGCATGCAGCCCGTATGACCAATCAATTCGAAATCGGTCTTCGCGCCGGCGATTCGCTCCACCTCGCTGTCGGCAGCGGCGCGACTCTCATCACGCTGGACAAGGGGCTGGCAAAAGCTTGCAGCATCGTCGGCGCACGTCATCGATTGCTGTGAAGTCGAAGGTATTCGTGGTGGACGGATGCCGGTATCACGCAGTTCTCCATGATGCCACCGCTATCGCTCCTCCCGCACGATCAACCTACAAGATGTTGCGATTTGCCACAGCGACCGCTATGCCATAGTAATGTAACATGATCACAGTTTTAACGAGGTGCGTGGAATTGGACGGAAAGACATCACCCGCAGTTTACTCCGAAGATGAAGGCCATGCCGACGAAGCCGCCGGCAAGGGTGCGCGGCGCGCGCGCGTCAGCGGCATCGACCGGGCGCTTCAGGTGATCGATCATCTCTATGAGACCGGCTCGCCCGCCGGCGTCTATGCCATCGCCAAGGCAGTGAAGGCGCCGCTGTCGACCGTTTACGTCATTGTCGACGATCTGGTCGAGAAGAACATGCTGACGCGCCAGGCTGATGGTTCGATCTGGCTCGGCGCCCGGCTCTACCATTACGGCCTCGCCTATGCCCGGTCGCTGGATTTCATGAGCATCGCCACCCACGAAATGCACGATCTCTGCCGCCAGGCCGGCGAAACCGTCCAGGTCTGCGGCCGCGACGGCGACTATATGCTGGTGCTGGCTATGGCCGACGGCCCGAGCCACTTCCAGGTGGCGTCGCGCGTCGGAACCCGGGTGCCGCTGAACTGGACGGCGTCGGGCCGCCTGCTCGCCGGTCACCTGCCCGAGGAGGAGCGCATCGAACTGTTCAAGCGCTGCGCCCGCTCCTCGCCGACCGGCCGCGCCGAGATCGATCCACGAACGCTGTCGGAAGCCGCCGGCAAGGCCTTCGAGGCACGCCTGTCGATCCAGGCGGGGGAATCGGATTATGCGGTTGCCTGCATCGCCTCGCCGATCTGCGACCGCGACGGCCAGTGCGTCGCCACCATTTCCATCGTGCTGCCGGAACAGAAGGCTTTTTCCGACGAGAACCACTATACCGCGCATGTGCGCAGTTCGGCGGAGCGGATCGAAAAGCTGATGGGCTGGCGCAACCGCTGAGTTTCCCGATTGCAGCATGACTGCATAATAACTATATTGCTGTCATTGACAGCGATTGCGAGATTTGAATATGGCCGTCCTAACAGTTCGAAATGTGCCCGACGAGGTGCATCGCGCGTTGCGTGTGCGGGCGGCGATGCACGGCCGCAGCACCGAGGCCGAAGTCCGTGAAATCCTGGAAAATGCGGTGAAGCCTGAGCAGCGTATTCGGATGGGGGACGCCTTGGCGGAAGTCGGTCGACAGCAAGGACTGACCAATGATGATTTCGCAGGGCTCGACCAGCTACGCGATAGGGCGCCGGCGGAGCCATTGAGGTTTGAATGATCGTTCTGGATACGAACGTTCTTTCCGAGGCGATGAAACCAATTCCTCATTCGGCTGTGCGGTCATGGCTGAACGAACAGGTCGCCGAGACCTTGTATTTGTCGAGTGTGACGTTGGCCGAACTGCTGTTTGGCATCGGCGCGCTGCCAGACGGTCGGCGCAAGGCGGCTCTTACCGAAACGCTCAGCGGCGTACTCGAACTATTTCAGGATCGGGTATTGTCGTTCGACGCCGAAGCGGCTCGACACTATGCCGATCTTGCCGTCAAGGCTCGCGCCGGCGGTAAAGGATTTCCAACCTCGGACGGATATATCGCCGCCATCGCCGTTTCGAAGGGCTTTATGGTGGCTACGCGCGACGTGAGCCCCTTTGAAGCCGCGGGGCTTACTGTCGTAAATCCGTGGAACCACCAAACAGCTGACACCTCTCGGGCGGATTGATGATCGAACCAAGCCCGGCGGGTCCTACCGATAGGAATAACCGTGGCTATGGCGTACCAGCTTGCGCGCCCGCGGCACGTAGCGGCTGGCGCTAAATGCATCGGCGCCGATCACTGCGTAACGCGGCTCGAACAGCTTGCTGAGGACCGAGACATCGCCGTTGGAATCCGTCGCCTCGAGTTCGGAATCGACGAGATCGAAAATGGTGAATTCGGCTCTTGCGCCGACCGACAGCCGGTTCTCCATCGACAGCTTGATGACCGATGCCGGCGCGTGGGTGACGGCCTCGACCACCTTGTCGAAGGGCATGCCGACGCTGAGCAGCTTCGACATCGTCGTCGCCAGGTCCCAGACCGGGAAGTTCATGGAATGGCCGTGCAGGTCGGTCGAGATCGAGAAGGGCAGAAGACCGCGTGCGATCGCCGCCTCGGCGACCTTAAAGGAGAAGGAGGCGCCGCCATGGCCGATATCGAGGCGGATGCCTTCGGAAGCGCAACGCTCTGCGAGAATGAAGAGATCCTCGTCCTCCATGATGCTCGAACCGGCCTTGCCGTTGAAGCAGTGAGTGACGACGTCGCCGGGACCGAGGATCTCCAGCACTTCGTCATAGAGCGCGGGCGGCTCGCCGACATGCACCATCATCGGCACCTTCAGGATCTTGGCGATCTTCTTGCCGAGCTTGACGGGGGTGACGCCCCAGGAGCCGGTGATGACATGGCTGGCGCGCACCTTGATGCCGACGATGTGCTCGCTGTTTTCGGCATAGACTTCGAGGATGCGGTCTAGATCGATATCTCTTATATCCCTGAGTTCGGCGACGCGATTGCAGGCGACGAGGCCGATCGAGCCGAGATTCAGGAAGGCCTTGATGCGCTCGCGGGCGGGCTCGATGATATATTCGCGGAAGCCATGGAAATTCGCCTCGCCGGCCGAACCGGCATCGACCAGCGTGGTGACGCCGCGCTCGACGCCGCATTCGGAGGGGCGAATGGAAATGTCGGTGCCGCCGTGCCAGATATGCACGTGCAGATCGATCCAGCCCGGCGAGACGAAGGCGCCCTTGCCGTCGATACGCGTCACATCCTCGGAAACGGCAAGCGACGGACCGATCTTGGCGATCCGGCCATCGGCATCGACGAGAATGTCGATAGTCCCCTCGGCTGCGCCAGCCCCGAAAGCCATTGGTCTGATATTGGTGAGAAGAAGCGGCTTGTTCGCCTGGTCGCCCGACACGATCATATCGTTGAATTCCACAGTTATGCTATATAAATCTTTATAATAGAATAAAGCTGGAGACGGTGCTGTCAAGGAAAATGAGGCGGAATCCATCGCTCGATAAACGGCAACGGCGCGCTGTGCTATAGCGCGACTGTTGCGGGGCTACGGCAAATCAGCGTTTATTTTCAATCCTGAAGGATCGAATAATCAAGCCGTTCGAGGTGATCCGGATCGGCAATGGCGTCGATCGCAGCGATCCTGCCATTGGCGATCGTCAGCGCCACGACGACGCGGAGCTGGCCGCCGCTCTGCACGACGAATCCGAGCTCGCCGTCGACGACGGCGATTTCTGCCGCCTGCGCCCGGCCCTTGAAGGCTTCGGCCACGCCAGCAGCGCCACGCATTTCGCCGATCGTGCCGAATCGCGCCGCTGTTGCATCCGGCCGGAAGACGACATCGGGGGCAAGCACGGCAAGCAAGGCGTCCAGATCGCCGTTGCGCGATGCCGTCAAAAAAGCCTCCGCGACCGTCCGCTTGCGGCCGAAATCGACATCAGCCCTCTCATCCGTGCCCTGCACCCGGCGGCGGGCGCGGCTTGCGAGCTGGCGGGCAGCGGCGGACGAGCGGCCGATGATCGGCGCGATCTCGTCGAAGGGCAGATCGAACATGTCGTGCAGCACGAAGGCCACACGCTCGGCCGGCGCCAGCGTCTGCAGCACGACGAGCAGCGCCACGCCGACCGATTCGGCGAAGGCTGCATCCCGCTCCGGATCGTTCGCCGGATCGGCAATCACCGCATGGACCGGCATCTCCAGCGGCTCCTCGCGCCGGGTCTTGCGCGTGCGCAGCATGTCGAGGCAGATCCGCGCCACCACCGTCGTCAGCCAGCCGCCGAGATTGCCGACGTCAGTCGTGTCAGTGCGGCTGAGCCGCAGCCAGGCCTCCTGAACGGCGTCCTCAGCCTCGCTGCGTGAACCGAGCATGCGATAGGCAGCCGCCCGCAGATGCGCCCTGTTCGCCTCGAATTCGTCGGCCAGCCATTTTTTCTCGTCCATCCGTCACATTCCTTCGCTGCGTTCCGTCAAGGCCATGACGAATGAAACCCGGCCGATGTGACAACGCCGGCGGATTGTCGAAGAGCAACATGCCTCAAGGAGACATATCATGCAGGAAAAATTGGTCATGCAGGAGAGAATGGGAAATCCCGCCCTCGTGCTTCCCGCCGCCATGCAGGCGCTGACGGCCCTTGCCAAGGTGCCGACTGAGACCGGCCTTTCACCGAAGTTGCTTGAACTCGTCAATCTGCGCGCCAGCCAGATCAATGGCTGCAGCGTCTGCATCGACGGGCATCCGCGCATCGCCAAGAAGCTCGGCGAAACGGACGAAAGGCTTTTCGCCGTCAGCGCCTGGCGCGACACGCCCTATTTCAGCGATGCCGAGCGGGCAGCCCTTGCGCTGACGGAGGCGGTGACCCGCACCAGCGACCGTTCCGACCCCGTGCCCGACGAGATCTGGGACGAGGCGACCCGGCATTATGACGGCAAGAGCCTCGCGGCCCTCGTCATCGCCATCGCCAATATCAATGTCTGGAACCGGCTGAACATCGCCACCCGGCAGATCGCCGGCGCCTGGAAGCCGTAAACGACGCTTGCCGGCAGCGCATCCTCTGCGCTGCCGGCAATCATTTCTCATTCAGATTTGCCGCTCAGATGATACCGCCGCCGCCGGCAGCGGAGGCCGGACGCTCGGCCGCTATTTTCTTGCGGTAGCCGCTGGCGCGGTAGGCGGCGATCGGGTCGATCGCACCGCCGGCCCTGCGGCGGGCCTCGGCGAGGATCGGCTCGACATCGGCGCGATAGGCGCGCTTCAGCGTTTCCGACGCCATCAGCGCGTCATTGTCCTGCTGGTAGCCGTCGAGCGCCTTGCGGTCGACGATCAGCGCCTGCGCATAGGCGCGGCGAATCTCGTTGGCGCTGTTGATCAGGCTTTCGATCGGGTCGGTGACATTGTGCGACTGGTCGATCATGTGAGCCGGATTGAAGTCGTTGACCCCGCGCTGCTCGGCATCGACCAGCTCGTTGAAGACCAGGAACAGCCGGTAAGGATCGATCGCGCCGGCGTCGAGATCGTCGTCGCCATATTTCGAATCGTTGAAGTGAAAGCCGCCGAGCTTGCCGAACTGGATCAGCCGGGCGACGATCATCTCGATATTGGTGTTCGGCGCATGATGGCCGAGGTCGACCAGGCAGTAGGCCTTGGGGCCGAGCGTCTGCGCGATCAGGTAGTTGGTGCCCCAGTCCTGGACGATCGTCGAATAGAAGGCCGGCTCGTACATCTTGTGCTCGGAGAACAGCTTCCAGTCGTCCGGCAGCGCCTTGTAGATGTCGGCCATCGAGGCGAGGTAACGCTCGAATGCCTTGGTGAAATTGCTCTGGCCGGGGAAGTTCGAGCCGTCGCCGATCCAGACGGTCAGCGCCTTGGAGCCGAGCGCCTGGCCGATAGCGATGCATTCGAGATTGTGCTCGACCGCCTGCGCCCGCGTTGCCGCATCGGTATGGCTGAGCGAACCGTATTTGTAGGAATGGGCCTGTCCCGGCGCATCGGAGAAGGTGTTGGAATTCATCGCGTCGAAGCCGAGGCCGAGCGCATCGCCCTTTGCCTTCAGCTCCTTGGCATCCGCTTTGTCCCAGGGAATATGCAGCGAGACATTCGGTGTCGCCTGCGTCAGCTGGTTGATGACGGCGCAATCATCAAGCTTGTCGAAGATGCCGCGCGGTTCGCCGGTGCCGGGGAAGCGGGCAAAACGCGTGCCGCCGGTGCCGACACCCCAGGAGGGAACGGCGACGAAAAATTCCGCGACCTTGCGAGTGATTGCTTCGATATCGACGCCGCGGCGGTCAAGGTTCGCACCCAGCGCCTCGTAATCGGCTTTCAGTGCGGTTGCCCGCTTGTCGTTTTCTGTCGCGACCAGATCCTGCGCGATCCTGAACTCGGCCATTTCTACCTCCCGGTTATGCAATTTCTACGATGGGATTGCCGTGGGGCCGCCCCTCATCCGCCTGCCGGCACCTTCTCCCCGTTCAGACGGGGAGAAGGGGTGTGCCGCACCGTCTCCGTCCCACTCCAACATTTCGTTGGGCAAGTCCCCTCTCCCCGTCACGACGGGGAGAGGGTTAGGGTGAGGGGCAGACGCATTCGCCGCCGCTCAAAATTACCGCGTAAAACTCTGCACGTTGCCGGCATCGACGTTGATGATGTTGCCCGTCGATTTTGCCGAAAGGTCCGAGGCCAGGAAATAGATCGCCTCGGCGATATCCTCCGGAAACACGTTGAGTTTCAGCATCGAACGCTTGCGATAATGTTCCTCGAGATCATCCACCTCGATCTTCGAGGAAGCGGCGCGCTGCTCGCGCCATTCGCCGCTCCAGATCTTCGAACCGCGCAGCACCGCATCCGGATTGACCGTGTTGACGCGGATGCCGGCATCCGCACCTTCCAGCGCCAGGCAGCGGGCGAGGTGGATTTCGGCGGCCTTTGCCGTGCAATAGGCCGAAGCGTTCGGCGAAGCGGCAAGGCCGTTTTTCGAGGCGACGAAGACGATGTTGCCGCCGAGCGCCTGGCGGCGGAACAGGCGGAAGGCTTCGCGCGAAACCAGGAAATAGCCGGTCGCCAGAATATCGATATTGCGGTTCCAGGTCGAAAGCTCGGTGGTTTCGATCGGCGCGGAGGAGGCAATGCCGGCATTCGAGACCAGGATGTCGACGCCACCGAATTCGACCGAGGCCTCCGCGAAGGAGGCGATCACCGCATTTTCCTTGGTGACGTCGAGCCGGACGCTGCGCACGGCATCGGCGCCAAACTTCTTGACGAAATCGGCCTCTGTCGCTTCGAGCGCCCCCTGGTCGATATCGGCAAGCACCACGCAGGCGCCCTCGCCGACGAGGCGCGCGGCCGTCGCCCGGCCGATGCCGCCGGCGCCGCCGGTGACGAAGGCCACGCGGCCGGCAAGGCTCTTCGGCTTCGGCATGCGCTGCAGCTTGGCCTCTTCGAGCAGCCAGTATTCGATATCGAAGGCTTCCTGCTCCGGCAGGCCCTGGTATTCCGAGACCGTCGAAGCGCCGCGCATGACGTTGATGGCGTTGACATAGAATTCGCTGGCTATGCGTGATGTCGCCTTGTCGCGGGCAAAGGACAGCATGCCGACGCCGGGAACGAGGAAGATGACCGGATTGGCGTCGCGCATGGCGGGCGAATTGGCATGCTTGCAGTCGTTGTAATAGCGGGCGTAATCGGCGCGGTAATCCTCCAGCGCCTTGTCGAGGCCGGCGACGATCGCATCGACATCCGGCTTGGCGGGATCGAAATCGACGATCAGCGGCCGGATCTTGGTGCGCAGGAAATGGTCCGGGCAGCTGGTGCCGAGCGCGCCGAGCGGGCGCAAATCCCTGGAATTGACGAATTCGAGCACGGCGTCCTGATCGTCGAAATGACCGAGCTTGCGCTCCTGCTTGCCGATGCGGCCGCGAATCTCCGGCATCAGCCGGGCGGCAATGGCGCGGCGTTCGGCAACCGGCAGGCTCTGCGTGACCGCGCCGCCGAAAATCGTCTTTCCCTCGGTCTTTTCGGCAAACCAGACGATCGCCTTGTTGATGATCTCGAGCGTCAGCTCGTAGCAGGCCTTGGCGTCATCCGCCCAGGTGAAGAGGCCGTGACTTTCGAGCACGACACCCTTGGCATTCGGGTTCGCCTTGACGAAGGCTTCGAGGTCGAGGCCGAGCTGAAAGCCCGGGCGGCGCCAGGGCAGCCAGCCGATCTCCTCGCCGAAGATCTGCCGAGTCAGCTCTTTCGAGTTCTTCGAGGCGGCAATGGCGATGATCGCGTCGGGATGCATGTGATCGACATGGGTGAACGGCACGAAACCATGCAGCGGCGTGTCGATCGAGGCGGCGCGGCCATTGAGATTGAAGGTGCAGTGCGGCAGGAAGCCGACCATGCGGTCTTCATCCTCGACACCCTTATAGATGCCCTTCAACGATTCCAGCTTGTCCTGGTAGAGGGTGGCGAAACCGTCGAGCTTGATGGTGCCGACGTCGCCGCCCGAGCCCTTGACCCAGAGCACCTTGACCTTGCCGCCATCAAGTGGATCGGTTTCCATCACCTTCGCCGAGGTGTTGCCGCCGCCGTAATTGGTGATGCGCTTGTCGGCGCCGAGCAGATTGGAGCGATAGAGCAGCTTGCCGGGCTCATCGAGGCCCGCCGCATAACCATCATCCCACCGGTTTTCCAGAAGCCGGACGTTCGCCGCCATATCATCCTCCCATATCAGGCTTGTCGGGGGCCGCGATCAGCGCGCCCTTTCGCTCACGGTATCGCGCATCGAAAGTGCGCTTGTCAATCGAAAACGATCAAAATCGATTATGCTGCATCGCAATATGAAAATTTATGATCGTTTGTGATTGACAGCCATTAACGGATGCGAAATAAATATGACAAGAGGAGGAGCCCAATGCACGAACGCGAACGCCATCGCATCATCTTAAGCGCCGTTCAGGAAAAGTCCGTGGTGACGATCCAGGACATTTCCGAACTGACGGAGGCTTCTGAAGCGACAATCCGACGCGACATTGCGGCTCTTCATGTGCAGGGCAAGATCCGCCGTGTGCGCGGCGGCGCTGAGGCAGTGCATCCGCCGCAGCTCGGCAATCTTGCGGGCCGGCCCTTCCGGGTTTCAGAATCAGTCAACATCGATAAAAAGCGCGCAATTGCACGCGCCGCCGTCGATCTCTGCGAAGCCGGCGATGCCATCATCATCAATGGCGGCACGACGACCTTCCAGATGGTGCATTATATGGCCGGCCACCGCCTGCAGGTGATGACCAATTCTTTCGCGATCGCCGAACATTTGGTCAAGCACTCCAAAAACACGGTGACAGTGCCGGGCGGCGCGATCTATCGCGAGCAGAGCCTGATCCTGTCGCCGTTCGACAATGACGCGATCCGCAATTTTTATGCGCGGCGCATGTTCATCGGCGCCCAGGGCGTCGGCCCGCTCGGCATCATGGAGGCGGACGCGCTCATCATCCAGAGCGAGCAGAAGCTGATGCACCAGGCCGACGAACTCGTCGTCATGGCCGATTCAAGCAAATTCAATCGCCGGTCGAGCCTCATTCTCTGCGGGCTCGACCGCGTTTCTGTGATCATCACCGATGACGGGATTTCGGACGAGGCGGCTCGCATGGTCGAGAATGCCGGCATCCGGCTCGTTGTCGCAAGCCCGGTCGCCCAGGCTGTGAGGGAGGATTCCTCGTCGGTCGCATGAGGCGCCGCCGAGGTGTGGAAGTCTAATCTTTAAGGGAGGAAAGTACATGAAACTCGCAAAGACACTTGCGCTCGGCGTCGCGCTCGCCGTCGCCATGATGGCCGGCACTGCCAGCGCCAAGGACATCAAGATCGGCCTCGTCGTGAAGTCGCTCGGCAACGGCTTCTTCGACGCCGCCAACAAGGGCGCCCAGGAAGCCGCCAAGGAACTCGGCGGCGTTGAAGTGATCTACACCGGTCCGACGTCGACGACGGCGGAAGGCCAGATCGAAGTCATCAATTCGCTGATCGCCCAGGGCGTCGACGCCATCGCCGTTTCGGCCAACGATCCCGACGCGCTCGTTCCGGCGCTGAAGAAGGCTGCCCAGCGCGGCATCAAGGTCATCTCCTGGGATTCCGGCGTCGCACCTGAAGGCCGTATCCTGCAGCTCAACCCGTCGTCCAACGAGCTGATCGGCAAAATGTGCCTGACGCTCGTCAAGGATCATCTCGACGGCGGCAAGGGTGACTTCGCCATCCTGTCGGCAACGACCACCTCGACCAACCAGAACATCTGGATCGACCAGATGAAGAAGCAGCTGAAGGATTTCCCGGGCCTCAACCTCGTCACCACGGTTTACGGCGACGACCTCTCGGACAAGTCCTATCGTGAAGCCGAAGGCCTCTTGAAGTCGAACCCGAACGTCAAGGTCATCGTCGCTCCGACGACGGTCGGCGTTCTCGCCGCTTCCAAGGTCGTCGAAGACAAGGGTCTCGTCGGCAAGGTCTACGTCACCGGCCTCGGCCTGCCGTCCGAAATGGCCGGCGCGATCAAGTCGGGCGCGACGAAGGAATTCGCCATCTGGAACCCGATCGACCTCGGCTACTCCGCAACGCAGATCGCCTATCACCTGGCAAAGGGTGATGCCGATGGCAAGCCGGGCAGCGAAATCGAAGCCGGCCGCATGGGCAAGATCAAGATCGGCGACAACGGCGAAGCCGCTATGGCCGATCCCTTCGTCTACAATGCCTCGAACATAGACCAGTTCTCCAAGGTCTTCTGATCGGGAGCCGACGAATAAGATCCCGGCGGCTTTGCCGCCGGGATTTCCCTTTCGACATTTGGTAGAAATCTGATGAACGCCGCCTTTCAACAAACCGTCACGGACAGCAAAACCGGCGATGCGCCCGCCATTCTGGAAATGCGCGGCATCTCCCAGATCTTTCCGGGCGTGAAGGCGCTCGACAATGTCAGCATCGCGCTCCACCCCGGCACGGTGACGGCGCTGATCGGCGAAAACGGCGCCGGCAAATCGACGCTCGTCAAGATCCTGACCGGCATCTACCGGCCGAATGAAGGCGAGATCCTGGTCGACGGCCAGCCGACGAGTTTTGCCAGCGCCCAGGCCGCGATCGATGCCGGCGTCACTGCCATCCACCAGGAAACCGTGCTTTTCGACGAGCTGACGGTTGCCGAAAACATCTTCCTCGGCCACGCGCCGCGCACCCGCTTTCGTACCATCGACTGGCAGGCGATGAACAGCCGCTCGAAGACGCTGCTGACCGCGCTCGAAAGCAATATCGACCCGACCATCCGGCTCAAGGACCTCTCCATTGCGCAGCGCCATCTGGTGGCGATTGCCCGCGCTCTGTCGATCGAGGCGCGCATCGTCATCATGGACGAGCCGACGGCCGCCCTTTCGCGCAAGGAGATCGACGATCTCTTCCGCATCGTCCGGGGGCTGAAGGAACAGGGTAAGGCGATCCTCTTCATCAGCCACAAATTCGATGAGGTTTACGAAATCGCCGACGATTTCGTCGTCTTCCGCGACGGCCGCGCCATCGGCCAGGGGCGGCTCAAGGACACGCCGCAGGACGAGATCGTCCGCATGATGGTCGGCCGCGACGTCGAGAACGCTTTTCCGAAGATCGATGTGGCCATTGGCGGTCCGGTCCTGGAGATCCGCAACTACAGCCACCGCACCGAATTCCGCGACATTTCCTTCACCCTGCGCAAGGGCGAGATTCTCGGCATTTACGGGCTGATCGGCGCCGGCCGCTCGGAATTGTCCCAGTCTCTCTTCGGCATCACCCGGCCGCTCTCCGGCACGATGATGCTCGAGGGCCAGGAGATCGCCATCCATTCGCCGCAGGACGCGATCCGCGCCGGCATCGTCTATGTGCCGGAGGAGCGCGGCCGCCACGGTCTGGCGCTGCCGATGCCGATCTTCCAGAACATGACGCTGCCTTCGCTCGCCCGCACCTCGCGCCGCGGCTTTCTGAGAGCGGCGGAAGAATTCGCGCTGGCGCGCAAATATGCCGAGCGGCTGGATCTGCGCGCCGCCGCGCTTTCCGTGCCGGTCGGCACGCTGTCGGGCGGCAACCAGCAGAAGGTCGTCATCGGCAAATGGCTGGCGACGTCGCCGAAGGTCATCATTCTCGACGAACCCACAAAGGGCATCGACATCGGCTCGAAGGCGGCCGTGCACGGCTTTATCAGCGAGCTCGCCGCCGAAGGCCTGTCGATCATCATGGTCTCTTCCGAACTGCCCGAGATCATCGGCATGTCGGACCGGGTTCTGGTGATGAAGGAAGGGCTCGCCGCCGGAATTTTCGAGCGGGCCGAACTGTCGCCGGAAGCGCTGGTGCGCGCCGCCACCGGCAATGCATGAGGTAGAAGCATGGCAAGACTGATCAGAAAACGCGAAACCCTGCTCTTCCTCATCATCGTCGTGATGATCGCGATCTTTTCGACGCGGGCTGCGGATTTCGCAACGCCGGACAATCTTGCCGGCATCTTCAACGACACCTCGATCCTGATCATCCTGGCGCTGGCGCAGATGACGGTGATCCTGACGAAATCGATCGACCTGTCGGTCGCCGCCAATCTCGCCTTTACCGGCATGGCGATCGCGATGATGAATGCCGCTTATCCCGATCTGCCGCTCGTCGTGCTGATCCTGATGGCCATCGTCATCGGCGCCTGTCTCGGCGCCATCAACGGCTTTCTCGTCTGGGCGCTGGAAATCCCGCCGATCGTCGTCACCCTCGGCACGCTCACCATCTATCGCGGCATGGCTTTCGTGCTTTCGGGCGGCGCCTGGGTCAACGCCCATCAGATGACCCCCATCTTCCTGTCGGTGCCGCGTACACCGTTCCTCGGCCTGCCCGTTCTCGGCTGGGTCGGCATCGTCATCGTGCTGCTGATGTATGTGCTGCTTCGATATACCCAGTTCGGCCGCTCGGCCTATGCGACCGGCGGCAATCCGACCGCGGCCGTCTATGCCGGCATCGATACGGGCTGGACGAAATTTCTGGCCTTCGTTCTCTCGGGCGCGCTCGCCGGCCTGGCAAGCTATCTCTGGGTGTCGCGTTATGCCGTCGCCTATGTCGATATCGCCAACGGCTTCGAACTCGACAGCGTCGCGGCCTGCGTCATCGGCGGCATCTCGATTGCCGGCGGCGTCGGCTCGGTCGCCGGTACCGTGCTCGGCGCGCTCTTCCTCGGCGTCATCAAGAATGCGCTGCCGGTGATCGGCATTTCACCCTTCACGCAGATGGCAATCTCCGGAACCGTCATCATTCTCGCCGTCGCGTTCAATGCCCGGCGTGAGCGCAACCGCGGCCGCATCATCCTGCGCGACCGCGCCGCAGCGGAGGTCGCAGCATGAGCATGACGTCTTCAGCACCCGAAAAGCGAGTGATCCCCGACCGCCTCGGCACCCCCTTCCGCCGCATCGCCGCGAGCTGGGAGGTGCTGCTCTTTGCCGTCGCTGTCCTGATCTTCGTCTTCAATTCCCTGGCCTCGCCCTATTTCCTCGATGCCTGGAACCTCTCGGACGCCACCTTCAACTTCACCGAAAAGGCGATGATCGCCTTCGCCATGGCGCTGCTCGTCATCTCCGGGGAAATCGACCTTTCCGTCGCCGCGATCATCGCGCTTGCTTCGACCGCGATGGGAGCGGCAGCGCAGCTCGGCGTCGGCACGCCGGGCCTGGTGCTGATCGGCATCGGCACCGGCCTTGTCTGCGGCATCTTCAACGGCGTTCTGGTCTCGGTGTTGAAACTGCCGTCGATCGTCGTCACCATCGGCACGATGAGCCTGTTCCGCGGCATTTCCTATATCGTGCTCGGCGACCAGGCCTATGGCAAATATCCCGCCGACTTCGCCTATTTCGGCCAGGGTTATGTCTTCTGGGTGTTCTCCTTCGAATTCGTGCTGTTCATCGTGCTGGCGATCCTCTTCGCTATCCTGCTGCATGCGACGAATTTCGGCCGGCAGGTCTATGCGATCGGCAATAACGACTTTGCCGCCCGCTTCTCCGGCATCCCGGTCGAGCGCGTCAAATTCATGCTTTTCCTGCTGACCGGCATCATGAGCGGTATCGCCGCCGTCTGCCTGACCTCGCGTCTCGGCTCGACCCGGCCGTCGATCGCCCAGGGCTGGGAACTCGAGGTCGTCACCATGGTTGTGCTCGGCGGCATCTCGATCCTCGGCGGCTCCGGCACGATCGGCGGCGTCGTCATCGCCGCCTTCGTCATGGGCCTCGTGACCTTCGGCCTCGGCCTGCTGAACGTGCCCGGCATCGTCATGTCGATCTTCATCGGCCTACTGCTGATCATCACCATCGCCATTCCGATCATCGCCCGCCGCATCAAGCTCATGAGCTCCCGATGACATCAGAAAAACACGCCTTCAAGATGCAGCTCAATCCCGGCATGGAAGCCGAATACCGCAAGCGGCATGACGAGATCTGGCCTGAGCTGGTCGATCTCCTGCACCAGTCCGGTGCCAGCGACTATTCGATCCACCTCGACCGCGACACCAACACGCTGTTCGGCGTGCTGACGCGGCCGGCCGACCACACGATGGCAAGCCTGCCGGAGCATCCGGTCATGAAGAAATGGTGGGCGCACATGGCCGACATCATGGCCACGAACCCGGACAACTCGCCTGTTCAAAGCGACCTCGTCACCCTCTTCCATATGCCATGACCGCAACCTCCTATTGCCGCATTGCCGTTCTCGACATCGGCAAGACCAATGCCAAGGTCGTCGTGCTCGACAGCGGGAGCGGCGCCGAGATCGCCGTCCTGAAACGGCCGAACGCTACCATCAAGACCGGCCCCTACCCGCATTACGACATCGAGGCGCTGTGGTCCTTCGCGCTCCATGCGCTGAAGACGCTGGCACGGGAACCCGGTTTTGACGCTATTTCGATCACCACCCATGGCGCCGCAGCCGCGCTGCTCGATCGGGACGGTGGGCTCGCCATGCCTGTCATCGACTATGAACACGAATACCCGCAAGAAATCCGCGACGCCTATACGGCCTTGCGCCCCTCCTTCGACGAGACCTTCTCGCCGCGCCTGGCGATGGGCCTCAATGTCGGCGCGCAGTTGCACTACCAGAAGACTGCCTTCCCCGAGGAATTCGCCAAGGTCGCGACCATCCTCACCTATGCGCAATATTGGACGGCGCGGCTGACGGGTGTCGCCGCCAATGAGCTGACCTCGCTCGGCTGCCATACCGACCTCTGGAATCCGAAGACCGGCGACTATTCCTCGCTGGTCGACAGGCTCGGCATCCGCGATCTGATGGCGCCGATCCGCTCCGCCTTCGATGCGCTCGGCCCGGTCCTGCCCGGGATCGCCGCTGAGCTCGCCCTTGCCGCGCCCGTGCCGGTCTATTGCGGCATTCACGATTCCAACGCCTCGCTGCTGCCGCATCTCGTCCATCGGGAGGCCCCTTTCGCCGTTGTCTCCACCGGCACCTGGGTCATCAATTTCGGCGTCGGCGGCGATCTCGATCATCTCGATGCCAAACGCGATGCGCTCGCCAATGTCGATGCCTATGGCCGGGCCGTTCCCTCCTCGCGTTTCATGGGCGGGCGGGAATTCGAAATTCTCTCGGCCGAAATCGGTTCCGTCGATGAAAAAGGCGCCCAGGCGGCGATCGGCCCGGTCGTCGAAAAGGGCATGATGCTGCTGCCCAATATCGCTCCCGGCTCCGGACCTTTCCCCGGAAAGGCCAGCCGCTGGATCGGCGCCGAAGGCGCGAGCCGCGAGGAACGTCATGCCACGGCCTGCCTCTATCTCGCTTTGATGACCGATGCCTGCCTCGGACTGACCGGCGCCAAAGGCCCGGTTATCGTCGAAGGGCCTTTTGCGCTCAACGAGACCTATCTCAGGCTGCTTGCGGCGCTTGTCGGCCGCGAAGTCCTGGCCCTTCCCGGGACAACCGGCACCAGCCAGGGTGCGGCCCTCCTCACCGGCATCCGGCCGGTATCGGGTGCCGAAACGCATGTTCCGCCGAGCGCTATCGCCGGGCTCTCGGCCTATCGTGATCGCTGGTACGCGGCGATGGAATAAGTGCTTTTCCAAATGCGGCCCAAGAACGGTCTTGCTCGCCCCTGCCTTGCGGTTAGTGTGCCCCTCGAAAACCAAGTCGAGGAGACAGCATGACAGAGACATTCGATCCGCGCGGGCTCGCGGCCCGGCTTCACAGCCTGCGCCGGGCCGGCAGGCACGAGGAAACCGGCACTTTCGCACTGCCGGCCGATCTGCATGAGGCGATGGAGGCGCAGAATTTCCTTGCCGCCGCAGATGGCATTTCCAGCAGCGCCTGGAAAGTGACGGTCTCGCCTGCGGGCCAGGCAGTCACTGCTCCGCTGCATCCCTATGCCGAAGCCGCCGCCGGCGCGAGCATTCCTTGGTATCCCGGCCTGAAATTCGAGACCGAGATCGCCGTGCGTCTCGGCAAGGATCTGCCGATCCGCGCCGGTGCTGTCTATAGCCGCGCCGATGTGGTCGAGGCGATCTCCGCTGCTTATCTCGGCGCTGAACTGCTGGTCAGCGCCGTCAGGGAAAGCGGCAGCGTCTCCTTTCTGCTATTTACTGCAGACCGCCTCGGCAATAGCGGCTATGTGCTTGGCCCGAATCTCGACACAAGCGCTGTCGACACTGCCGGTGGCACGCCGCTCAAGGTCACCCATGCCGGCCGCACGATCTATGACGGTCCGGCCCAGCATCCGAAGGGTGACGTTCTCACCTGGCTTGTCGATTACGCCAATGACAGCTTACGCCCGGAAACGTCGCTGAAGGCGGGTGCGCTGATCACGACGGGGACGTTGAGCGGCGCGATCGAACTGACCGAGCCCGGCGAGATCGATATCCTGTTCGGGGACAGCCAACTCCGTTTTTCGGTTTCGAAGAGCTGATTTGAAGCCGAGCAGAAAGCGTAAGTTGACAATCCCGGTTTAGTTTTGCAGGGAAAGGGAGGGCTCGCCTTCCCCGTGCGACACCGAACCCGGAGCAGATCATGCCTTCACCTTTCCTTGCCCTGTCGGCAATCGAGCATGCCATCGGACAAAAATCCGTCCTGCACGGTATCGATCTGAGGCTCGAGCAGGGCCGCATCTACGGTCTGGTGGGCCCGAACGGCTCCGGCAAAAGCACGCTTTTGAAGATCATCGCCCGCCAGGCCGCGCCGAAGTCCGGCGCCATCGCCTTCAACGGCAAGCCGGCGGGTGATTGGGGTGCCCGGGAATTTGCCCGGCACGTTGCCTATATGCCGCAATTCACGCCGGCGACCGACGGGATGACCGTGCGCGAACTGGTGGCGCTCGGCCGCTTCCCCTGGCACGGCACGCTCGGTCGTTTCACCGCTACCGATCGCAACAAGGTCGAGGAGGCGATCGTCCGCACCGAGCTTGAGGATTTTGCCGATCGGCTCGTCGCCAACATGTCCGGCGGCGAGCGCCAGCGCGCCTGGATCGCCATGATGCTCGCTCAGGACGCCCGCTGCCTGCTGCTCGACGAACCGACATCGGCGCTCGACCTCGCCCATCAGGCAAGCGTCCTGTCGCTGGTCAAGGAGCTCAGCCATGAGCGCGGGCTGACCGTCGTCATCGTGCTGCACGACATCAACCTCGCCGCGCGTTATTGCGATGCGATCGTCGCGCTCAACCGCGGCCGGATCACCGCCGAAGGCACACCCGCCGAGATCATGCGGACCGAGACGCTGCGTTCGATTTTCGGAGTCGGCATGGGCGTCTTTCCCCATCCGGTGCGAAACGAGCCGGTCAGCTATCTCTTATAGGTCTCTGCGTTTACGCCTTTTCGCGGAACATCTCGATGATGGCGGAGAAATCCCGTCCGCCGTTGCCCTGCTTTTCGAAGAGCGCAAAAAGCTGCGCGGCCTCCGCACCCATCGGCGTTGACGCGCCGCTTGCCAGCGCCGCCTCCTGCGAGAGTCTCAAATCCTTCAGCATCAGGGCCGCGGCAAAACCCGGCTTGTAGTCGTTGTTGGCCGGCGAAGTCGGCACCGGCCCGGGCACCGGGCAATAGGTATTGATCGACCAGCACTGGCCCGATGAGGTCGAGGCGACGTCGAACAGCGCCTGATGCGAGAGGCCGAGTTTTTCGGCGAGCACGAAGGCCTCGCAGACGCCGACCATCGAAATGCCGAGGATCATGTTGTTGCAGATCTTCGCCGCCTGGCCGGCGCCGGCCTCGCCGCAATGGACGATCTTCTTGCCCATGCCCTCGAGGATCGGCTTGGCCCTGGCGAAGGCCTCATCCGAGCCGCCGGCCATGAAGGTCAGCGTGCCGGCGGTCGCTCCGCCGGTGCCGCCGGAAACCGGCGCGTCGAGCGACAGGCAGCTTGCGGCCTTGGCCATCTCATGCGCCTTGCGGCTGCTCTCGACATCGATCGTCGAGCAATCGATAACCAGCGTGCTCTGTGCCGCGGTCTGCAGGATATCGGCCCAGGCTGTCAGCACGTGCCTGCCCTGCGGCAGCATGGTGACGACAATCTCCGCGTCCTTGACCGCCTGGCTGGCATGGCTTGCCGGTTTGACGCCGCTGTCCTCGGCCGCCTTCAGCACCGAGGCCGCGAGATCGAAACCGAGGACCTCGTGACCCGCTTTGACGAGATTGGCCGCCATCGGCCCGCCCATATTGCCAAGCCCGATGAATGCGATCCTTGCCATGGTCTTCTCCTATCGATTGTCTTCGAGGATCATCGCCGCCGCCTTTTCGGCGATCATGATCGTCGGCGAATTGGTGTTGCCCGAGGTGATCGACGGCATCACCGAAGCGTCGGCGATCCTGAGCTTGCCGAGCGCCCTGAGTTTCAGCCGCGGATCGACGACGCTGTCCCTGTCGGCGCCCATGCGGCAGGTGCCGACGGGATGGAAGATCGTCGTGCCGATGTCGCCCGCCGCCCGTTCCAGATCGGCCTCGGTCTGATAGCTGGGACCGGGCTTGAATTCCTCCGGCCGGAACCTCGCGAAGGAAGGCTGCGCGACGATCCTGCGCGTCAACCGTATCGAACGGACAGCTATGTCACGATCGCGCTGTGTCGAGAGGTACTTTGGGCTGATCGTCGGCTGCGCGGCGAAATCCGGGCTCGACAGATGCACCGAACCGCGGCTTTCCGGCCTCAGATTGCAGACGCTGGCGGTGATCGCCGGGAACGGATGGACGGGATCGCCGAACTTCTCCAGCGAAACCGGCTGCACATGATATTGCAGGTCCGGCGTCTCCCGGTCCGGCCCCGAGCGGGTGAAAATGCCGAGCTGACTCGGCGCCATCGCCATCGGTCCGGAGCGGCGGACGAGATATTCGAGCCCGATCGCCGCTTTGCCGATCAGTTTCGTCGCCTTCTCGTTCAATGTCGGAACGCCCGTCACCTTATAGGCGAGCCGCAGTTGAAGATGGTCCTGCAGGTTCTCGCCGACGCCCTTCACCTCGGCAACGACATCGACGCCCGCCCGCTGGAGAACCTCGCCTTTGCCGATGCCGGAGAGTTCCAGAATATGCGGCGAGCCGATCGAGCCGGCGGAAAGGATGGTTTCCTTGCCCGCATAGGCGCGTTTTGCCACGCCATTGTGCTGGAATTCGACGCCGGCGACGGCCCCCTCCTCCACCAGCAGCCGCCGGACCTGGGCCTTGGTCAGAACGGTCAGGTTGGAGCGCTTACGCGCCGGGCGCAAGAAGGCTTTCGAGGTGTTCCAGCGAATGCCGGAACGCTGGTTGACGTCGAAATAGCCGGAACCTTCATTGCTGCCGCGGTTGAAATCCGCGGTCTCCGGAATGCCGGCTTCTCTCGCCGCCTGCTGGAAGGCATCGAGCACGGCCCACCGCACTCGCGCCCTCTCGATGCGCCATTCGCCGCCGGCACCGTGCATCTCGTCTTCGCCGCGATAAAAATCCTCGGACTTGCGGAAGAAGGGCAGAACATCGTCCCAGCCCCAGCCGCTGCAGCCCATCTGCCGCCAGAGATCGTAATCGCGCGCCTGGCCGCGCATGTAGATCATGCCGTTGATCGAGGAGCAGCCGCCGAGCACCTTGCCGCGCGGGTAGCTGAGCGCCCGGCCGTTCAGCCCGGCTTCCGGCGCCGTGGTGAAGCACCAGTCGGTGCGCGGGTTGTTGATGCAATAGAGATAACCGACTGGAATATGGATCCAGTGGTAGTTGTCGCTGCCGCCGGCCTCCAGCAACAGCACCCGGCTGCGGCCATCGGCCGATAGCCGGTTGGCCAGCACGCAGCCGGCGCTGCCCGCCCCGATGATGATATAGTCGTAACGATCCATGTGCCCTGCACGAAACTCCAGATGCCGCCCGTTCAGCGGCGATAGACGAAGCCCAGCTTCCGCCCCAGCCGCGAAGCGTAGAATTCGCCGATGATGCCGCGGCGGAAGATCAGCACGCACACCATGAAGACGATGCCGGTGATGATCGTCACCGGGAACTCCGAGGTGGCGAGGTAGTTTTCCAGCGCCACCACCAGCCCGGCGCCGAAGAGCGGGCCGATCAGCGTACCGATGCCGCCGAGCAGCGTCATCAGGATCACCTCGCCCGACATCTGCCAGGCGACGTCGGTCAGCGTCGCGAACTGGAAGACGATCGATTTGACTGCGCCGGCGAGCCCGGCAAGTGCTGCCGACATGACGAAGGCGCCGAGCTTGTAGCGGGCGACGGAATAACCGAGCGAGACCGCGCGGTTTTCGTTCTCGCGGATCGATTTCAGGATCATGCCGAAAGGCGAATTGATGAAACGCCAGATGATCAAAATGCCGACGAGGAAAACGGCCAGCACGAAATAATACATGTTGGTCGAGCTGTTCAGATCGATGAAGCCGAAGAGATGGCCGCGCGGCACCGACTGGATGCCGTCCTCGCCCTCGGTAAACTCCGCCTGCAGGCAGAAGAAGAAGAACATCTGCGACAGGGCCAGCGTAATCATCGCGAAATAGATACCCTGGCGGCGGATGGCGAAGAAGCCCATGACGAGGCCGAGAAAGGCAGCCCCCGCCACGCCGATCAGAATGCCGAGCTCCGGCGGCAGACCCCATTCCTTCACCGTATAGGCGGTGAAATAGGCCGCGCCGCCGAAGAAGGTGGCATGGCCGAAGGACAAGAGGCCGGTATAGCCGAGCAGCAGGTTGAAGGCGCAGGCAAACAGCGCGAAGCAGAGCAGCTTCATCAGGAAGATCGGGTAGAAGAAGAACGGCGCGAGCAGCAGCAGCAACAGCCCGATGGCCAGGAAGGCAGCCTGCACCGAAAGGGCGGTCCGGCTTTTTTCCGTTCGAATGGTGTCGGTGATGTCAGCCATGTCAAGCATCCCGGCCGAAGAGGCCCGCGGGCCTGATGAGAAGCACGATCGCCATGATGACGAAGATCACGATGTTGGACGCCTCGGGATAGAAGACCTTGGTCAGGCCCTCGGCGATGCCGAGCACGTAACCGGTGATGATCGCGCCCATGATCGATCCCATGCCGCCGACCACGACCACGGCAAAGACCACAATGATCATGTTCGAGCCCATCAGCGGCGAGACCTGGTAGATCGGGGCCGCCAGCACGCCGGCAAAGGCGGCAAGACCGGCACCCAGCGCATAGGTCAGCGTCAGCAGCACCGGCACATTGACGCCGAAGACCTGCACCAGCACGGCGTTTTCGGTGGCGGCGCGCAGATAGGCGCCGAGCTTGGTCTTCTCGATCAGCAGCCATGTGCCGAGGCAGATAACCAGCGAGACGACGACGACCCAGCCGCGATAGATCGGCAGGAACATGAAGCCGAGATTGGCGCCGCCGGCAAGAGCCGCCGGCGTCGCATAAGGCTGGCCGGACGATCCGTAGAGATAGCGGAAGGTGCCTTCGACCGCGAGCGCCAGCCCGAAGGTGAAGAGCAGGCCGTAAAGCGGATCGAGATCGTAGAGCCGGCGCAGGAACAGCCGCTCGATGATCGCCCCGGCAAAGCCGACGATGACGGGCGCCAGGATCAGCGACGGCCAGTAGCCGATGCCGGCATAGGTCAGCAGCAGATAGGCGACGAAGGCGCCGAGCATATATTGCGCGCCATGGGCGAAGTTGATCACCCTGAGCAGGCCGAAAATGATGGCGAGGCCGAGGCTGAGCAGCGCATAGAAGGAGCCGTTGATCAGGCCGATCAACAGCTGGCCGAGCAGCGCCTGCAGGGGAATGCCGAAGATCATCGTCATCTGGTCATACTCCCAGAACCTTGTGCAGCGTATCCATGCGCTGCGGCAGTTCGCCGACCGGGAATTCCGACACCATCTGCCCATGATCCATCAGATAGAAGCGATCGGCAATACGGCTGGCGAAACGGAAGTTCTGCTCGACGAGCAGGATCGTCATGCCGCGTCCTTTCAGTGTCTGCAGCACCTCGCCGATGCGCTGGACGATGACGGGGGCAAGCCCCTCCGTCGGTTCGTCGAGAATGAGCAGCCGGACACCGGTGCGCAGAATCCGGGCGATTGCCAGCATCTGCTGCTCGCCGCCGGAAAGTTTGGTGCCGGGGCTGGTGCGGCGCTCGTAGAGATTGGGGAAGAGTTCGTAGATCTCGTCGAGCGTCATGCCGCCCTTCGCCACCACAGGCGGCAGCAGCAGGTTTTCCGACACGGTCAGCGTCGAGAAGATGCCGCGCTCCTCCGGCACGAAGCCGATGCCGCGATGCGCCGTCTTGTGCAGCGGCACCTGCATCATGTCGCTGCCGGCAAAGCTGATCCTGCCCTTGCGGGTCCGCACGATGCCGGTGATGGTGCGCAGCGTCGTCGTCTTGCCGACGCCGTTGCGGCCGAGAATGGTGATCGTCTCGCCTTCGGCCACCCGCATATCGACGCCGTGTAGGATGTGGCTTTCGCCATACCAGGCGTTCAATCCCTGGACTTCGAGGAGATCGGCCATCAATGCTCCTCCGTGCCCATATAGGCAACGCGCACCCGCTCATCCTGGCTGACCGTGGCATAATCGCCCTCGGCAAGAATCTCGCCGCGCTGCAGCACGGTGACATGCTGGCAGATATTGGCGACGACGGAGAGATTGTGCTCGACCATCAGCACCGCCCGGTCGCGGGCGACGTCGCGGATGATCGCCGAGACGACGCCGACATCCTCCAGCCCCATGCCGGCCACCCGCATATCGACGCCGTGTAGGATGTGGCTTTCGCCATACCAGGCGTTCAATCCCTGGACTTCGAGGAGATCGGCCATCAATGCTCCTCCGTGCCCATATAGGCGACGCGCACCCGCTCATCCTGGCTGACCGTGGCATAATCGCCCTCGGCAAGAATCTCGCCGCGCTGCAGCACGGTGACATGCTGGCAGATATTGGCGACGACGGAGAGATTGTGCTCGACCATCAGCACCGCCCGGTCGCGGGCGACGTCGCGGATGATCGCCGAGACGACGCCGACATCCTCCAGCCCCATGCCGGCCATCGGCTCGTCGAGCAGCAGCACCTTGGGATCGAGCGCAAGCGTCGTCGCGATCTCCAGGACGCGCTTGCGGCCATAGGAAAGATCGGCGGCGATATGATCGCGCTCCTTGGAAAGCCCGACGCTGGCGAGCAACTGCTCGGCCCGCTCGTTCAGCCGATCGAGCGCCGAAAGCGGCCGCCAGAACTGCGTGGAAAGATTATTCGGCCGCTGCAGCGCCACCCGCACATTGTCGAGAACGGAGAGATGCGGGAAGACCGCCGAGATCTGGAAGGAGCGCACCAGCCCCATGCGCGCCACCTTGTCGGGCGGCGTGTGGGTGATGTCGGTGCCCATCAGGGTGATCGTGCCCGCCGTCGGCTGCAGGAACTTCGTCAGCAGGTTGAAGACCGTGGTCTTGCCGGCGCCGTTCGGGCCGATCAGCGCATGCACGCTGGCGTCATGGACGTCGAGATCGACGTTCTTGACGGCCGTGAAGCCGCCGAAATCGCGGCGCAGGCCGCGGGCGGACAGCACCACCCGCGGCTTTTCCTGCGTTCCAATCGCGGAAACCGCCATCGCGCTTACTTCACCAGATCGCAGCCGCTCTTGGCGGGATCGATATAGGCTTCCTTGCCGGGAATGGTGGCGAGCACGTTGAAGTAATCCCACGGCTCCTTACTGTCGGCCGGCTTCTTGACCTGCAGCAGATACATGTCGTGGATCATGCGGCCATTGGCGCCGACCGTGCCGCCGCGGCCGAAGACGTCGTCGACCGGCATTTCATGCAGCGTTTTGGCGACGGCTTCCGTCTCGTCGGTGCCGGCCTTCTGCACCGCCTTCAGATATTGCGTCACTGCCGAATAGGTGCCGGTATGGATCATGTTCGGCATCTTGCCGGTGCGGGCGAAGAATTTCTTGGCGAAGGCGCGGCTTTCGTCGTCACGGTTCCAGTAAAAACCTTCCGTCAGCGTCAACCCTTGAGCCGCCTCGAGGCCGAGGCCATGGACTTCGGCAAGCGTGAAGAGCAGCGCCGCCAGATGCTGGCCGCCCTGGGTAATGCCGAATTCGGCCGCCTGCTTGATGGCGTTCGACGTATCGAGGCCGGCATTGGCAAGGCCGATCACCTTGGCGCCCGAGGATTGCGCCTGCAGCAGGAAGGACGAGAAATCCTGGGTCGACAGCGGATGGCGGACAGCGCCGACGACCGTGCCGCCGCTCGCCTTGACATAGTCGGTGGTCTGCTGCTCCAGAGAATACCCGAAGGCATAGTCGGCGGTCAGGAAGAACCAGCTGTCGCCGCCCTGCTTGACGAGGGCGCCGCCGGTGCCGACAGCCAGCGCATGGGTGTCGTAGGCCCAGTGGAAACCGTAGGGCGAGCAGGCCTTGCCGGTCAGATCCGTCGTCGCAGCACCCGTGACGATGTCGATCTTCTTCTTTTCCTTGGCGATCGCCTGCACGGCGAGCGCCACCGACGAGGTCGTCAATTCCATGATCGCATCCACCTGCTCGGTGTCGTACCACTGGCGGGCGATGTTGGAGGCGATATCCGGCTTGTTCTGGTGGTCGGCATCGACGATCTCGATCGGCACATCAAGCACCTTGCCGCCGAAATCCTCGACCGCCATCTTGGCGGCTTCGACGGAAGACTTGCCGCCGAAGTCGGCATAAACGCCCGACTGGTCGTTCAGAATGCCGATCTTGACCTTGCCGTCGGTTGCGCTCTGCGCGAGCACCGCCGTGCTGCTCGCCAGCAGAAATGCAACTGATGCAATGAGATTCTTACGCATATTCTCTCCTCCCAGAGATGAGCCAGATTGCGGTTCTGTTCAGATTTGGCCAGCCGCACTCCTCAGAACGGCGGACCCTCTCCTTACGATCACGGAAATTCCGCGTTGAAGCAACGGGTGGTTTACAACTAATTCCAAACAGTATCTGTTCATTTTTGAACAGATGGGGATCGCGATGAACAATCCGCCGCAGTTTACTTGGGACGATCTTCAGTTTTTTCTAGCCGTCGCCCGCACAGGACAGCTGTCGACGGCAGCCCGGCAGCTGCGCTCCAGCCATGCCACCGTTTCGCGGCGCATCGACCGGCTGGAATTCACCCTCAAGGTCAAGCTGTTCGAGCGCAATCCACGCGGCTATGTGCTGACCGCCATGGGCACCCGTTTCGTCGAGACGGCCGAGAAGATGGAGCAGGAGACCGAGCGGCTGCGCGCCGACCTCGCCGACGGCTCGATGGCGCAGCGCGGCCTCGTGCGCCTCAGCGCGCCAGAGGGGTTCGCCAATTTCTTCTTCGCCACCGTGCTGCACCGGTTTGCCGCCCAGCACCCGCATCTGGCGCTCGAGCTGGTGACGATCCAGCAGATCATGTCGCTGTCGCGCAAGGAGGCCGATCTTTCCGTCGTGCTCGACGAGCCGAAGGGCGGGCCTTATTTCGCCGAGAAGCTGACAGACTATCATCTGCAGATCTACGGTTCGCGCGACTATCTGGCAAAGGCGCCCGCAATCACCCGTCGCGAGGACCTGCTTGAGCATCCCTTCGTCAGCTATATCGAGGAAATGATTTTCGCGCCGGGCCTGGATTACCTCAGCGACGTGCATCCCCGCATCAAACCGCAGTTCCAGAGCTCCAGCATCTTCGCCCAGCTGACCGCCACCCGAAACGGCCTCGGCCTTTGCATCCTGCCCTATTTTTTCGCCAGCCGTTATCCCGAGCTCGTGCGGGTGCTGCCCGCGGAGATCGACCTCAAGCGCCAGTACTGGATCACCTGCCACCGCGACCTGAAACAGGCGCCCCGCGTGCGCGCGGTCATCGACTTCCTGCGCGAGGCTGTGCGCGGCGAGGATGCACGCTTCGTGCCGCCCTATGTCACGCCAGCCGGCCCGGCGCGCCGTTCGGAAGCCGAACCCTGACTATGCAAGAAATTCGGCCCGGTGCGGGGTGAAGCTATCGATCAGCCGGCCCTTTTCCAGCGCCTTGACGCCGTGGACGAGATTGGGGGGCACGATGAAGCTGCCGCCCTGCTTTAGCACCTCGGTCCGTCCGTCGATCGTCACCTCGAAACTGCCTTGGGCGACATAGCTTGCCTGAATGTGCGGATGCGAATGGGCAGCACCGACGGCGCCGCTCTCGAAAGCCACCTCCACCATCATCATTTCAGGCAGATAGGTCATGATGCGCCTGGTAACGCCGGGCTCGGGATTGACCCATTCGGCGCCTTCGGCCGATACGAACAGATCGCTTGACGACATTTCCGTCTCCTCGTTCCAGAATCGATTGCCGGCAAAGTGGAGCATGCCGGCGCTTTTGAAAAGATGGCGCGCCCGGTCTTTTCGACATGGCCGCCTTCTGTTGACGCGGTCGGCTGGCGGGTCTATGCGACCTTGAGCGAGGCAAGCCTGAATCGTGGGTGAGGAGACGCCGACATGCAGCATACGCGCGAGGTTTTCGACTGGGCCGATCCCTTTCGCCTGGTGGAGCAGCTGACCGACGAGGAGCGCATGGTGCAGGATACGGCCCATGCCTATGCCCAGGAGAAGCTCGCGCCCCGCGTTCTCGACGCCTTCCGCAACGAAAAGACCGATCCCGCAATCTTCCGCGAAATGGGCGAACTCGGCCTGCTCGGTCCGACGATCTCGCCCGATTACGGCGGTGCCGGCCTCGGTTACACCGGCTACGGCCTGATCGCCCGTGAGGTCGAGCGGGTCGATAGCGGCTACCGTTCGATGATGAGCGTGCAGTCCTCGCTGGTGATGGTGCCGATCGACACCTTCGGGTCGGAGGCACAGAAACTGAAATACCTGCCGAAACTGGCTGCCGGCGAATGGATCGGCTGCTTCGGCTTGACCGAGCCCGATCACGGCTCGGATCCCGGTTCGATGGCGACGCGCGCCAAAAAAGTCGACGGCGGCTACAGCCTGACCGGCTCGAAGACCTGGATCTCGAATGCGCCGATCGCCGATGTCTTTGTCGTCTGGGCCAAGACCGAGGACGGGCTCATCCGCGGCTTCATTCTCGAAAAGGGCTGGAAAGGGCTTTCGGCCCCCGCCATCCATGGCAAGGTCGGCCTGCGCGCCTCGATCACCGGCGAAGTGGTGATGGACAGGGTCTTCGTGCCCGAGGAAAATCTTCTGCCCAATGTTACCGGTCTCAAGGGGCCGTTCACCTGCCTCAACTCCGCCCGTTTCGGCATCGCCTGGGGCGCGCTCGGCGCTGCCGAAGATTGTTATGCCAGGGCACGGCAATATACGCTGGAGCGCAAGCAGTTCGGCCGGCCGCTCGCCGCCAACCAGCTGATCCAGAGGAAGCTTGCCGACATGGCGGCGGAGATCTCGCTCGGCCTGCAGGGTTGTCTGCGGCTCGGCCGCATGAAGGAGGAAGGCCATCCGCCGGTGGAGCTGACCTCGATCCTCAAGCGCAACAGCTGCGGCAAGGCGCTGGAGATCGCGCGCGCGGCCCGCGACATGCTCGGCGGCAACGGCATCTCCGACGAATTCGGCATCGCCCGCCATCTCGTCAACCTCGAAGTGGTCAACACCTATGAGGGCACGCACGACATCCATGCGCTGATCATCGGCCGGGCAATCACGGGCATTGCGGCCTTTGCGAACTAAACCATCGGTTCGGCAGGACGAATTGCCACGCGCCTGACAATGTGCAACCTTCCCTCTGGCGGCACGAAGCCGGCAATGAGGGGGATCACGCATGTTTCTGCTTCTTGCATTGCTGATCGGCGTCATCTCCGGCTTTCGCACCATGACGGCGCCGGCCGCCGTCGCCTGGGGCGCGGCGCTTGGCTGGTTCGATGTCTCGCAGACGCAGCTTGCCTTCATGGGATACCGCTGGACGCCGTGGATCTTCACCGTTCTCGCCATCGTCGAACTGATCGCCGATCAGTTGCCGTCGACGCCGTCGCGCAAGGTGCCGATGCAGTTTTCCGCCCGCATCGTTTCGGGGGCGTTGTCGGGTGCTGCGATCGGTGCCGCCAGCAGCCTGCTGTTCGGCGGGCTGATCGCCGGCGTGATCGGTGCCGTCATCGGCACATATGGGGGTGCTGCCGCCCGCAGCCGGCTGGCCGCCTCCTTCGGCCGGGATCTGCCGGCCGCACTCATCGAAGATGCCGTCGCCGTCATCGGCGCGGTGCTGATCGTGGGGGCCGTGTCATGAAGCGCTTCGACGCCATCGTCATCGGGGCCGGCCAGGCCGGCCCGTCGCTTGCCGCCCGCATGGTCGAAAAAGGCATGAAGGTGGCGCTGATCGAGCGCAAGTTCCTCGGCGGCACCTGCGTCAATGCCGGCTGCATGCCGACGAAGACGCTGGTCGCCAGTGCCCGCGCCGCCCATGTCGCCAGAAACGGCGCCGCCTATGGCGTCAATATCGCGGGCGCCATCGCCATCGACATGAAGGTGGTCAGAGCCCGCGCCGAAACGGTGACGATGAACGCCCGCAACGGCCTGATCGGCTGGCTTGGCGGCATGGACGGCATGAGCGTGATCTACGGCCATGCCCGATTCGAGGGTCCGAGGACCGTCAGTGTCAACGGCGAGACGCTGACGGCGCCGCGCATCTTTCTCAATGTCGGCGCGCGGCCGGTCATTCCCGAACTGCCGGGTATCGCCGATGTCGACTATCTCACCAGCACCTCGATCATCCATCTCGACACGCTGCCGCGGCATCTGGCGGTGATCGGCGGCAGTTATATCGGGCTGGAATTCGCGCAGATGTATCGCCGCTTCGGCGCCGAAGTCAGCGTCATCGAGCACGGCCCGAAGCTCGCCTCGCGCGAGGACGAGGATATATCCGATGCGATCGCCGATATCCTGCGCGCCGAAGGGATCGACGTGCACACCGACGCCGGCAACATTGCCTTCGCCAAGAACGGCAATGGGGTCAGCGTCACCGCCGGCGCAGCAGCGATCGATGCGAGCCATGTTCTGATCGCCACCGGCCGCAAGCCGAACACCGACGATCTCGGCCTCGATGCCGCCGGCGTCGCCACCGACAAGCGCGGCTTCATCACGGTCGATGACAGGCTCGCCACCAATGTCGAGGGCATCTGGGCGCTCGGCGACTGCAACGGCCACGGAGCCTTCACCCACACCTCCTACAATGATTTCGAGATCGCCGCCGCCAACCTGCTCGACGGCGACGATCGCAAGGTCTCAAGCCGCATCCCAGCCTATGCGCTCTATATCGACCCGCCGCTCGGCCGCGTCGGGATGACGGAGAAGCAAGCGCGAGAGTCGGGACGCAGGATCATGGTCTCGACCCGGCCGATGAGCCGCGTCGGTCGCGCCACCGAGCGCGGCGAGACCAAGGGCTTTATGAAGGTGATTGCCGATGCCGAGACCAAGGAAATTCTCGGCGCGGCGATCCTGGGCATCGAGGGCGATGAGGTGATCCACGGTATCATCGACGCCATGAATGCAGGAACGACCTATCCCGCGCTGAAATGGTCGGTGCCGATCCACCCGACGGTATCGGAACTGATCCCGACGCTGCTTGGGGATTTGAAGCCTGTTCCGCCCGCGGCCTGACATTTCGGGAAGGCTTGGAGGCGGCCTGACATGTCCATCGAAGCGCTGATCGAAAATTACGGCCTGCTGGCGATCTTTCTGGGCGCTGCCTTCGAAGGCGAAACGGCCGCCTTCCTCGGCGGCGTGATTTCCCACCGCGGGCTGCTGCCCTATTGGTCGGCGTCGCTTGCGGCCACGGCCGGATCTTTCGCCGGCGATCAACTGTGGTTCTTCGCCGGCCGCTACGCGGCCCGATGGAGGCTCGTGCAGCGGCTGATGGAAAAGCCGGCGCTCGCCCGCGTTACCGAACTTCTGGAAAAATATCCGACAGGCTTCATCCTCGCCTTTCGTTTCCTTGTGGGGTTGCGCACGATCAGCCCTGTCGTCATCGGAACGACGCGGATACCGACCGGAAAATTCGTCGTCCTGAATGCCGCAGCCGCGCTGGTCTGGGGGCAGCTTTTCACCGCGCTCGGCTATTTGTTCGGGCACGGCATCGAGCAGATATTGGGTCACCTTTCCCTTCACCGCCATCTGCTGATTGCCATCGCAGCCGCGGCTGTCGTCGCGGCTGCGGCTCTGGCCTTTCGCAAGATGAGACCGAGCGCTGGGCATTCGTAGTTGCGCTGTGGCGCTATTCCATCACGATCTGCAGCTTCACATCGCTCGGCCGCGCCTCGACGGCGCGGTCGAAGGCCTTGATCGAATCTGCGAATGTGAAAGTCTCGGATATCAGCGGCTTCAGGTCGACGCGGCCGGATGCCAAGAGCGCGATCGAGCGCTCGTACTGATGCGCATAACGGAACACCGTCTCGATGCGGATCTCCTTGGTCGATGCCGTCGAGACGTCGAAACCGATAGGGTTGACCGGCAGGCCGACGACGACGATGACGCCGCCCGGGCGCGGCAGCGCCATGATCGTCTCCCAGGCCTTCGGCGAGCCGGAGCATTCGAAGACGACATCGGCGCCCCAGCCGTCGGTCAGCCGGCCCACCTCTTCGGTGAGGTTCATCTCGCGGATATTGATTGGGATGACGCCCTGGTACTGCGCGGCGATATCGAGCTTCGGCTGGGCGAGATCGGCGACGATCGCCCGGGCGCAGCCGCCGGCCAGCGCCGCGATCGCCACCATCGTGCCGATCGGGCCGGCGCCGAGGACGACGGCGGTATCCCCAGGCGTAATCTTCGCCTTGGTTGCCGCCTGCATGCCGACGGCGAAGGGCTCGACCATGGCGCCTTCGGCAAAGCTGACATTGTCGGGCAGCTTGAACGTATAATTGGCGGGATGCACGACCTCGGGCGTCAGCACGCCGTGGATCGGCGGCGTCGCCCAGAAGGTCACGGCCGGGTCGATATTGTACATACCGAGCCGGCTTGCCTTGGAATTCGGGTCGGGAATGCCGGGTTCCATGCAGACGCGGTCGCCGACTTTCAGATGCGTCACGTCAGCTCCGACTTCGACCACCGTGCCCGCCGCCTCGTGACCGAGCACCATCGGCGCGTTGACGATGAAGGGACCGATCTTGCCATGCGTGTAATAATGCACGTCGGAACCGCAGACGCCGACGGTATGAATCTTGATCTTCACCTGCCCCGGCCCTGTTTTGAGCGGCAGATCGATATCGCGAAGCGCAAGCTCATGCTGGCGCTCCAGTACCAGCGCACGGACTTTGGTCATGATCGGTTTCCTTCCCTATTGCCCCGCGGTTTATCGCGTGCCGTTGGACGCGACTATAAGACCGGAAGGGGCGGCAATTCAATCGTTGAGATCAAGCTTTTGCTCAACATACGATGAAATGCCCATTTTCTGTAATCCGAAAGATTTGCCTTGCAAGACCTCCGTATGATTCCGGCCGCGGCCATCGGAGAGTACATTTTCCATTCGAGATCCCGGCCATGAGGAGAGGCAGAGCGAGGAAGAACGATCACGACAATGCCGGCGGGAATCGGTCTTCCGGCCCGACGATATCAAGGTCAATCCGGCAATTCTGGCAGCGGCTTGTGGATCTGATCGCCGCGCTGCCGAAAGGTCCACGGCCGAGGCCGGCGCGCGCTATCGCAAAAACTAGGGATCGAAATCCTCCGCCACAGCGTTAATAATAATGCGTCGGCATGACGTCACGGAAGCATGATGGCTCCGGGCACATGCGGGTCGGCACGATAGGGAAGACCATCATGAAGTCGATCGCGTCATTCTGTCTGTTCGTCTCTCTTCTCTTCATCGCAAGTGAGGCGTCTGCGGCCCTGGAACAAGCCTCTCTTCCGCCGCAGGAGCAGGAAGAAAGGCTGGAGCCGGCCAACCTCGAGCTCACCTTCACCGGCCCTGTCGATCTTGCCCGCTCGACGGCCGTCCTGCTGGATGCCCAGGGTATGGCGCTTCCCACGGGCAAGCCGTTTCTCTCCGGCCCTGAAGGATCGATCTTCAAGGTTCCGCTCGATCCTGCCATGGCGCCCGGCTTCTACACCATCGACTGGCGCGTCCTCTCGATGGACGGCCGCAGCGCCGAAGGCCAGTACCGGTTCCGGGTCGATCCTTAGAGCATGTCGCGCAAAAGTGTGCAGCGGTTTTGTCAGGCAAAGCGCGAAGCGCTTTTGCCGCAACGACATGCGTAAGAACAAAGGGGTCGCTGAAAAGCATTTATAAGATTTTTATATTGATGGTCCTTCGGCCGTCTCGAACCTTTATGCCCTCCGGCTCCATATTCATGGCCGAGAGATCGAACGATCATCTCCACGCCAGAAAGCATGAAAGGCGCCCCTTCGGGGTCGCGCCCTTTGTCTTGTCTGACTCCAACAAGAACAACAGGAGTCACGATCATGATGGATATCATTCTGCTTGGCACCGCGATCCTATTTTTCGCGCTGTGCCTTGCCTACACCAGAGCCTGCGACAGGCTTTGACGGAGAAACGACGATGACCCTCGATTACGTCTTGAGCGGCGCCGTGACCGTGTTTCTCACCGTCTACCTCACCTACGCTCTGCTTCGCCCGGAACGCTTCTGAAGAGAACCGGTGCTTCTGAGCTCGCGCAGGCGCGACCGGGCAGCAGCCGGTATTGAAAGTTTACCTCCATGACCCTCAACGGATGGCTTCAGATCCTGCTTTATTGCGGGATCGTCCTCGTGCTCGTCAAACCGCTCGGCGGTTACATGACGCGTGTCTTCAGCGGCGAGCGCACATTCCTCTCACCCGTCCTCGTTCCGATCGAACGCGGACTTTACCGCATGGCCGGCACCGGCGAGCGCGAGGAACAGCATTGGACCTCTTATGCTTTCGCCATGCTGCTCTTCAACCTGCTCGGCGTCGTCGTGCTTTATGCGCTGCAGCGCCTGCAGGGCATCCTTCCCTATAATCCAGCCGGCATGGCGGCCGTCCCGCCGGAGCTTTCGTTCAACACCGCCGTCAGTTTCGTCAGCAATACCAACTGGCAGAACTACGGCGGCGAAAGCACCATGTCCTATCTCACCCAGATGGCCGGCTTCACCGTCCAGAACTTCGTCTCCGCCGCGACCGGCATGGCCATTGCGGTCGCCTTCATCCGCGCCTTCGCGCGCACCTCGGGCAAGGCCATCGGCAATTTCTGGGTCGATATGACGAGGGCGACCTTCTACATCCTGCTGCCGATCTCAATCGTGCTGACGCTCGTCTATGTCTATCTCGGCGTACCGCAGACGCTTGGAGCCTATGTCAATGCGACGACGCTTGAAGGCGCGCAGCAGACGATCGCCGTCGGCCCCGTCGCCTCGCAGCTTGCGATCAAGATGCTCGGCACCAATGGCGGCGGCTTCTTCAACGCCAACTCCGCCCATCCCTTCGAAAACCCCGATGCGATCTCCAACCTCATCCAGATGGTTTCGATCTTCGCGATCGGCGCGGCGCTGACCAACGTCTTCGGCCGTATGGTCGGCAATCAGCGCCAGGGCTGGGCGATCCTCGCCACGATGGGCGTGCTGTTCCTCGCCGGCGTCATCGTTACGTATTGGGCGGAAGCGGCAGGCAACCCGCTGATGCACGCCTTCGGTCTTGGCGGCGGCAACATGGAGGGCAAGGAAGTCCGTTTCGGCGTCGCCCTCTCCTCGCTCTTTGCCGTCATCACCACCGCCGCCTCCTGCGGCGCGGTCAATGCCATGCACGGCTCGTTCACGGCGCTCGGCGGCCTTATTCCGCTGATCAACATGCAGCTCGGCGAGATCATCGTCGGCGGGGTCGGCGCCGGCTTCTACGGCATCCTGCTGTTCATCATCGTCGCCGTCTTCGTTGCCGGCCTGATGGTCGGCCGCACGCCGGAATATCTCGGCAAGAAGATCGAGGCGAAGGAAATGAAAATGGCCGTTCTCGCCATCCTCTGCCTGCCGCTCGCCATGCTGGTTTTCACCGCGCTCGCCACGGTGCTGCCCTCCGCCGTCGCTTCGGTGGGAACGGCCGGCCCGCACGGTTTCTCCGAAATCCTCTATGCCTATACCTCGGCTGCGGCCAATAACGGCTCGGCTTTCGGCGGCCTGACGGGCAATACGCCCTGGTACAACATCACCCTCGGCATCGGCATGCTCGCCGGCCGCTTCCTGGTCATCATCCCGGCGCTTGCCATCGCCGGCTCGCTGATCGGCAAGAAAACGGTCCCGGCCTCGGCAGGCACCTTTCCCACCGACGGCCCGCTCTTCGTCGGCCTGCTCGTCGGCACCATCCTGATCGTCGGCGGCCTGACCTTCTTCCCGGCCCTGGCGCTCGGCCCCATCGTCGAGCACCTGGTGATGATCGCCGGGCAAACCTTCTGAAGCGATGCCGTGACCCTGCGTCGCCGGGGTCCTTCGCCATCCTCTTTCCAAGCTGGAGTCTCTTATGAGCCAGGCAAAATCCGCGAGTATCGTCGATTCTCGCATTCTCATTCCGGCAGCGGGCGCCGCCTTTAAGAAGCTCGACCCGCGGGCGCTCGCTCGAAACCCGGTCATGTTCGTCGTCGCCACCGTCTCGGTGCTGACCACCGTGCTCTTCCTGCGCGACCTCGTCGCCGGCAACGGCAATCTCGGCTTCTCCTTCCAGATCAATCTCTGGCTCTGGTTCACCGTGCTCTTTGCCAATTTCGCCGAAGCGGTCGCCGAGGGCCGCGGCAAGGCGCAGGCGGATTCGCTGCGCAAGGCGCGCACCGAGACCCAGGCCAAGCTCTTGACCGGCAACAATGGCCGCGACTACCGCATGGTGCCGGGCACCAGCCTGAAGGTCGGCGACCTCGTGCTCGTCGAGGCCGGCGATATCATCCCCTCGGACGGCGAAGTGATCGAAGGGGTCGCCTCGGTCAACGAGGCGGCAATCACGGGCGAATCCGCCCCCGTCATCCGGGAATCCGGCGGCGACCGCTCGGCGGTCACCGGCGGCACCCAGGTGCTGTCCGACTGGATCCGCGTCCGCATTACCGCGGCGGCCGGCTCGACCTTCATCGACCGGATGATCGCGCTGGTCGAAGGTGCGGAGCGCCAGAAGACGCCGAACGAGATCGCGCTCAACATCCTGCTGGCCGGCATGACGCTGATCTTCGTGCTTGCCACCGCGACGATCCCGAGCTTTGCCATCTATGCCGGCGGCTCGATCCCGATCATCGTGCTCGTCGCCCTCTTCGTCACCCTGATCCCGACGACCATAGGCGCGCTGTTGTCGGCGATCGGCATTGCCGGCATGGACCGCCTCGTCCGCTTCAACGTGCTGGCCATGTCCGGCCGGGCCGTCGAGGCCGCCGGCGACGTCGACACGCTGCTGCTCGACAAAACAGGCACGATCACGCTCGGCAATCGCCAGGCGACGAGCTTCCGCCCGGTGCGCGGCGTGTCCGAACAGGATCTTGCCGACGCCGCCCAGCTTGCCTCGCTGGCCGACGAGACGCCTGAGGGACGTTCCATCGTCGTGCTCGCCAAGGAGAAATA
The DNA here is from genome assembly GCF_002211295.1 of Rhizobium sp. N122. Classification (NCBI taxonomy): domain Bacteria; kingdom Pseudomonadati; phylum Pseudomonadota; class Alphaproteobacteria; order Hyphomicrobiales; family Rhizobiaceae; genus Rhizobium; species Rhizobium sp. N122. Next base: position 63,234 of record NZ_LOKU01000067.1, on the reverse strand, counting down.
TGCGATCCGCGGCCGCGACATGGCGAGCCTCAAGGCGACTTTCGTGCCCTTCACCGCCCAGAGCCGCATGAGCGGCGTCGATCTTGAAGGCGCCTCCATCCGCAAGGGTGCGGTCGATGCCGTGCTGACCTATGTCAATGGCGACGCGCCTTCGAAAAACGGCAGCGAGGTCGTGCGCGAACTGCAGTCGATCGCCGACGAGGTAGCCAAATCGGGCGGCACGCCGCTCGCCGTCGCTCGCGACGGCCGGCTGCTCGGCATCATCCAGCTGAAGGATATCGTCAAGGGTGGCATCCGCGAACGCTTCACGGAGCTGCGCCGCATGGGCATCCGCACCGTGATGATCACGGGCGACAACCCGCTGACGGCAGCCGCCATCGCCGCCGAAGCCGGCGTCGACGATTTCCTCGCTCAGGCGACGCCGGAGATGAAGCTGGCGCTAATGCGCGAGGAACAGGCCAAGGGCAAGCTGGTCGCCATGTGCGGCGACGGCACCAACGATGCGCCCGCACTTGCCCAGGCCGATGTCGGCGTCGCGATGAACACCGGCACGGTCGCTGCCCGCGAGGCCGGCAACATGGTCGATCTCGACAGCGATCCGACCAAGCTCATCGAGATCGTCGAGATCGGCAAGCAGCTGCTGATGACACGCGGCGCCCTGACGACCTTCTCGATCGCCAACGACATCGCCAAATACTTCGCCATCATCCCGGCGATGTTCCTGACCTTCTATCCGCAGCTCGGCGTGCTCAACGTCATGGGACTATCGACGCCGCAAAGCGCCATCCTCTCGGCGATCATCTTCAACGCATTGATCATCATCGCACTGATCCCGCTATCGCTGAAGGGCGTGCGCTACCGTCCGATCGGCGCCGGCGCGCTCTTGTCGCGCAACCTGCTGATCTACGGCCTCGGCGGCATCATCGTGCCCTTCATCGGAATCAAGGCGATCGACCTGGCCGTCGCGGCCCTCGGCCTCGCTTAAAGGAGTTAAGAACAATGTTGAAAGAACTTCGCCCGGCGGTCGTCATGATCGTCGCCACCACCGCGATCACCGGCCTCCTCTACCCCCTCGCCATGACCGGTGCCGCCCAGGCCCTCTTCCCCGCCCAGGCGAACGGCAGCCTCGTCGAGAAGAACGGTCAGGTGATCGGCTCGACGCTGATCGGTCAGGCCTTCACCGCAGACAAGTATTTCCACGGCCGTCCGTCGGCTGCCGGCGACGGTTACAATGCGGCCGCCTCCAGCGGCTCCAACCTCGGCCCGACCAGCCAGAAACTGATCGACCGCGTCAAGGGCGACTACGAGGCCGCCAAGGCGACGAACCCCAATACGCAAGTGCCGGCCGACCTCGTCACCGCATCGGGCAGCGGCCTCGATCCCGACATCTCACCCGAGGCCGCCTACTTCCAGGTGCCCCGGGTCGCCAAGGCACGAGGCCTGGACGAGGCCAAGGTCAAGGCGCTGGTCGACGGCGCCGTCCAGGCCCGCGAACTCGGCCTTCTCGGCGAACCCACCGTCAATGTTCTGGCGTTGAATCAGAGGCTTGATGCTTCTATGACTGAGTGAGTTTGGGCGAACGACGGACGGCTTGATAAAGCAGCCGACGCGGTCTGCCGTGTACGCCGCGGAGAGTTTGGCGCGAAAGCCAACCCCACTCTCCGTCATCCCATGGCTTGACCGAGGATCCATACCGCGGCTGCTGGTGGGTGCGGTGTGGATGCTCGGCTCAAGGCCGAGCATGACGGAGGGTGGGGAGACGGATCGAGCTGTTCGCAGCGTAGGGCCGGTTGGGGAGAGGTGAATGCCGGCCTGATGAAGCATCCGAAACGCGGCGTGCTTTGCAGGCCGGGGTGAGTTTGGCAAGAAGGCCAACCCCATCCTCCGTCATCCTCGGGCTTGACCCGAGGATCCATGCCGCGGCCGCTGGTGGGTGCCGTGTGGATGCTCGGCTCAAGGCCGAGCATGACGGAGAATGGGGCGGGCATAAGGAACTATTCGCGGCGTAGAGCCCGGATCCGGAGTGCCTTGCACCAGTTGAACCAAACATGCCGACCCCTCGGCTTAACTGACGTGATGCAGAAAGACCAAACGCATGCCAGACGACAACCGCGACCAGGCCGGCAGGCCATCGCCCGATGCGCTTCTCGAAAAGGCCCGGGCGGAGATGCGCGGTCGTCTGAAGATCTTTCTGGGCGCCGCGCCGGGTGTCGGCAAGACCTATGAGATGCTGATCTCCGGCCGCGCCAAGATCGCCGACGGTCTCGATGTCATCATCGGCGTCGTCGAGACCCATGGCCGCAAGGAGACTGAGGCGCTGGTCGCCGGCTTCGAGATCATCCCCCGCGTCGAAATCGACTATAAGGGCCGGGCGCTCGAGGAAATGGACCTCGACTGCATCCTTGCCCGCCGGCCCGATCTCGTGCTGGTCGACGAACTCGCCCATACCAATGCCGAGGGCAGCCGCCATCCGAAACGCTATCTCGACGTCAAGGAATTGCTCGATCGCGGCATCGACGTCTATACGACGCTGAACATCCAGCATGTCGAAAGCCTGAACGACGTCGTCTCGCAGATCACCCGCATCCGCGTGCGCGAGACGGTGCCGGACTCGATCATCGACCTGGCCGACGACGTCGAGATCATCGACCTGACGCCGGACGATCTGATCAAACGCCTGCATGACGGCAAGGTCTACATGCCGCGCACAGCCGAGCGGGCGCTGACCAATTACTTCACCCCAGGCAACCTAACGGCGCTCCGCGAGCTGGCGCTGCGCAAGACCGCCCAGCGCGTCGACGACCAGTTGCTCACCCATATGCAGGCCCACGCCATCTCAGGCCCCTGGGCGGCGGGCGAACGCGTCCTCGTCTCGGTCGACCACCACCCGCGCTCCGCCTCGCTGGTGCGTTACGCCGCCCGCATGGCCTCGCGGCTGCGCGCGCCTTGGGCGGCCGTCTATATCGAGACCAACCGCTCGATCAATCTCTCCGAAGCCGAACGCGATTCCGTCGCGGCGACGCTGCGGCTTGCCGAACAGCTCGGTGGCGAGGCGATCACTCTTCCCGGCCGCGAGGTGGCCGAAGAACTCGTCCGCCATGCCAGCGCCAACAACGTCACCCATATCGTCATCGGCGCCCCGAAGAAGCCGACATGGCGAGACTGGTGGAGCCGGTCGATCACCGACGAGCTGATCCGCAAGACCGGCGAGATCAGCGTCCATGTCATCTCGGGCACCGAGAAGGACGGCACCACCGCGCGCGGCATCAAGTCGGCCGACACCGCGCCGCCACTGGATTTCCGGGCCTACCTGCTGGCGACCGTCTATGTCGCCATTGCGCTCGCCGTCGGCGTCGTGCTCGACCAGGTGCTCGACGTGCGCAACCTGGCCCTGGTCTTCCTGATGGCGGTGCTGACCTCCGCCGTCCTGCATGGCCTGCGGCCGGCGCTTTACAGCTGTATCCTCGGCGCGCTGTCCTTCAACTTCTTCTTCCTGCCGCCGCGCTACACGCTGACGATCAGCGATCCGGAAAGCGTGCTTGCCCTGTTCTTCTTCCTGGGCGTCGCCATCATCGCCAGCAATCTGACCGCGACCGTGCAGCGCCAGGCTGCCGCCGCGAGGCAGCGGGCGCGCACGACCGAGGATCTCTATCTCTTCTCCAAGAAGCTCGCCGGCACCGGCACGCTCGACGACGTGCTCTGGGCGACCGCCTTCCAGCTCGCCTCGATGCTAAAGGTCCGCGTCGTGCTGCTGCTGCCCGAGGAAGGCACCATCGCCGTCAAGGCCGGCTATCCCCCCGACGACACGCTCGACGATGCCGATATCGCCGCCGCCCGCTGGGCCTGGGAGCACAACCACGCCGCCGGCCGCGGTGCCGATACGCTGCCCGGCGCCAAACGCCTCTATGTGCCGCTCAGAACTGGGCGCACCGCCGTCGGCGTCATCGGCCTCGACAGCGATCGCCGCGACGGACCGCTGTTGACGCCGGAGCAGCAGCGGCTGCTCGATGCCCTGGCCGACCAGGCGGCGCTTGCCATCGAACGTGTGCAACTCGTCGCCGATGTAGATCGGGCACGGCTGGCGGCCGAAGCCGACCGGCTGCGCTCGGCCCTGCTCACCTCGATTTCGCACGACCTGAAAACGCCGCTTGCTGCTATCCTCGGCGCCGCCGGCACGCTGCGCGATTACTTCGCCTCGATGCCGGAGGAGGATCGCAGCGACCTTCTCACAACCGTCGTCGACGAATCCGAGCGCCTCAACCGTTTCATCGCCAACCTGCTCGACATGACCAAGATCGAATCCGGCGCGATGGAGCCGAACTCTGCGCTGCATTATGCCGGCGATATCGCCGGCAGCGCGCTGCGCCGTGCGGCAAAGATCCTCGAACGGCACCGAACCGAGATGAGCATTCCCGCCGACCTGCCGATGGTGCGCGTCGACCCGGTGCTGTTCGAGCAGGTGATCTTCAACCTGCTCGACAATGCTGCGAAATATGCGCCCGAGGGCTCCGTGGTCCATATCGGGGGCTGGGCCGATGCCGACAACGTCGTCCTGCAGGTCTCGGACGAAGGCCCGGGCATCCCGCAGGCCGATCTCACCCGTGTCTTCGATACCTTCTATCGCGTGCGCAAGGGCGATCAGGTGCGCGCCGGCACCGGCCTCGGCCTTTCCATCTGCCGCGGCTTCATCGAGGCGATGGGCGGCACGATCGCGGCCGGCAACCGGGCCGGCCGTTCGGGCGCCGTCTTTACCATCCGTCTGCCGAAACCCACCGATATTCCGAAATTGGATGAACTCAAATGACCGGTTCAGCCGTCAAAATCCTCGTCGTCGACGACGAGCCGCCGATTCGCAAGCTGCTCCGCGTCGGCCTGACCGCGCAGGGTTACGAGGTGCAGGAGGCGGCCAACGCCGCGATCGCCCGTCAGTCGGTTGCAGACGGCATGCCCGACCTCATCGTGCTCGACCTCGGCCTGCCCGACACCTCAGGCCACGAGCTGCTGCAGGAATGGCGCGACCAAGGGCTTTCCATGCCGATCGTCATCCTCTCCAGCCGCACCGACGAGGCCGGCATCGTCAATGCGCTGGAAAGCGGCGCCGACGATTACGTCACCAAACCTTTCGGCGTCAACGAACTCGGCGCCCGCATCCGCGTGGCGCTGCGCCACCGGTTGCAGCAGCAGGGCGAAAAAGCGATCTTCCAGACCGGCGGGCTGTCGATCGATCTGGTCAAGCGCATCGTCAAGGTCGACGGCCAGGACATCAAACTGTCGCCGAAGGAATACGACATCCTGCGGGTGCTCGCCCAGCATGCCGGCAAGGTGCTGACCCATCAGTTTCTTTTGAAACAGGTCTGGGGCCCCGCGGCGGATGTGCAGTATCTGCGCGTCTACATCAGGCAGCTGCGGCAAAAAGTCGAACAGATTCCCGACCAGCCGCACTATATCACCACCGAGACCGGCGTCGGCTACCGGCTCAGGGAACCGGACTGACCGTCCTTCCCTACCGCTGCCCGAACACTTTCGAGCCAGAACCGCACTGAGAATGACATGAATCTTCCCAACATCATCCGGCCGGAACACACCTTTATCGGCGTATCGGCGCCGACGAAATGGCGCGCGCTGCAGGGTATCGCGGATAAGGCGGCCAAGGCCTTCTTCATCGACGGCCAGACCATCCTGAAGGCGCTCGAAGCGCGCGAGAAGCTCGGCTCCACCGGCATCGGCAACGGTATCGCCATTCCGCATGCGGCGATCGACGGCATGACCAGCCCGCGCGGCCTTCTCCTCCGCTTCGCCCAGCCGCTGGATTTCGAGGCAATCGACGATATCCCGACCGATATCGCCTTCGTGCTGCTCTTCGGCGAGAACAACCGCGGTGAATATCTGAACGTGCTGTCCGCCATCGCCCGGCGGCTGCAATCGGACGGCGTGCTCGCCGCCATGCGCAAGGCAAGGACGGCCGACGAATTTTATTCCGATTTCATCGCCGACTCGCGGGTGTGAAAAAGGCGCGGTCCGAAGGCCGCGCCCCACTCGTTTGCGATCAGACGATCCTAGAGCGCCGCTCTAACACTATGAACTGGCGCATAATCCTTTCCGAAAATCGATTCCGATTTTCGGGGTTATGCGCTAGAAATCGCGCTGGAAGCGCAGGAAGCCGAACACTTCGTCGTCGCCTTCGTCTTCGTCGTGGTATTGCACGCTGAGCTTCGAACGCAGGTCTTCGACGATCTGGTAGTCGATCGTCACTCCCGTCGTGTAGGCGCTGCCGCCGGTGAAGCCATTGCCGTCAGCTTCGAGAGCAATGTTTTCAAAGTACTGGAAGCCGGGGGTGACCGACCACTTGTCGTTGATCTTCAGGGCGTATTCCGCTGCGATCGTCCATTCGGACTCTTCGTAGTAGTAGTTGGCGCCGCTTGCCCAGACGCCGGCGATGCCGAGCGTGCCCGGGCCGATATCGGCATAGACGATGCCGCGGACAGCGACTTCGCTGGTGTCGGTGTCATAACCGGCAAGCAGGTAAGCGCTGATGGCGCCGGCCTTGTAGGAGACCTGGCCAGCGACACCGAAATTGTTCGGGCCTTCGCCCGGCTTGGTGTCGTAGTCTTCTTCCAGTTCGTCGACCGAGATGCCGGCTGCGAAAGCGCCGGACTCGTACTGATAACGGATCGAGTTGTGGGTCGTTTCGTTGCTGGCGAGCGTATCGGTCTCGCCGCTCATGTCGTCATCCCACCAGCTGTAGAGCTTACCGACGCGGAAACCGGCGATGTCGATATAGCCTTCATCCAGCAGAGCTTCCTGGTCGGAGGCATTGTCGGCATTGTAACGCAGCGTGATGACGCCGGTGAGCGTGCCGTACTCGGTGTCGTTCTTGGTCTGGAAGGTGACCTGACCGCGAGTCCAGAAATTGACGTCGGAATCGCCCGAGATCTGGTCACCGAAGCGCACTTCGGTACGAATGTAACCGCCGATAGAAAGGCATGTTTCCGTTCCCGGAATATAAAAATAGCCGGTCCCGTAGGCGTCGCAAACGCGAACATATTCCACGGGCTCGGGTTCCGCCGCTACGATGGCGTCGGCGGCGCGGGCTCCGGAGGCCGCGGCAAGGGCGGCAACGGAGGCAAAAAGGATAGTTCTGATATTCATTTTAAATGGCCCTAACAGGTTTGGAATGCGAGGCACATTTCAAGGGATGCCCCCGCGTAGCGGCCGGAGAAGACGACCGCACGGTGGCCATATAGGAATCCGCAAATGTCATCGCGGCAAAATCTGGGCAAAAATCCGCACCACCATGGCGCTTTCGTGGAGGAACTGTGGCCAAAAAGGCACGGCGCTTTCAGTCCGCGGCCGCGGCCGGCAATTGGCCGCGGCCAACTCCGGCACGTCTATTTCAAGATCGACCCTTAAATGGAATGACATTCTAACGGCAGGGACGGAACGGGAAGAACCTTCGTTTCATTATACGACTGACTTGATAGAGTTAAGACAGAAAACAGGAGGGTTCCCATGCAGACACAACGGCTCACCCGGCTCCTTGCGGCCGCGGTCATGGCGGGCAGCTTCGCGATCGGGAGCATTGCTCCTGCTTTCGCGGATCAGACGCTGCTCAACGTTTCTTACGATCCGACCCGCGAATTGTACAAGGATTTCAATGCCGCCTTTGCCGCCAAGTGGAAGACGGACAGCGGTGAAACCGTGACAATCCAGGCCTCGCATGGCGGATCAGGCGCCCAGGCCCGCTCGGTCATCGACGGTCTCGATGCCGACGTCGTGACGCTGGCGCTGGAAGGCGATATCGACGCGATTTCCAAGGCGACCGGCAAGATCCCCGCCGACTGGAAGACCAAGTTCCCCAACAATTCGACGCCTTATACGTCGACGATCGTCTTCCTCGTCCGCAAGGGCAATCCGAAGGGCATCAAGGATTGGGGCGACCTGGTCAAGGACGACGTGCAGGTCATCACGCCGAACCCGAAGACCTCGGGCGGCGCCCGCTGGAACTTCCTCGCCGCCTGGGCATGGGCCAAGCAGGCGAATGGCGGTGACGAAGCCAAGGCGCAGGATTACGTCGCCAAGCTGCTGCAGCACGTTCCGGTTCTCGATACCGGCGCCCGCGGCGCAACGACCACCTTCGTCCAGCGCGGCCTCGGCGATGTGCTGCTTGCCTGGGAAAACGAAGCCTATCTCTCGCTCGAAGAGCTCGGTCCCGACCAGTTCGAGATTGTCACGCCGACCTTCTCCATCCGCGCCGACCCGCCGGTCGCCATTGTCGACGGCAATGTCGACAAGAAGGGCACGCGCAAGGTCGCCGAAGCCTATCTCAACTACCTCTATTCGGACGAAGGCCAGAAGATCGCCGCCAAGCACTATTACCGGCCGATCAAGCCTGAAGCCGCCGATCCGGCCGACATCGCCCGCTTCCCGAAGCTGACGCTCGCCACCATCGACGACTTCGGCGGCTGGAAAAGTGCACAGCCGAAATTCTTCGGCGATGGCGGGGTATTTGACCAGATCTACAAGCCGGCCCAATAATAGACTTCATGAAAGCACATAGCCCCACGCGGTGGCGGTTCAGGCGGCCGAGTGTCATTCCGGGTTTCGGAATGGCGCTCGGCTTTACCTTGACCTGGCTCACCCTTCTGATCCTTATCCCGCTCTCGGGCCTTGCCGTCCGGTCGAGCGCGCTCGGCTGGGAGAAATTCTGGTCGATCGCGCTCGATCCGCGCACGCTGAACGCGCTGCGCATCAGCTTCGGCAGCGCCTTCATCGCCGCGATCGTCAACGCCGTCTTCGGCATCCTGCTGGCCTGGGTGCTGGTGCGCTACCGCTTTCCCGGCAAGCGCATCATCGATGCCATGGTCGACCTGCCCTTCGCGCTGCCGACCGCTGTTGCCGGCATCGCGCTGACGACGCTTTATGCGCCGAACGGCTGGATCGGCCAGTTCCTGACGCCGCTCGGCATCAAGATCGCCTTTACGCCTGCCGGCATCGTCGTGGCCCTGATCTTCGTCGGCCTGCCCTTCGTGGTGCGCACCGTGCAGCCGGTGATGGAGGAAATCGACAAGGAGGTGGAGGAAGCCGCAGCAACGCTCGGCGCCAACCGTTTCCAGACGATTTTCCGCGTGCTGCTGCCGGGGCTCGCTCCGGCCGTGCTCACCGGCTTTGCGCTCGCCTTTGCCCGCGGCGTCGGCGAATACGGCTCGGTCATCTTCATCGCCGGCAACCTGCCGTTCAAATCGGAGATCGCGCCGCTTTTGATCATCATCAAGCTCGAAGAGTATAATTATGCGGCGGCGACCGGCATTGCGGCGATCATGCTGATCATCTCGTTCTCCATGCTGCTGGTCATCAACCTCATTCAGAGCTGGAGCAGGCGGAGGTACGGCTATGGCGCTTGATACAACGGCTCCCCCGGTGAAGCTGCGTTCGGTGACCACCGAAAACCGGATCGCGCGCTTCACGCTGATCATCGTCTCACTGATCTTCCTGCTGCTGATCCTGCTGCTGCCGCTGGCAGCCGTCTTCGTCGAGGCCTTCCGCAAGGGAGCAGGCCCCTTCATCGAAGCGCTCGGCGATGCCGAAACCTTCTCGGCGATCCGCCTGACGCTGATCGTTGCCGGGGTCAGCGTGCCGCTCAACCTCATCTTCGGGGTTGCCGCCGCCTGGGCGATCGCCAAGTTCGAGTTCAAAGGCAAGGCCTTCCTGACGACGCTGATCGACCTGCCCTTTTCGGTTTCCCCCGTGATATCGGGCCTGGTCTTCGTGCTGCTGTTCGGCGCCAATACCTGGCTTGGCCAGTGGCTCAGCGCCCACGACATCAAGATCCTGTTTGCGGTGCCGGGCCTGATCCTCGCCACCATGTTCGTCACCTTTCCCTTCGTCGCCCGCGAGTTGATCCCGCTGATGCAGGAACAGGGAACGGCCGACGAAGAAGCAGCCCTTTCGCTCGGCGCCAGCGGCTGGCAGACCTTCTGGCACGTGACGCTGCCGAACATCAAATGGGGCCTGCTCTACGGCGTGCTGCTCTGCAACGCCCGCGCCATGGGCGAATTCGGCGCCGTCTCCGTGGTGTCGGGCCATATCCGCGGCCAGACGAACACCATGCCGCTGCAGGTGGAAATTCTCTATAACGAGTATAATTTCACCGGCGCTTTTGCCGTCGCCACGCTATTGGCCTTGCTGGCGCTCGTCACTCTTGTTTTGAAGACGCTGCTGGAAATGCGCTATAGCGCTGAAATCTCCGCCAGCCGGCGGCACTGAAGGATTTGGAATGGAAGTACGCGTTCAAAACATCCGCAAGGAATTCGATCGTTTTCCGGCGCTGCACGATGTCTCGCTCGGCATCCGCTCCGGCGAGCTGATCGCGCTGCTCGGCCCGTCGGGCTCCGGCAAGACGACATTGCTGCGCCTGATCGCCGGTCTCGAAAGCCCGACCGAGGGACAGATCTTCTTCGGCGACGAGGATGCCTCGAAGAAGTCAGTGCAGCAGCGCAATATCGGCTTCGTCTTCCAGCATTATGCTCTATTCCGCTACATGACGGTGCTCGACAACGTCTCCTTCGGCCTGAGGGTTAGAAACAGCGCGCGCCGGCCGGCCAAGGCCGATATCCGCAAGCGGGCGCTTGAGCTGCTCGACCTCGTGCAGCTTTCCGGCCTGGAAAAACGCTACCCGGCCCAGCTTTCCGGCGGCCAGCGCCAGCGTGTGGCGCTCGCCCGCGCCATGGCCGTCGAGCCGAACGTACTGCTGCTCGACGAACCCTTCGGGGCGCTCGACGCCCAGGTGCGCAAGGACCTGCGCAAATGGCTGCGCGAGATCCACGACCGCACCGGCCACACCACCGTCTTCGTCACCCATGACCAGGACGAGGCGCTGGAGCTTGCCGACCGCGTCGTCGTCATGAGCCAGGGTGCGATCGAGCAGGTCGGCACGCCCGATGAAGTCTACGACAATCCGAACTCGCCCTTCGTCTTCGGCTTCATCGGCCAGTCGAACTGCCTGCAGGTCGATATCTCGGACGGCGACATCCGCTTCGAAGGCCGCTCGCTCGGCCTCAATGCCGAGGGCGAGCCGGATGGCCCGGCGCAGATCTATTTCCGCCCGCATGACGTCAGGCTCTGCGAATCGGCTGAAAACTGCATCGCCGGCCAGCCGGTTTCCAGCCGCCGCGTCGCCGGCACCCGTCACATCGAACTGGATATAGGCAACGACCGCCCGCATATCGAGATCGAGCTGCCGCCGAGCGAGGCCGACAGGCTCGACCGCCACCGCGTGGCCTTCAAGCCGACCCGCTGGAAGCTGTTCCGCAGCTGATGGGGGTTGTTGGCATAGCCCGACTCCTCGCAGGACTCTCATTTGGCGAGAGGCTCTTTGGCTTTTTGTTATCTATGGTTGTTTGTATTTTTGTCACATGACGAGTAAAAGATTTTCACGTTAATAAGTAGGACTAATCCCACAGGAGGCACCTTGCGTTGAGGGCGGAGATTTCCTTTGGAAAATCCCTGATGGGGATTTTGTTCGTAGGGCTGGCGGCCGCAGGCTGCACGACGACACCGAAACCGGCGGCAACGGCGGCGAAGACGAAGGTTCAACCGGCAAAAGTCACCTTCAATTATACCAACAAGGACCGCGACTGCTTGCAGCGCGCGATGTATTTCGAATCGCAGCATTCCGATGAGGACGGCTACATGGCCGTCGGAACCGTGGTCATGAACCGGCTGACGTCAGGCGCCTATCCGCCGTCGATCTGCGGCGTCGTCGCCCAGGAAAAGCAGTTCGCCCCGGGCGTCATGACGCGTGAAGTCAAACCGCAGGCCGAAACCGAGCTGGCGACCGCCGCCGATGCGATCCTGAAAGGCGCCCGCCATCCTGCGGTCAAGGATGCGATGTTCTTCCACACCGACGGGCTGAAATTCCCTTACAACAACATGCATTATGTGGCGGTCGCCGGCGGCAACGCCTTCTACGAGAAGCGCGGCGCCGATGGCATGCTCCAGACACCGCCGCCGCTGCCCGCCTATGAGGTGGCGATGAATTATGTGCCCGGTGAGAGCATACTGCCGCCGCAATTCGAGGCGCTGATCCCCTCGGCCGTTCCCGTTCCTCTGCCGGCGCCGGATCCGATGCCGACGGCGAGCACGATGTCGCCGATCAATGCGGCGCCCACGGCCGCCCATATGGCGCCCGTCGCAAATCCCATGCCGATGCAGATCACGGCCCCGGTAACCGAGCCGGAACCCTCGATCGAACCCGACCCGGGAATGCGGATCGCGATCCCCATCCCCCGCCCCGCTTATGACAGCGTCATGCTGCGCGGCAGCGTTGCGGCGAACGGCGGCTAAAGCCCGTCGTTCTTCCGGTTATGGGGCGCGCTCTTCCCACACCTTGGCGAGTTCCACGATCGTCTTGACCGCCTTTTCCATATCCTGGCGGCTCACCCATTCGAGCGGCGAGTGAAAGGCATGACCGCCGGCGAAGATGTTCGGGCATGGCAGGCCCATGAAGGAGAGGCGCGAGCCGTCGGTGCCGCCGCGTATGCTGCCGCGCACCGGCGTCATGCCGGCCCGGCGCACGGCTTCGATAGCGTTGTCGACGATCTCCGGATGCCGGTCGAGCACCACCTTCATGTTGCGGTACTGCTCCTTGACCTGGAAATGATAGGTCGAGCCGGGATAGCCAGCCATGACGTCCTTGACGATGGCCTCGAGTATCGCTTCCTTTTCCCCGAGCCCCTTATCGGTGAAATCGCGGATGATGAGGCTGAGCGACGCCTTCTCCATCGAACCGGTCACGCCTGTCGGATGGATGAATCCCTGCTTGCCCTCGGTCGTCTCCGGCGCCAAGTCCCTCGGCAGCCGGTCGATGATGGCGCCGGCGATCTTGATGGCGTTTTCCATGCGGTCCTTGGCGAAACCCGGATGGATCGCCACGCCTGAGATGGCGACCTCGACGCCATCGGCCGAGAAGGTTTCATCCTCGATATGGCCTGATGTCTCGCCGTCCATCGTATAGGCGAAGTCGGCGCCGAGCTTTTTCAGGTCGACCTTGTTGACGCCGCGCCCGACCTCCTCGTCGGGGGTGAACAGGATCTTGATCGTCCCGTGCCGGATCTCGGGATTGTCCACAAGGAACTGGGCCGCCGTCATGATTTCCGCCAGCCCGGCCTTGTCGTCGGCGCCGAGCAAAGTCGTGCCATCGGTCGTGACGATATCGTTGCCGATCTGATTGTTCAGCTCCGGATGCTCGGAAACACGGATGATCCGGCTCGGATCGCCTTCCAGTTTGATATCGCCGCCGGCATAATTCCCGATGATCCGCGGCTTGACGCCCGTGCCGCTGAAATCGGGCGCCGTATCCATATGCGAGCAGAAGCAGATGACCGGCACCGGCTTGTCGCTGTTTCCAGGAATGGTCGCATAGACATAACCGTGTTCGTCCAGATGCGCGTCGGTAAGACCGATCTGCAGCAGTTCATCGACCAGCACCCGGCCGAGATCCTTCTGTTTTTCGGTGGTCGGCTGCGTCGACGAAGAGGGATCGGATTGGGTGTCGATAGTGACGTAACGGAGAAAACGGTCGAGAACAGTGTCGGTCATGGCATCCAATCCAGCAAAGGTCACCGGAAGATATAGCCCTCATGGGTGATACGGCAAAAGTTTTTTCCGCTCGCAATGCGTGAGGATTGACCTGATCAATCGACACGTATTCCCTCGCCGTCGAACACATGCAGGTACTGCGCCGGGAAGGCCACATTGACCTTTGGGCCCGCCTTTAGCGCTTCGCGATCGAGCGTGAAGATCTTGAACGGCAGGCCATGCAGAGCGAGATGCAGGATAATTCCGAAGCCGGTGGGTTCGACGAGTTCGACATCGGTGGCAAGGCCCGCCCAGTCATGCGTCATTAATACATGCTCCGGCCGGATGCCGAGCGTCACGGTGGCACCATCTTCGAGCGGCAGCGGCTTTGCCAGCGGCACGATCGTCCCGTCCTGCAGCCTGACGCCGCCTGCGACATAGCTCGCCTCGAGGAAATTCATTCCCGGCGAGCCGATGAAGCCGGCGACAAAGAGGTTGGCGGGGTGGTCGTAAAGTTCCAGCGGGCTGCCGACCTGCTGCACCACGCCGCCATGCATGGCAACGATCCGGTCCGCCAGCGTCATCGCCTCGATCTGATCGTGGGTGACATAGATCGAGGTCGCCTTCAGCTCACCATGCAGTTTCTTGATTTCGGCGCGCATCTGTTCGCGCAGGCGGGCATCGAGATTGGAGAGCGGCTCGTCGAACAGGAAGGCCTTCGGCTGGCGGACGATGGCGCGGCCCATGGCGACGCGCTGGCGCTGGCCGCCGGACAGCGCCTTCGGCCGGCGTTCGAGCAGCGGATCGAGGCCAAGCTTGGCGGCGGCGGCGGCCACCGCGCTCGCGATCTTCTCCTTGGCCGTCTTCCGCAGTTTCAGGCTGTAGCTCATATTGCCGGCGACGTTCATATGCGGATAGAGCGCATAGGACTGGAACACCATGGCGATGTCGCGGTCCTTGGGATGCCGTTCGTTCACCCTGGCGCCGGCAATGCGGATCTCGCCCGATGTGACATCTTCGAGCCCGGCGATCATGCGCAGGAGCGTGGACTTACCGCAGCCGGAGGGGCCGACCAGCACGACGAATTCGCCATCCTTGATCTCAAGATCGACGCCGTGCAGCACCTGCACATGGCCATAGGCTTTGCGGATATTCTGGATATCGATCGATGCCATTTGTTTAACCCTTGACCGCGCCGGCCGTCAGGCCCTGGACGAGATAACGCTGGATGAGCAGGAAGAAGAGGCCGGCCGGAATGAGCGCCATGACGCCCGCCGCCATCATCTGCCCGAAATCCACCGAGAATTTCGAAACGAAGGTGAGAAGCCCGACCGGGAAGGTCGCCGCATCATTGCCGTTGATCAGCATCAGCGCGAAGAGCAGCTCGCTCCAGGCGGCGGTGAAGACGAAGCCGAGGGTGGCGGCGATGCCGGGCAGCGTCAGCGGCAGGATGATCTGCCGGAAGGCGGTGAACTGCGTCGCCCCGTCGATCATCGCCGCCTCTTCGAGATCCTTGGGGATGCCGTCGAAAAAGGACTGCATCAGGAAGGTGGCGAAGGGCACGTTGAAGGCGGTGTAGACGATGACGAGGCCGGTCAGGCTGTTGGTCAGATGCAAGGGCGACAGGATCTTGAAGATCGGCGCCACCAGCATGACGAGCGGAAACATCTGGGTCAGCAGCATCAGCGCGACGATCCAGTATTTTGCCCGGAAATTGAAACGCGACAACGCATAGCCGGAGAGCGAGGCGCAGATCGTCACGGTCACGGCTGTCGAGACCGAGACGATCAGGCTGTTCTTGAAGAAGGTCGGAAAGGCGCTGTGCTGCAGCACGAAGGCATAGTGATCCCAGGTCGTGCGCGACGGCCACATGCGCACGCCCTCGCTATAGAGCAGGTCGTTCGGCGTCACCGAGACCTTCAGCAGCCAGAATAGCGGGAAGAGCGCAAAGGCGATATAGCAGAGGATCGCCAGACGGTGCGCGATGGTTGGGATGACGGATCGTCTCATCGGCTCAATCCTTGTTCAGCAGCGTCTGCCGCAGCAGGATGATCAGCATCGAATAGGCAAGCAACAGCGCAAGCAGCACCAGCGCGATCGCCGAGGCATAACCGAAATCGAGCCGCTTGAAGGCCGTGGTGAAGATGTAGCTCGCGACGATCTGCGTGCGGTCGGCCGGCCCGCCATTGGTCATGACGACGATGAGATCGGCGAAATTGGAGATCCAGACGGTGCGCAACAGCACGGTGATGGCGATGGTCGGCGCCAGAAACGGCAGGGTGATCGAGCGGAAGCGCTGGAACCAGCCGGCACCGTCGATCGACGCCGCCTCGTAGAGATCGCGCGGGATCGCCTGCAGGGCTGCCAGCAGCGTGATCGCGAAGAAGGGAATGCCCCACCAGACATTGGCGACGATCGGCCCCCACATCGCATAATTGGGATCGGAAAGGATATTGCCCGGCTCATGCATCAGCCCAAGCCCGAAAAGCCAGTGCGGGATCGGCCCGATGACCGGGTTGAACAGCCAGGCCCAGTTGAGGCCGGCGAGGAAGGAGGGTACCGCCCAGGGCAGGAAGACCAGCGCCTGCGCGATCGCCCGGCCCGGGAACGGCTTGTCGAGCAGCAGCGCCAGGATGAGCCCGAAGACGAACTGCAGGACGACGGAGGCGCCGGTCCACCAGAGCGTGTTCCGCAGCGCGCCGTAGAAGGCCGCATCGCCCGCAAGCTCGCGAAAATGCTCGAGCCCGATGAAGCCGCCGGAAAACGGGTTGAGCAGTTGGATATCGCGAAAGGCATAGGACACGCCCAAGGTCAGCGGCACCAGCATCACCGCGATGATCAGGATCAGCGACGGGGCGCTGTAGAGATAGGGCTCCGAAGCATCGGCAAGACGACGCAGCCATGGCCTGCGGTCGCGACGCATGTCGAGCGTATCGGCGGAAGTGGTCATCGGATTGTGGTTTCCAAGTGTGCGAGTCAAGGCTTCGAATGCGTGTGCGGCCCCCTCATCCGACCCTACGGGCCACCTTCTCCCCGCTGGGGAGAAGGGAACGGAGGCGTTGCGGCATATTCCCTTCTCCCCAGCGGGGAGAAGGTGCCGGCAGGCGGATGAGGGGGCCTCCAGCTCGAAGCCCCTTTTTCCACTATTTCTTCGACAGAAACTTCTGCTGCGCTTTGGTCAGATAGTCCGCCCACTGGTCGGCCAGATCCTTTGCCGAGATATCGCCGAGCAAGGCCTGCTGCGAGGTCTTGATCGCCAGCGAATCCTTGAAGAAGGCGAATTCCTCGAGATAGGTCGGCATCACAGTCGGCACGGTGTTCGGGTCCGCCAGTTCCTCGAACCAGCCCTTGAACTGGTCACCGGCATAGAAGGGATCCTTCTCGGCCGCGGTATAGGCCGGCAGGGCCCCGATGCGCTTGTTCCACTCGATATTGCCTTCCGGCCCTTCGAGGGTGGCGATCAGTTTCCAGGAGAGATCCTTGTTGCCGCTGGTCGCAAACATCGACCAGCCGCCATAGCCGATGGTCGGGAAGGACTTGCCGTCGGGACCCTTCGGCAGCGGCATGACGCCGAAATCTTCCTTCTTCATGCGTTCGGCGATGGCGATCAGCGCATCCGGATCCTGGTCGAGGAAGGCGCAGGTGCCGGAATAGAAGCCGGCGACGACTTCGTTGAAGCCCCAGTTGACGCTGTCCTTCGGCGCATAGCCCTTCTTGTAGAGATCGACCATCCATTCGATGCCCTTGGCCCAGCCGGGGCTGTTCATCGTCGAGGTGCCGTCCTCGTTGAAGTATTTGTTGGAGCCGGCCATCGAGGCGGCGAAGATCATCCAGCCGTTGAGGCCGCCCGGCCCGCCGCGCATGCAGTAACCGTATTTGCCGGGCAGCTTGGAGACCTTTTCCGACGCGGCGGTGAATTCCTCCAGCGTCTTCGGCGGTGCTGCAACACCGGCTTCCGAAAGCAGCTTCTTGTTGTAGAACATCGCCCTCAAATAGAAGCCGTAGGGCAGCATATAGGCGGTGTTCTTGACGTCGCGGCCGAGCTCGAGGGCGCGCGGCGTCAGCTCCTTGGTATGCTCCCACTTTGCGAGATAGGGCTCGAGGCTTTCGAGCATGCCGTTATTGGCATAGAGCGACAGCCAGGTATCCGGCATCTCCATCACATCGGGCACGTCGCCGGCCGATACCATGGTGGCGAACTTCTGGAAGGCTTCGTTCCAGGGCAGCGAGATGATGTCGACCTTGGTGCCGGGATTGGCGGCCTCGAACTTGCCGACGATCGATTTCAGCGTTTCGGTGCGCTCCGGGCTGGTGATGACTTCGACAAGCTTCAGCGTGGTATCGGCAAAGGCCGTACCCGCCATCATCGAAGCAAAGAGCGTCGAGATTATTAGTTTTTTCATGCTCAGTTCCCCCTTTTTAGGTTTCTCGGGTTTCAGGATTGCGAGGCGGCGGCGAGCGCCTCCTCGATGTCTCTCCACAGCGCCTCGGTTCCTTCGAGGCCGACATGGAGGCGTACGGATCGCGCATGGATGCCGAAGGCTTGCGCGGAATTCGGCTGTGCCTTCTGCTGCAGCACCACCTCGCCCGGTACGATCAGGCTTTCATGTCCACCCCAGCTTACACCCAATTTGAAGAGCTTGAGATGGTCGGCGAAGGCGCGGATATCGACGCCGTCGCGGAAGATGAAGGAAAACAGGCCCGAGGTGCCGTTGAGGCCGGCGGGCAGGCGGTTGGCGAGGCCGGGATGGCAGACCGTCTCCACCACATCGAGCCGCTGCAAGCGCTTGGCGATCTCAAGCGCCGATGCCTCATGCGCCCGCATGCGGAGCGGCAGCGTGCGCAGGCCGCGGATCAGCAGCCAGGCGTCGAAGGGCGAAAGCTTGCCGCCGAGATAGGGATAGGCTTCGGCCTTGATGCGGGCGATCATGTCTTTCGAGCCGGCGACGATGCCCGCCACCACATCGCTGTGGCCGCCGAGATATTTCGAGGCCGAATGGATGACGAGATCGACGCCGAGTGTCAGCGGCCGCTGGAAGAACGGGCTCGCCCAGCTGTTGTCGATCATCGAGAGGACGCCGTGCCGCCTGGCCAGCGCTGCGAGCGCGCCGACGTCATGCGCCTCCATCACCCAGCTCGTCGGGCTTTCCAGATAGAGGAGCTTGGCGCCGGGCAGCGCTTTGGCGACGGCCTCCTCGTCGCGCCCGTCGACATAGGTCACCTCGATCTTCATCCGCTTCAGGATGGTGCCGAACAGGCGGAAGGCATCGGGATAGACATGTTTGACGGCAACGATCCTGTCGCCCGGCTCGACGAAGCTCAGCACGGAAGACGAGATCGCCGCCATGCCGCTGGCAAAACCCAGCGCATCCTCGGCACCTTCGAGCTTGGCCAACATCTCTTCAAAGGCGCGCACCGTCGGGTTCAGCCCGCGCGTATAGGTCGGCCGCACCTTCTCGCCGCGATAGACGGTGATCATCTCCTCATAATCGGAAAAAGTGAAAAGCGAGGTCTGGAAGATCGGCGGCACGACGGCATCGGCGAAGTTGCCGTCGTCGTGGGCGGTGATGAGGGAAGCAAGATCGAACGGGTCGGCGCCGCTGCTCATTTGGACATTTCCTTGATGTCTTCCTCGACGATGTCGAGAATTTTCAATGTTTCCGCCCGCGCCGCCTCGGCATCTCCGGCGGCGATCGCGTTGAAAAGGGTGCGGTGAAAGGGAAAGGACCGGCGGGCGAAATCCTGCCGGTCGAAGGGATGCTCCCAGAAGCGCTCGAAAGTCTCGCGCATCTGTTCGAGCAGCTGGCGAAACAACGGATTGTGGGTGGCGTCGTAAACGGCGAGATGGAAAGCCAGATCCTCCGGCCCCGAGGTGCCCTTCTCCAGATGCACCCGCTCCATCTCGTTGAGTTTTTCCTCGATAACGACAAGATCCCTGGCCGTGCGCCGCCGCGCCGCAACCATGCCCGCCTCGCATTCGATGCCGCGGCGAACCTCCAGCGTCTGCAGCAGCGCGTCGCGCAGATGCACCGCATCGAAGGACAGCGGCATATGGATCGTCGCCCGGGACACCGGCTTCAGCAGATAGGTGCCGCTGCCCTTGCGCGTCTCGATCACCCCCAGCGCCTGAAAATGACGGATCGCCTCGCGAATCGTCGACCGGCCGACGGCAAGGGCTGCCATCAGCTCGCGCTCCGCCGGCAGCCGGTCCCCCGCCTGCAGCCGTGCATCCTCGACATAATCCGCCAGCGCATCGGTCACCTGACGCGCGCGGTCCATGGCGGGAAGCGGCCGGATCACCGGCCTGTCGCTAAGCTTTGCCTTCATGGTTCCCATTTTCTTGTCAGGCAGTCAGGTCGTGAAATTGGTCTGACATCTTAGCATTTCGCAAAGGGCGAAAGACGTCAAGGGGTGTTGTTCGGGGCCGGCGTTCCACGGTTTCCTTTCCACTCCGAAACGGCGTCATAAACATGTCGATACGCAATTTGACCGGCTGCCGGACGGCCGTAGTCAACGTCTCTTTGATATCCGGAGCCGCAGATGCAGGCGCACCAGCGGCAGACATGCCGCCAGTTCCCCAGGCGGCACCCGGTGGCGCTTACCGCGGACACGCGGTGGAACCGGCTCCCCGTTCGGGTGTTCCTCTCGATCAACAAGGGAGCTTCCAAATGACCTACGTCGCATCGCCGAGCTACGACCGCAACGACGCCAGCCGCGCTTCCAACCTTCGTCAGTGTCTCGATACCGCCAGACGCCACCTCAATGAGACTGCGCACAGCTCGGAAACCGAGAAAATCGAGACTCTCGTCGCTTCCGCCATCGAAGCGGGCTGGGAAGAGGATGAAGTGCGCGAGGCACTCAGCGCCGGCGACGAGCACGGAAACAAGATGCCGGAGCAGGAGCTACCCGTCCCGACTATCGGGTTGGTCCCTTCGTCGTCTTTCTGACAGGCGGCGGAAGCTTGCCGGGCATCTGATCCCTTCCCCCAACGTGTCGCGGGTCAAACCGGCGAAGCTCGTTTCGCGCTCCTCTCGCCCCGCGCCATCCGGCGCGGGGCGATGTCCATGTTTGTCGTCTGGAAAAACGATAGGCGCCCTCGCAACGTCCATATGATATCAGTCCGCGACAGTTGCCAGATCGACCAACGCCTTGATCGGCAAATGATCCGAGGCGATGCGGGCGAGCGGTGTGTCATGCGCCTCCACCTCCGAGATGATCCCCTTGCGATTGGCGATGATGCGATCGAGGGCGAGAAGCGGGAGGCCGGCGGGGAAGCTGGGGACGGCGGGCGGCAATTCTCCGAAAGCGGATTGGAAGGTGTTGAGCGAGGAGCGGTCGCCGAGGCGCCATTCGTTGAGGTCGCCGAGCAGGATGGTCGGCATCTCCTGTCGGTCGTTGATGAGTTCGACCAGCATGCGGGCCTGCTGGGCTCGGTTATGGCGCAGCAGGCCGAAATGCGCGGCGATGATGCGCAGCACCCCGCCCTGTTCGAGCTCGATCTCGGCGACGAGGGCGCCGCGCGGCTCCAGGCCCGGCAGCTTGACCTGGTGCACATCATGCACCAGTCCCTTCTTGAAGAGCACGACATTGCCGTGCCAGCCATGCGCTTTGGCCATGCCGGCGACCGGCACCGGGATCAGCCCGGTTTCCCGCTCCAGCCGGCCGAGATCGAGAATGCCGGTGCGTTCGCCGAAGCGCGTATCGGCCTCCTGCAGCGCGATGACGTCGGCGCCGATTTCATGGATCACCCGGCTGGTGCGCTCGGGATCGAAGCGCCGGTCAGTGCCGACGCATTTGTGCACGTTGTAGGAGGCGATCAGCGTTCCGGCGCTGCGCGGCCGTGTCTCGGTATAGGCCGGATCAAGCCGCTTTTTCCGGCTCCTGATCGAAGCCAGAATGCTGGCGGGAAGATTGACTTTTCTGGCGTGCATCGGACGGCGCAGCTGTTCCGTTGATCAAAAAGGCTTCTCCCGGCAGTATAGGAGGGCCAGCGGAACTTGCCATGTCCGCCGGCAAAATAATCCTTCACAGATAGGGCGAACCGAGCCATAAAACCTTCTCAAGCAGCCGCACCGGGAAGGGCCGCGCGCGTAAGCCGTCGAGCGTCACCGGCGTTGCCGATTTCAGGGTGTCCTCGATATGCTCGTCGATCTCGCCGGCAAAACCCTCGTTCAGCACTTCGAGATCGACCTCGAAATTCAGCCTGAGCGAGCGCGGGTCGAGATTGGAGGAGCCGACATAGGCCCAGGTGCCGTCGATCGTCAAAAGCTTGGAGTGGCTGAAACTGCCGGTTGAGCGCCAGATGCGGCAATAACCCTTGAGGATCTGGTCGAATTGCGCCGTCATCGCCCGGTCGACCAGCACGAGATTGTTGACCGCGGGCACGACGATATCGACTTCGACGCCGCGCCGCGCCGCCGTCACCAGGGCGCTGATCAGTTCGCGGTCCGGCAGGAAATAGGGCGACATGATACGGATCGACTGGCGCGCCACGGAAAAGGCGCCCATCAGCATCTTGTGGTTGGTCTCGACGCTGCGGTCCGGGCCGGAGGCGACGACGCGCATCAGGATGGGATCGCCGGGGCTGCGCTGCGGCGGTTCGATGCGCCAGGCCTCGTCGTTCAACAGCTCCTGCGTGGAAAAGCGCCAATCCTCGGCGGCAAGATCGAAGAGGTCGGCAACAACCGGGCCGGTAACGCTGAAATGCGTATCATGGGCAAAGCTCTCGCCGGTCGCCTCCTCGCTGAAGCCCGCGCGGATGTTCATGCCGCCGGTCAGCGCGATCTTGCCGTCGACGATCAGGATCTTGCGGTGAGTGCGCAGATTGGCATAGGGCAGCCGCAAGCCCATGATGACATTGCCGTTGAAGACGGCGACGGTGACGCCGCCATCTCTCAGATGGCCGAGAATGCTCGGCACCGAATAACGCGCGCCGACCGCGTCGATCAGCACCCGGACCTGCACACCGCGCTTGGCCGCCGCAATCAGCGCATCGGCGATGCGAAGGCCGATCGCGTCGCGATCGAAAATATAGGTTTCGAGCAGGATGCTGCGCGCCGCCTCGTCGATGCTCGATTTCATCGCCGCATAGGCCTCGTCGCCGGTCTCCAGCACGTCGATCGTATTGCCCGAGGTCAGCGGATTGCGCGTCACCCGGTCGCCGAGCGTCTGCAGCGCCGCAAAGCGGCGGCCGAACTGGCTGATGACAGTCTCGGCCTCGGCGTCGAACGTCTCCAACTCGTCGATTTCGGCCGCCGGCAGCAGCGCGTCGCGGCGGATGCTCAGCGATTTGCGGCGGATGCGGTTGATGCCGGCAATCGCATAGAGCACTGCCCCGATGATCGGCGACAGGATGATGACGCCGACCCAGCCGATTGCCGCGCGCACCTCCTCCTTGGTCATGGCGGCATGGATCGCCGCCGCGGCTCCCATGGCGATCGAAACGACAAAGAGGATATGCGGCCAATAGGTCGACAGGAGATAGAACATCGCTGGCAAATATAGCCGGGAAACGGCGGCGTTCAATCGCGCCTTACCTCTCCCATCACGCGAAATTTTTCGTGATCATTTTTTTGTCCCGGCAACCATCGCGCCCGCAGGAACAATCCCGGCGCGCAACGATTGATCCCCAGGAGATGAGGATCGCATCATGAACATCGCCGCAAGCGTCGGCCCCGCCCTGGCGCTCGAAGTCGCGGATGCGCAAAGCATCGCCGAACTCAGGCATCAGGCCGAAGGCTGCACCCGCTGTGATCTCTACAGGAATGCCACGCAGACCGTCTTCGGCGAAGGGCCTGGGGCAGCCGAGATCGTCCTCGTCGGCGAACAGCCGGGCGATCAGGAGGACATGACCGGAAGGCCGTTTGTCGGCCCGGCCGGCCGGCTGCTCGATGCCTGCCTTGAGGAGGCCGGTCTCGACCGCCGGCGCTGTTATGTCACCAATGCCGTCAAGCACTTCAAATTCACGCCGCGCGGCAAACGGCGGCTGCATGCAAAACCCAATGCCGGCGAGATCCGGCGTTGCGCCTGGTGGCTCGGCGCGGAGCTGAATATTCTGCAGCCGAAACTCGTCGTCAGCCTCGGCGCAAGCGCGCTATATGCGCTGCTCGGGCCAAAGGCGAAGCTGACGCCGGAGCGCGGCCATATCCTGCATCCGGCGAACCATCCGCCAGTCCTCGTCACCATCCACCCTTCCTATCTCCTGCGCATCCGCGATGAGGCGGAACGGCACAGGCTGCGCCGGGATTTCGTATCAGATCTGCACAAGGCCGCCGTGTTTCGGTCTTGATGGATGCCGAATCTCAACCCTGATATGCTGCAACGCGAAATATTTGCGGTTGCAGCACGATTTCTCTTGAAAGAGCTCCCCTCCTCTGGAACCATCCCGGCAGTATCGCGTTCGAACGACGGCATCATGTGACTGGAGATCAGCGATGGCAGAAACTCGGGATGAGTGGATCAAAAAACGTGCATACGCCCTCTGGGAAGAAGAGGGTTATCCGACAGGGCGAGAATCCATCCATTGGGAACAGGCACGGCACGAGCGCGAAGCGCTCGAAGGCTCCGCCGCCTCGTCCGACGGCAAGGAAGTCAAGCCGAAGGCCAAGCGCAGCGTCGCGGGCAGCAAGACGAACGGCGTCGTGACCCCGGCACCGAAACGAACGGCGAGCCGCAAGACGGCACTCTGAATACAGAAATCAAGCAGCTGGATCAAAAAAGGGCGTCGCCGCGGCGCCCTTTGATGCTTTTTGTCATAAGCTTGAATTAGTTGTGCATTATCGAATTTGCGGTGGATGGGCTTCCATGGGGGAACAGAGGCCGGATGACGCTGCACGCTTTGAAGCTTCCTGGAAAAATTGAACCCTCACCCGATAACCGGGAACAACAACAGACATTGGCTGTTTATGGCGAAACCGGGGAAATTGCCATGAACGACGACTATGCCGATATCCTCTCCGTCCCGCTCGCCGCAGCCGGCCGCCGTGCTTGGCCCGCGATCGTCTAGAGGGATGGAGATGTTGCTGCTCGTCATCGCCGCACTGCTTTACCTCGGACTCGCGCTCGGCTTCATCCTTGTCGTCGACAATCTCGTCGGGCTGGTTTTCCGTGATCCCCGCGCGCCGGTGCCGCCGCCCTTCTTCGCTATCGGCCGCGCCTTGGCCGCATCACAAAAATTCTATCGGAAATAAAGACCGCCGCCGGTCAGAGGCCTAAACAACGCCGTCGAGTTCGGGATATTTGCGCATCAGAGCCACCTCGCTTGTGCAGCTGTCGTCACGTGCCGTCAGTTCGATCGAGATCGTGTCGGTGGGATCGAGGCGGCCGCTGTCGTGATATACGGGAATGCGCGCCCCGCTCTGGCTGACCAGCACGGCATCCCGTTCGAAACCTCTTTGCAGCAGCCAGTCCCGCGGCGCCATCAGGCGGATGTCGACCTTATAGGAGTGCTCCTTGAGGCTGACGGTATAGGTGACTGGGGACACTTGCCCGTTGACGTCGATCGCTCCGTTTCCATCGGCTTTGACAATGTGGTTTTCCATATCTCGGCTCCTGTTTGTGGGC
Source organism: Rhizobium sp. N122 (assembly GCF_002211295.1). Lineage (NCBI taxonomy): Bacteria > Pseudomonadati > Pseudomonadota > Alphaproteobacteria > Hyphomicrobiales > Rhizobiaceae > Rhizobium > Rhizobium sp. N122. Next base: position 38,097 of record NZ_LOKU01000067.1, on the reverse strand, counting down.
GGTTTTCTCATCTGGAATGGTGCGAACGCGGCTTTTGTTCCGAAATCCGGGTGAGTGATCCTGTGGCCGGAACTTTCGGCCTCAGCACCAGTTTGACCCCTTTGCACACCAGAGGAGGCAACGATGCCGAGAGGTGACAAATCCGACTATACCGACAAGCAGAAGCGTAAGGCAGAGCACATCGAGGAGGGCTACGAGGATCGCGGCGTCTCTGAGAAAGAGGCCGAACGGCGTGCCTGGGCGACGGTGAACAAGGAAAGCGGCGGCGGCAACAAATCCGGTTCCGGCCGCGGCAAGAAGGACACGCACGAATCCTCCGAAAAGGGCGGCCGCATAGGCGGCGCCGCATCCGCCGCACGCTCGAAAGAGGAACGCTCCGCTTCCGCGAAGAAGGCAGCCGCGACACGCAAGCGCAACGAACATCACAGTCACCATTAACGCGCAGGAGAAGCGGCTTAGCCCGCCCGCTCCCGGCAAAGGAAAATCAGCCATGGCCAAATCGAAGAAGAAATGGTCGCAGGACGTGACCGAACACAGCGATGCGATGGACCTGAAACAAGGCGTGTTCAAATCCGACGACCCGAAGAAGATCGCCCGCTCCGTCAAACATTCCGCCGAAGAGAGCCATCGCCGCAAGTCGAGCCCGTTTCGCGCCGCCATGTCGATGCTGACCTTCTACATCAACCGCGCCGGCGACCAGCTGACGAAAAAGCGTCGCGGCACGCTTGAAAAAGCCAAGGACGAATTGCGAAAAGACTTCGGTCGGCAACCGAAGGGATGAGCTGAGATGGCCTATGAGCTTTATTACTGGGACGGTCTTCAGGGCCGCGGCGAATTCGTGCGACTGGCACTGGAGGAAGCCGGCGCCGATTATCTCGACATCACCCGTCAGCCCGGTCGCGGTACGGATGCGATGTTCGCGCTGATGAAGAGCGAAAGCGAACCGCATATTCCCTTCGCCCCGCCTTTCCTGAAGGACGGCGACCTCATTCTCCCCCATGTCGCCAACATTCTGTTTTATCTCGGCCCGAGGCTCGGCCTTGCGCCTGAAGGCGAAGGCCTTCGCCATGTCGCCAACGGCTTGCAGCTCACCATCACCGATTTTGTCGCCGAGGTACATGATACGCATCACCCGATCGATACGTCGCTCTATTACGAGGACCAGAAGCCGGAAGCGAAAGCCCGCTCCGCCGCCTTCATCCGCGATCGCATTCCAAAATTCCTCGGTTATTTCGAGCGTGTGCTGCGGCAGAATCCTGCAGGTCCCGATCATATCGTCGGAAATGCGCTCAGCTATGTCGACCTCTCGCTCTTCCAGGTGATCGAAGGCCTGACCTATGCCTTTCCGAACGCCATGGCGAAGCGCAAGGCGGAATATCCGGCGCTGCTTGCCCTGCATGATCGGGTGGCGAAGCGTCCGAATATCGCCCGCTATCTCGCTTCCCCTCGCCGCCTCGCCTTCAACGAGGACGGGATTTTCCGGCATTATCCTGAGCTCGACAGCGCGGAGTGAGGCAAGAGCCGTTTATTGCAGCGGCACGGCCGCATCGAAGAAGCCGCCCCACGGGTCGCTGGGGCGGGTCTTCAATCGCTGCGCCACGTTGGCGATCGTAAAGGCGGCCGGGCCGCCGACCGCGTTCAATTCAGTCCAATCGAGCGGCATCGAAACCGGCGCTCCCGCTCGCGCCCGCGTCGAATAGGCCGCGACCGCCGTATTGCCGCGGCCGTTGCGGAGATAGTCGATGTAGATATGCCCGCCGCGTTTGGCCTTGGTCGCGGTTGAGAGATATTTTTCCGGCGCATCCGCCGACATGCTCTCCGCGAGAGAATGGGCGAAATCCTTCACCTCCGCCCAGCCGGCCTTCGGCGCAAGCGGCGTTACCACATGCAGGCCCTTGCCGCCCGAGGTCTTGACGAAGGCGGCAAGGCCGCGAGCTTCGAGCCGCGCCTTCACGTCAAGTGCGGCGGAAATCACCGCTGTCCAGGCCACGTCCTCGCCGGGATCGAGGTCCATGGTGATCATATCCGGTCTTTCCCAATTTTCGGTCGTCGTGCCCCAGGGATGGATTTCGAGCACGGCCGATTGCACCAGCGCCCTGAGACCATTGAAATCGGCAATCCGCAGCAGCTTTTCGCCGTCCATTTCCTCAGGATCGGCGATCTCTTCGATATGGGCATTCATGCCCTTCCAGGCATGTTTCTGGAAAAACCGCTGGCGGCCCTTTATCCCATCCGGCAAACGCAGCAGCGCCAAGGGCCGATTGACGAGATAAGGTGCGATGAACGGCCAGACCGCGGCATAATAATCCGCGAGACCCTGCTTAGTCACGCCCTCCTCCGGCCAGTACAGCCGGTCGGGATGGGTCAGGACGACGTCCGATGCAGGTGGATTTTTCGGGCTCATTCCTCGATCTCGCGTGTGAGGAAATCAAGTAGCCTGTTTTCCTCGGCCCGCAAGCCCCGCAGCGGTTCGGCGCCGCTCTCGATCACCGGATGATCGTTGCCGGCGAGCGCGATGATCGCCGGATGGATATAGCTTGAGCGTGAGATTGCCGGTGTGTTGTGCAGCGCCTCGGCTGAGGCCTCCGCCATCTGCTTCACCGTCGGCCGGCCGCCGCTGACAATCGTCTCACGCGCCGCACCAAAAGCCGCCAGCGAGCCGGCCCAGGTGCGGAAGGTCTTGGCTGAAATCGGAATGCCCGATATCTCGGCGAGGTAGGCGTTCAAGCGGCCGGAATCGATCGGCTTCAGCGCCCCGTTTTCATCCTTCCAGACGAAGAGCTGGCGGCCTGGCAGGTCAGCGATCTCTTCCAGGATCTTCTGCAGCCTGGGATGCTTGAGGCTGCGCTGGACGCGCTTGCCGCCCTTGGCGCGGAATTTCAGCTCGATCTGCCCGTCAACGATCTTCAGGTGCCGTTTCAGCAGCGTCGTTGCGCCATAAGTGCCGTTTTCCCGGACATAGGCCTGGTTGCCGACGCGCAGATGCGCCTCGTCGAGCAGCGTCGTCAGGGCCGCAAGCACGCCGTCGATATCCTCCGCTCCAGTGTCGAGATGGCGCAGCACGGTGCGGCGTATCCGCGGCAGCGCCCGGCCGAACTCGATCAGCTGATGGAATTTCCCGGCACTGCGGAAGGACTGCCAGTCCTTGTGATAGCGGTATTGCTTGCGCCCGCGCGCATCGATACCCGTCGCCTGCAGATGGCCATTGTCGTAAAGGCAGATCCAGACATTCTCATAGGCCGGCGGCAGGCCGAGCGCACCGATGCGCGCCCGCTGCAATTCGTCGGCAAGCGTGGTGCCGTCGGGCATGACATAGCTGAAACCCTTGCCCTTCCTTCGTCTGCGGATACCGGGTTCGGCATCGCTGACATAAACGAGACCAAGTTGGGTGATGGCTTCGGCATTCATTTTTTCTGCTACTTGCTCCGACGCCCGAACCTGAACCAGCGGCGACGCTGGGCCTTGGTCGCCCCCTCCGGCGGCTGGGTCTGGCCTGTCGGCGCAAAGACCGCGACGCTCTGGGCATAGACGATGACCGGATTGTCCTGATCGTGCACGGCGAATGCCTCCGTCTCCGTCCCGGTGTCGAGAACCCGCGACCACTGATGCAGCCCATTCACCTCGGGCAGGTGGATCTGACAGTCGCCGCCGGCATTGAAGACGAGGAAGAGGTCGTCCATCGCCTCGGTTTCCGGGGCATGCACGCTCCTTGAGAGATAGACGCCGAGCACCTGCAATCCATCGTCATTCCAGGTGCCGTCGTCCATGAAGCTGCCATCCGGCTTGTACCAGGCGATCTCGATGCGCCCGTCCTCGCTCTCCTCGCCGGTCAGGAACCGCTCCTGCCTGAGCACCGGATGGGCCTTGCGGAGGGCGACGGCCTGCCTGAAGAAATTGAGGAAGGGATCGTCGAGCCCATCCCAGCCCGTCCAGCCGATCTCGTTGTCCTGGCAATAGGCGTTGTTGTTGCCGCCCTGGCTGTTGCCGATCTCGTCACCGGCCAAGATCATCGGCACGCCCTGCGACAGCATCAGCGTCGCAATCATATTGCGCCGCCGCCGCGCCCGCGCCGCGTTTATGTCGGCATTATCGGTCGCGCCCTCTGCGCCCATATTGTCGGAATGATTGTCGGAATGGCCGTCCCGGTTGTCCTCGCCATTCGCCTCGTTGTGCTTGCCGTCGAAGGAGACGGTATCCATCAGGGTGAAGCCGTCATGGGCCGACAGAAGATTGATCGAGGAGGTCGCCCCCCGGTCGGAATGGTTGAATTGCAGCGCCGAGCCGGTGATGCGCGCCGCAAGCTCCGACACCATACCGCCATCGCCCTTCCAGAACCGGCGCACGTCGTCGCGGAACTTGTCGTTCCACTCGCGGAAGGGATGCGGGAAACCGCCGACCTGATATCCGCCCTCACCGATATCCCAGGGTTCGGCAATCAGCTTGACACCGGCCAGGATCGGATCCTGCCGGATGGCGCCGAAAAACAGACCCTGTCGATCGAATTCCAGATCCTGCCGGCCGAGCGTGCTGGCAAGGTCGAAGCGGAAACCATCGATATGCATCACCCCGACCCAGTAGCGCAGGCTGTCGAGCACCATGCGCATCACCATCGGGTTGGCGACGTTCAACGTATTGCCGGTGCCTGTGGTATCGAAGGTGTGCCGGGGATCATCGGGGGAGAGGATGTAATAGCTGGCATTGTCGAGCCCGCGGAAGGACAGCGTCGGTCCCTTCTCGCTGCCTTCGGCCGTATGATTGTAGACCACATCCATGAACACCTCGATGCCGGCGGCATGGAACCGCTTCACCATGGTCTTGATCTCGGTGATCTTGTCTCCGGAGAGGTAGCGCGATTGCGGCGCGAAAAAGCCGAGCGTCTGGTAGCCCCAGTAATTGCGGAGATCCTTTTCCAGGAGGTAACGGTCGTCGAGGAAGTACTGAATCGGCAGGAGCTCGATTGCCGAGACGCCGAGCTTGACGAGGTGGTCGATGATCGGATCGCTGCACATGCCGAGAAAGGTGCCGCGCAGCCGGTCCGGCACTTTCGGATGCGTCATCGTCAGGCCGCGCACATGCGCCTCGTAGATGACGGTGTCGGGCCAGGGGCGGCGGATCGCCTCTTCACCCGCCCAGTCGAAATCCGGATCCTGGACGACGCCCTTGACCATGAACGGCGCGCTGTCGCGCTCGTCGAAGGTAAGGTCGTCTTCGCCGATCTGATAGCCGAACAGCGCGTCGTCCCATTTGAGGGCGCCCGTCACCTGTTTGGCATAGGGGTCGAGCAGAAGCTTGTTGGCATTGAAACGATGGCCGGCGCCGGGATCGTAAGGGCCATGGGCGCGGTAGCCGTAGACGGTGCCCGGCCCGACGCCGGCGACATAGCCCGACCAGATGTCGCCCTCGCGCTTCGGCAACGGCATCCGGGCAATCTCATCCTTTCCGTCCGGGGAAAACAGGCAGAGCTCGATCTGTTCCGCATGCGCCGAGAAAACGGCGAAATGGGTGCCGGAACCCGTATACTCCGCCCCCAGTTCAGGCTTGAGGAAGTCGAGTTCCGAAAATGAAAAGCTCATGATGCCCCGCTCGATGAAAAGACCAAGCGGGAAACGTCACGGCGGTTCTAAAGTTCCCTGATCAACCGGGAAAAGCAACGATATCGCGCGCCGGAAGGGGCGTTTACGGCATTAGCTGGCCGCCGTTGACCTCGATGATCTGGCCGGTGATGTAACCGGAGAGCGTCGGCGATGCGAGGAAGAGATAGGCGCCCACACAATCCTCCGATGTGCCGACAAAACCCATTGGGATCGATTTGCGCTGCAGTTCCATCTGCTCGTCATTGGTATAACGCTCGTGGAAGGGTGTGGCGATGACGCCAGGGGCCACAGCGTTGACCCGGATCCTATCGGCGACGAATTCCTTGGCGTGACCACGGGTGATCGTCGAGACGAAACCCTTCGATGCCGCATAAAGGATCGCCCCGTTGCCGCCGCCGTTGCGGGCGGCAATCGAAGTGGTGTTGATGATGAAGCCGCCCTGCTTCTTCAGCCACGGATGGGCCGCGCGCGTCGCCGCCAGCACCGAGCGGGCGTTGAGATCCATGACCGCGGCATAATGCGCGTCGGTATATTCTGCGGTCGGCTTGCGCCCCAGCATGCCGCCGGCATTGTTGATGAGCCCGTCGAGATGGCCGAAGGTCTTTGCCGTCTCCTCGACGACACGCTCGGTCTCCCCTTCCCGCGACACATCGCCCTGGATCAGATGCACGGTGCCGCCGGCCGCCCTTATTTCTTCAGCGAGCGCTTCCGCCGGCTCGCGACTGGCATTGTAATGCACGCCGACTTTCGCCCCTTGCGCCGCAAAGGCGCGGGCGAGCGCCGCCCCGATCCCGGTCGAGGCGCCGGTGATCAGCACCGCCTTGCCGGCGAGATCCGGCAGTTTGATCGATGCGAGCAATTGAGCAAGTTCCGCCATGGCTAAGACAGCCTCCCGAAAGACAAGGACATAGGTGATGAAACAGACAGGGGAAGTCTATCAGCCGAAATCGGCGAAGGGCAATGCACGAAAAGGCGAGAATTGCATGGAGGGGATGCCGTGGCTGGCCAGTTCGGGCCGACCCAAGACCCCTCCCCAACCCCTCCCCACAAGGGGGAGGGACTAAGTTGCGGTTTCCGGCGGTGACCAAAAGACAGCTCTTGCCGGCTGTTACCGCTCAACACATGGCACGATGGAGGGTTTCGAGGCGATGCGGCCCGTTAGCCCCTCCCCCTTGTGGGGAGGGGTTGGGAAGGGGTCTTGGTCTCGCCGACCTGTCGATCAGAATAAGATCTCATCACGAAGACACCCAAAAGACCGGCTGCGGCTTCTGGCGCACGAGCGGCGGGAACGCCAGCGCAATCGCCGCAGCCCCGAGCCCAACCATCGCCGAGCCGATGAACAGCCAGGAATAATTGGCGAAGGTATCGAAGATCCAGCCGCCGATCAGGGGCCCGAAGGCCATGCCGAGGCTGGAGAGCATTGTTGCCGCGCCGAGCACGGTGCCGATGATGCGCTGGCCGAAATATTCCCGCGCCAGCACGGCATAAAGCGGCATCACCCCACCATAGGCGCTGCCGAAGACGATGGCGAGCGCATAGAACTCCGTCAACTCGCTGACGAGCAGATAGGTCGCGAGCGCGCCCGCCTGCACCAGCAGGCCGGCGACCAGCACCGGCTTCACGCCGATCCGGTCGGCAAGGGTGCCATAGAGCAGCCGGCCGCCGAGGCCGGCCAGACCCTCGACGCTGTAGATGCTGACGGCCGCCATCGGCGCGACGCCGCAGATCGTCGCATAGTTGACCATATGGAAGATCGGGCCCGAATGGGCCGCGCAGCAGGCAAAGAAGGTCAGGCCGAGCACGATGAATTGCGGCGAGCGGAAGACTTTCGACAGCTGTGGCCGGGCGCCTTCCGCGGCAAACTCGGTGCCGGTATCGACGGTTTCGGCCGGCGGGCGCCGGACCAGCAGCGCGGCAGGCACCAGCAGCACCCAGGCCGCGACACCGATGATCAGCATGGCGGGGCGCCATTCATAGGCCGAGATCAGCCAGCGGGCGAAAGGCGAGATCGTCATCGGCGCGACACCCATGCCGGCGGAAACGAGCGACACCGCAAGGCCGCGGTTTTCATCGAACCAGGCGGTCGTCGCCGCAATCATCGGCGCGAAGAAGGTGCTGGCGGCGAGGCCGACGAGGATGCCGTAGGTCAGCTGGAACTGTAACAACGTTTCGGCCCGGCTCGCCAGAACCAGTGCCAGGCCGAGCAGTACGGAGCCGATCAGCACGACGATGCGCGGGCCGAAACGGTCGCTGGCCGCACCCCAGAGGAAACCGCCGAAACCCATGACGATGAAATTCAGCGTCATCCCGCTGGCGATCCCGACATGCGACCAGCCAGTCGCGCTGGCGATCGGCTCCTGGAAAATCGCCAGCGAGAACATCGTGCCGATGGCCACGCACGACATCAATGCGCCCAAGGCGACAATGACCCAACGATAGGAAACACCCATGGCTTCATAACCTCCATGCCGACAGAGTGATCGCGACGCATCGGCGCCTCGCGATCTAAAGACGTTTGGGCCCTTGCGATTTCGACAGCGGCTCACATCTTTTTTCGCCGGATAGTGCTACAGAGTGCGAAACATCACCAGCGCGTCGACATAACCCTCTGTCGGATGAAGGAAGACGCCGGGGAGACGGCCGACGATGTCGAAGCCGAGGGATTGCCAGAGCCCTACGGCGCGGCGGTTGCTGCTGACGACGAAATTGAACTGCATGGCGCGAAAGCCGCTTTCGCGGGCATGATCCAGGGAATGCTCATGCATCCGGCGGGCGACGCCGCGGCCGGCCGCGGCAGCAGCGGTCATGTAACCGCAATTGCAGACATGGCGGCCGCCACCGGCCTGGTTGGCCTTGATGTAATAGGTGCCGAGGATGACGCCATCCTCTTCGGCGACGAAGGTCTCGCGGTCCGGCCCCATCCAATAGGCGAGCGCATCGGTCTCGGAGAGATCGCGGTCGAGCGCATAGGTCTCGCCGGCGCGGATCGTCGGGCCGATGATCCTCCAGATGGCGTCTCGGTCGTCGTTTTCTGCGGGTCGGATCAGCATGCCCGATTTCTACAGAAGCCGGGCAGCGGGCGCAACGGCGCGAGCGCGCTCAAACCCTTTCGAGCGCGACCGCAATGCCCTGGCCGACGCCGATGCACATGGTCGATAGCGAATATTTTCCACCGGTCTCCACAAGTTCGAGCGCCGCCGTGCCGGTGATGCGGGCGCCCGACATTCCAAGCGGATGGCCAAGCGCGATCGCGCCGCCGTTGCGGTTGACCCGGGCATCATCGTCGGCAATGCCGAGCGCGCGCAGCACCGCCAGCCCCTGGCTGGCGAAGGCCTCATTGAGTTCGATGACGTCGAACTGTTCCGGAGTCATGCCGAGCCGGGCCATCAGCTTGCGCGAAGCCGGGATCGGGCCGACGCCCATCACCCGCGGCGGAACGGCGGCGGAGGCGCCACCGAGGATGCGGGCGATCGGGGTCAGGCCATATTTTCGCGCCGCCGCTTCCGAAGCGACGATCAGCGCCGCCGCCCCGTCATTGACGCCGGAGGCATTGCCGGCGGTCACCGTGCCGCCTTCCTTCTTGAAAGGGGTCGCAAGCTTCGCCAGCGTCTCGATTGTCGTCGCACGCGGATGTTCGTCCTTGTCGACGATGATGGCATCGCCCTTGCGCTGCGGGATGGTGACCGGGACGATCTCCTTCGCCAGCCGTCCGCTTGCCTGAGCGGCGGCCGCCTTCGCCTGGCTGCGCACCGCAAAGGCATCCTGGTCCTCACGGCTGACATGATAGTCCTCGGCGACGTTCTCGCCGGTCTCCGGCATGGAATCGACGCCATATTGCTTCTTCATCAGCGGGTTGACGAAACGCCAGCCGATCGTCGTGTCGTGGATTTCGGCGGCCCGCGAAAAGGCGGTCTCTGCCTTCGGCATGACGAAGGGGGCGCGCGACATGCTTTCGACACCACCCGCGATCATCAGCTCGGCCTCGCTGGCGCGGATGGCGCGTGCGGCCGTGATCACCGCATCCATGCCGGAGCCGCAGAGCCGGTTGATCGTCGTGCCCGGGACGGCGATCGGCAGACCGGCGAGCAGCGCCGACATGCGCGCCACATTGCGATTGTCCTCGCCCGCCTGGTTGGCGCAGCCGAAAATCACGTCGTCGACGGCTTCCCAGTCGACGCCGCCGTTGCGCTCCATCAGCGCCTTCAGCGGAACGGCGCCGAGATCGTCGGCCCGCACCGGGGCGAGCGAGCCGGCGAAGCGGCCGATCGGCGTCCTGATATAGTCGCAGATAAAGGCTTCGGTCATGGCTCTTCCTCAGAGTTCCGGGACGACGAGATCGGCAACCGGCCCGTCGACGTGCAACGGCGCCCCTGTCATTGCCTGCAATTCCTCCAGCGACATCGCGGCCAGCTTCTCCCGCAGGACGAAGCGCCCGTCGACGATGTCGATGACGGCGTGGCTGGTATAGACGCGGGTGATGCAGGCGACGCCGGTCAGCGGGAAGGTGCATTTCTCCACCAGCTTCGGCTCGCCCGTCTTGGTGACATGCTCGGTGATGACGCAAACCTGCTTGGCGCCGTGCACGAGATCCATGGCGCCGCCGACCGCCGGCACGCCCTTGCTGCCGACCCGCCAGTTGGCGAGATCGCCGCTTTGGGCGACCTGGTAGGCGCCGAGGATCGCGACATCGAGATGGCCGCCGCGCACCATGGCGAAGCTGTCGGCGTGGTGGAAGAAGGCCGCCCCCGGCTTCAGCGTCACCGCCTTCTTGCCGGCATTGATCAGATCCCAGTCCTCCTCGCCTTCGGCGGGCGGTTCGCCGAAATTCAGGATGCCGTTTTCGGTGTGAAAGATCGCCTGGCGGCCGGGCGGCTGATAGCGGGCGACCATTTCGGGAAAGCCGATGCCGAGGTTCACATAGGCGCCGTCGGCGATGTCCTGCGCGGCGCGCCAGGCTATCTGCGCGTTGGAAAGCTTGATATCTTCCCTTGTATTGATGGGATGGTTATCGACGGTCATACGTAGGCCACTCCGGCTCGAATGAGTTCTTCTTCCTGCTGCGGATGGGGAGCGGCGACGACGCGATCGACGAAGATGCCGGGTGTCACCACATGCTCGGGATCGATACCGCCGGCTGGTACGATCGATGAAACCTGAACGATGGTCTTCGCCGCCGCCATGCACATCAGCGGATTGAAGTTGCGGCCGGCCTTATTGTAGGTCAGGTTGCCATGGTTATCGCCGATCTCCGCCTTCACGATCGCAAAATCGGCCTTCAGCCAGCGTTCCTGCACATAATGGCGGCCGTCGAATTCGGCGATGACCTTGCCCTCGGCGAGTTCCGTGCCGTAACCTGTCGGCGTGTAGAAAGCCGGAATGCCGGCGCCGCCGGCGCGGATGCGCTCGGCCAGCGTCCCCTGCGGCACCAGTTCCAGTTCGATCTCGCCGGCCAGGTATTTGTCGGTGAAGGCACGTGGATCCGACGAACGCGGAAACGAGCAGATCATCTTCCTGACCATGCCGGCATCGATCATCGCAGCAATGCCGATGCGGCCGTTGCCGGCATTGTTGTTGATCACGGTGAGGTTCTTGCTGCCCTTGTCGATCAGGGCATGAATGAGCTCGATCGGCGCGCCGGAGCCGCCGAAACCACCGATCATCACGGTCGCGCCGTCGCCGATCTCGGAGACGGCCTCGGCCGTGCTCCCGACTGTCTTGTCCATGCCGGATATCTCCTAGGCTCGATCGGCCAGACACCTGCCCGTCCCATCCTGTTGCTCAGATAAAGCGCAGCAGGGGCATACTGCAAGACAATTTGTGCGTTATTTGACTTTTGTTCATATATCGCACAATGAGGAGCGGTCGGGCGCAGCCCGAGCAATCGATCCAGTGAATCGATTGCAGCGACGAATGCCCGAAGCGCAAGCGAAGGGCGGAGCGGTATAAAATTTGGTTTGACGACAGGAGCCAACAATGCGCGAAACGGACTTCGTCAGCGGCTTTGCCCGCGGCCTGAAAGTCATCGAAGCCTTCGGCGAAACGCGGCAGCGGCTTTCGATTGCCGAAGCTTCGAAGCTGACGGATCTCGACCGCGCCACGGTGCGCCGCTCGCTGCTGACGCTCGCCGAGCTTGGCTACGCCGATTATGACGGCAAGTTCTTCTCGCTGACGCCGAAGATTCTCAGGCTCGGCCATGCCTATCTCTCGGCGACGCCGCTGCCGGCGCTGCTGCAGCCGCATCTCGATCATCTCTCGGAAAAGGCCGGCCAGAGCGCCTCGGCGTCGGTGCTCGACGGCACCGAAATCGTCTATATCGCCCGGGCCGCGCAGCGCCGGGTCATGTCGATCAATCTCACCCCCGGCAGCCGCCTGCCGGCCTATTGCGCCTCGATGGGCCGGGTGCTGCTCGCAGCCCTTGGCGAAAGCGACGCGCGCGCCATCCTGGCCCGCAGCGAGCTGAAGCAAAACACGCCGAGCACCAAGACCGACCCGGAAGAGCTGATCGCCGAATTCCGTCGCGTGCGCGCCGAAGGTTACGCCATCATCGATCAGGAGCTGGAAATCGGCCTCTGCTCGATCGCCGTGCCTGTCGCAAACGACCGCGGCGAAACGGTTGCGGCGATCAATATCGGCGCGCCGGCCGCCCTCGTTCCGGCCGCGGAGATGAAGGCGCGCTATCTGCCACTGCTGAAGGAAACCCAGGCCACCTTGCGGGCGCTGCTGCGCCGCTGACGGCAAGCATGAGAAAAGGGGCGGCCCCGGCCAGCGCCGGAGCCGCTCGCGATGATCAATGCGTCAGGTCGAGCGCGGCGGTGAGATCGCCCATCGGCGGACGACCGTTATCAGCAAGCGCCTTGTCGCGGGCGACGATGCCCGGCAGCACCGGCAGATCGTAGCGCGCGGTGATCAGACGGATGATCGAGGTCGTGTCGTACTGGGTGTGATCGACGCTGCCGCCCTTGGCGAAGGGCGAGATGATGAAGGCCGGAATGCGGTTGCCCGGGCCCCAGCGATCGGCCTTCGGCGGCGCGACGTGATCCCAGAAGCCGCCATTCTCATCATAGGTGACGATGACGAGCATATGGCCCCATTGCGGGCTCTTCTCGAGATGGGAGACGATATCGGCAAGATGCTGGTCGCCGCTAGCGACATCGGCATAACCGCCATGTTCGTTGAGATTGCCCTGCGGCTTGTAGAAGGAAACCGCCGGCAGCTTGCCGTCGTCGATATCCTTCAGGAAGGCTTCGCCGGCCAGGCCGCCGTCCTTCAGATGTTCGGCGCGCGCCGGCGTGCCGGGCGCGAAATTGGCGAAATAGTTGAACGGCTGATGGTGGAACTGGAAGTTCGGCACCGGCGTGGCGTTCTTGCCGTCCAGCGCCGCCTGCCAGGCGCCGCTATACCAGGCCCAGCTGACGCCTTTCTGCGACAGCAGGTCGCCGATGGTCACCGCATGCTGCGGCGGCAGCGTTGTCGCCGCAGCCGGATCGGCCAAGGCCGGATCGCCGTCCTTGGCCGGCGGATTGGCGCTCGGTTGATAGGGCGGCTGCATGGTGTTGACGGCGTAGAAATCGGGCGTCAGCGTGCCGTCGGAGACGAATTTCGGGGCGCCGTCGAGTGCCGACTTCGGGGCGTTGTCGGCCATAACAAGCGACGTGCCGTCAGCATCGACCTTGGCGATCACCGGCTTGGCCGGGCTCTTGTCGGCATCCGGGTAATAGGGCGCACAGGCGCAGACCAGCGCGAAGTGATTGAGGAAAGAGCCGCCGAAGGCGCCCTGGAAAAAGTTGTCGGCAAGCACGTATCGCTTCGCCACCTGCCACATCGGCAGGATGGAGCCGTCATAATGGCCCATGACCAGGCTGCCGGAATCGGCCCAGGCGACGAACTTGTCGTTCTTGCCGCCGTCGATCTGCATTTGCTCCTGGTAGAAACGGTGCCAGAGATCGCGGGTGATGACCGACGGCGCCAGCGCGAATCCTTTCGGATCGTCGATCGCAAAGCTGGCATTGGCAAGATGGGCCGACTGCGCCTCGGTGATCGCAGGCGTGACACCCTTGGCGGTCAGCCCGCCCCAGGCCGGCGGCAGCTCGGCGAGCGGCTGGCCATCGCGGTCGAGCTGGCGCGCCTGATCGGCGCTGACATTGGCAAGGCCGTCGGCGCCGGGAAAGCCGCCATAGAGATTATCGAAGCTGCGGTTTTCGGCATAGATGACGACGATATTGTCGATCTTGTCGTAACCGGCGGGCGCGGCATCGGCTGCCGTCACTATCGCGAGCGGCACCATCGCCGATCCGGCGAGACAGAGGGCGTTGAGGAGTTTCAGTCTTTTCACGGGATAACCTCATGGCTGGGGCGTTGGCTAGAGGGAGCGGGAAACGCTCGGGGGCGCACCGACGCTATTCCCGCCATCTATCAACTTTGTGACGTCGGGCTTGCCGTGGGGTCGCAGCAGAAGGCCGTCATCAAATTGTTGCAGCGAGGTTCGATCATGATGGGTGGTAGTCCCAAGCTATTGGAATCCTTATCATGACGACGAAAATCACCTGGCTGACGCGCTCCGGTCTGGCGGCCGGAATCGGTGCAGCGGCACTCTGTCTGGCGATTCTGCCGCTGCGGCAAAGCAGCGCGGCGGTCGCCGCCGGCGGCGTCCATCCCGGCCCGATGTCGCGCGCCGAGGCCTGCGCCCGGGCCGAGACGCTGACCGCGCTCGGCCGCAAGATATTCTCAGACCCCTCGCTGTCGGCCTCGGGGCTGCAGGCCTGCGCCTCCTGCCATGATCCCCTCCACGCCTTCGGCCCGGCCTCGGCCGCACCGGTCGAGATGGGCGGCAAGGATTTGAACAAGCCGGGCCTGCGCGCCGTGCCGACGTTGCGTTATCTGCAGGCGGTGCCCTCCTTCAGCGAGCATTTTTACGATTCCGAGGACGAGGGCGACGAAAGCGTCGACAATGGCCCGACCGGCGGCCTGACCTGGGACGGCCGGGTCGATCACGGCGCCGACCAGGCGAAGATCCCGCTGCTCTCACCCTTCGAGATGGGCAACAAGGATGCGGCCGAGGTCGCGGCCAAGCTGCGCAAGGCGCCCTATGCCAACGCCATCAAGGCAGCCTTCGGCGACAGCGTGTTGGACAATCCGCAGGACACGTTCGACGCTGCCGCCGAGGCGCTCGCCACCTTCGAGCAGAGCGGCCCGGACTTCTATCCCTATTCCAGCCGCTACGACGCCTTTCTCGCCGGCAAGGCGACGCTGAGCGCGCAGGAATTGCGCGGCCGCCAGTTGTTCGAGGATCCCGCAAAGGGCAACTGTTCGAGCTGCCACCTGAGCGAACCCGCCAATGACGGCGAGCCGCCGCAATTTTCCGACTTCGGCTTCCTCGGCCTTGCCGCCCCGCGGAACATGGCAATCCCGGCCAACAGCGACCCCAACTATCACGATCTCGGCCTCTGCGGCCCTCAGCGTACCGACCTTGCCGGACACAGCGAATATTGTGGCCTGTTCCGCACGCCGACGCTGCGCAATGTCGCGCTGAAGAAGAGCTTCTTCCACAACGGCTATTTCCACACGCTGCGCGACGTGGTCTCCTTCTATGCCACCCGCGACAGCGATCCCGGCCGCTGGTATCTCAGGAATTCCGACGGCTCGGTGCGCAAATATGACGACCTGCCGCAGACCTACTGGGGCAATCTCAACCAGGATCCGCCCTTCGGCCGGAAGCCCGGCGATGCACCGGCGCTGACCGACCCCGATATCGACGACATCGTCGCCTTTCTGGGGACGCTGACCGATGCGGACCTGCTGCCGGAGGTGGGTGGGCATTGAAGTAATTCGGCCGCTCTGCGTTGGTGAATGAGCCAAGGTTCGACGATTCAGGCGCTCATCACTCGGATGAAAGTTGGCGATACACAGGGGCGTCTAGTTGCTCGCAGCGCGCCACTACGCCGCCCGATGAGTTCGATAGGTTCAGCGCCCCCCCCGCCTGAAGCGCAGCCATCACAGCGTACCTATTGCGTCCCAACAGTTCTCAGCCAGGCGCCTCCAATTTCAGCGCACTGGGCCTCCCACTCTGAGGCAAGATCTGCGATCTGGTTGAGCGTCGGGTCGGCATTTAGCAAGATGCCGACGCTAACGTGGTATGGTTCAAGTGGATCACTGTGATCAACACCGCCACATAAAAACTGCCGGTCCCCGTCTTCCCTAACGACGAGGAGCGCCGGCCGTTCACCCCGGGACATATGCCCACAGCAGTAGACGCCTAACCTTTGATTCTCGAATTTTGGGCTGCGCATTTCACACTGCTAACTTCTAGCCAGGTGCACATATACCCCGGCATTACGCGATGTAGCTGCGGCCCGGCGCATTGCCTAGCGCGCACGTTTCAAAGTAATGGCAAAACGAGGCTTGGATCCCGCCATATCGTTTTAGTACCCACTTGATGTATCGAAATTTCCGATATACATCATTTCTCCGGGAAATCTTGGGGGGATGATGGAACGTTCGTTTTTGACGATTGCCGCCGGCGAGAATAATGAGGCGATCCGGGCGCTTTCGGCGCCGGCGCGGGTTGAGATGCTCAAGTTGCTCTGCGCCAAAGGGCCGACAAATATCAATGATATCGCGCAGGCACTTTCCCTGCCGCAATCGACTGTTGCCACCGGCATCCAGATTTTGGAAGAGGCCGGCCTCGTCGAATCCCGGCTGGCCAAGGCGCGCAAGGGCAACCAGAAGATCTGCTCGGCCGTCTACAGCGAAATCCTGATCAGCTTCGAGGAAAGTGCCGCTCAACGGGCCAACAATATCATCGAAGTCGAGATGCCGGTGGGGCTCTACACCAGCTGCGACGTGCATGCGCCCTGCGGTCTTTGCTCCAGCGAAAGCGTCATCGGCCCCCTCGATGTGCCCGATTATTTCCTTGATCCGCAGCGCATGCAGGCGGGGCTCGTCTGGTTCGGCCGGGGCTATGTCGAGTATAAATTCCCCAACAATGCCAAGGTCTTGAATAAGGACATCCGAGCCATCGAATTTTCGATGGAGCTGTCGTCCGAGGTGCCCGGCACCAATCCGGACTGGCCTTCCGACATCACGCTCTGGGTCAACGGCATGGCGATCGGCACCTGGACCTCGCCCGGCGACTACGGCGACAAGCGCGGCGCCTTCACGCCGGCCTGGTGGAAGCTGGAAGGCTCGCAATATGGGGCGATGAAGACCTGGCGCATCTCGACGCGCGGCACCT
The DNA here is from genome assembly GCF_002211295.1 of Rhizobium sp. N122. NCBI lineage: Bacteria > Pseudomonadati > Pseudomonadota > Alphaproteobacteria > Hyphomicrobiales > Rhizobiaceae > Rhizobium > Rhizobium sp. N122. The sequence goes on along the minus strand of NZ_LOKU01000067.1, from coordinate 21,273 downwards.
TCATCGACGGTGTCGCCGCCTCGAATGTCACACTCGGCGATCTCGCGCTCGGCCAGCACTCGTCCATTCGGCTGCGCGTCGGCATCGCCGAGAATGCCGGCCACACGGGCGGCGTCAATATTTTCGGCCGCGGCTTCGGAAATCACGGCCGCGACATCATCATGCGGCTGCACGTCTGATTAGACAATATCGGAAATACTGATTTTAAAAGCCCGATTTTTTATTGATTCAGCGACGACTAATTTACAGCAAGCAATTGATATGAAATGAATTTTCTCCAATTGCGCAATAGTATGATTAAATGCGAACCTTGGTTGACACAACGACATTCCTGATATCAAGTTAGAGGCAAGAAAACAAAATTTCTGATACATAAACGGGAGGATCCGTTGAAGACCAATGTCGTTGCCCACCGCGATTTCCGCATCGCGACCATTGATTCCAGGCTCTACAGCTCGTTTCTCGAGCATCTCGGCAGAGCGATCTACGGCGGCATCTACGAGCCCGGACATCCGACAGCCGACGAGGACGGTTTCCGCCGCGACGTGCTCGATCTGGTGCGTGATCTCGACACGCCCTACTGCCGTTATCCCGGCGGCAATTTCGTCTCGGCCTATAATTGGGAAGATGGCGTCGGCCCGCGCTCTGAGCGCCCTGTCCGCCTCGACCTTGCCTGGCGCACCCGCGAAGCCAACCAGATCGGCGTCAACGAATTCGTCGACTGGTGCAAGAAGGCGAACACCAAGCCGATGCTCGCCGTCAATCTCGGATCCCGCGGCCTGGATGCCGCCCGCAATTTCCTCGAATATTGCAACCATCCCGGCGGCACTTATTATTCCGATCTGCGCCGCAAACACGGCTGGGCCAATCCGCACGATGTCAAATTGTGGTGCCTCGGCAATGAGATGGACGGACCCTGGCAGGTCGGCCACAAATCGGCCTATGAATATGGCCGGCTCGCGGACGAGACGGCCAAGGCCATGCGCGGCTTCGACAAGTCGCTCGAACTCGTGGTCTGCGGCTCCTCCAATTCCGACATGAAGACCTATCCCGATTGGGAGGCTCAGGTCCTCGAGCAGTGCTACGACAGCGCCGACCATATCTCGCTGCATATGTATTTCGCCAACCGCGAGAAGAATACGCTGAACTATCTCTCCCGCGCGACGAAGCTCGACCGCTACATCACCACGATCGGCGGCGTGATCGACTACATCAAGGCGAAAAAGCGCTCGAAGAAGACGATCGGCATTTCCTTCGACGAATGGAACGTCTGGTACCATTCCAACCAGCAGGACAAGGAAATCCTGGCGCGCGACGAGTGGCCGGATGCGCCGCATCTGCTTGAAGACGTCTATAATTTCGAAGACGTGCTGCAGGTCGGCGGTATCCTGAACACCTTCATCCGCCGTTCCGACCGGGTGCGCATCGCCTGCATCGCCCAGCTCGTCAACGTCATTGCCCCTATTATGACCGATGATGGCGGGGCCGCCTGGCGCCAGACGATTTATTATCCCTTCTACTACGCCTCCCGATATGGCCGCGGCGCAGCACTGCAGCTGGTCGTCGATGGCCCGACCTATGACAGCGACGAGGAGAACGACGTTCCCTATCTCGACGTCTCGGCCGTCCATTCCGAGGATGGCAAGACGCTGACCTTCTTTGCCGTCAACCGCCATCCGAACACGGCGCTCGATCTCGATGTGCGGCTGGAAGGTTTTGGGGCCGCGAGCGTCGTCGAGCAGGTGGAAATGACCCATAGCGATCTCGAAGCCGTCAACACGGCTCAGCGGCAAGATAAGGTCGCCCCCGTCAAAGCCGAGAGCGCTGAGATTGAGGACGGACGGTTGCGGGCGGCGCTGAAGCCGCTGTCCTACAACGTCATTCGGCTGTCGGTGTGACAGCCGCCGCCGGATAAGGCCCACTGGCCCCGGCTCAAGAGATTCGGCTCGACTGCGAGGAGGCAGGCGGGCCGGAAGGATGGTTCGCCAGAGCCCAGGACCTGAAGTCCCGGGCCTTTGCGAACCGACAACCGCGACGTGCCCATGCGTGCCCTTGCGGCCGCCGATCGTCGCTTTCTAGGGAGGAGTTCATGCAACAGTTGAAGAGGCTCGCCTTTGGCGTCGCGCTGGCCGCACTCGGCCTGACGGCGGCGGCCAGGGCCGATGACTACACCTCCTTGCCGCGCAAGGAGACGCTCATCGTCGAAAATCCGGAAGGGACGATCAAAAATCCCGGCTGGTTCAACATCTGGGTCAATGCCGGCGCCGGTGTTTCCACCGGTCTGCAGCAGCTGACCATGGATACGCTCTGGTATATCGACCCCGAACAAGGGCTTGGCGGCGCGACCTGGGATAATTCGCTCGCCGCCGACAAGCCGCAATATAATGCCGACTTCACCGAGATGACCGTAAAACTGCGCAAGGGGCTCTTCTGGAGCGACGGCGTCGAGTTCACGGCAGACGACGTGGTCTATACCGTCAAGACGCAGATGGATCACCCCGGCATGGTCTGGAGTGCGGCCTTCTCGGTGCAGGTGGCAAGCGTCGAGGCGACCGATCCCCAGACCGTGGTGTTCAAGCTGAAGAAGCCCAATTCGCGCTTCCACGCGCTTTTCACCGTGCGCTGGAACGGCGCCTGGATCATGCCCAAGCATGTGTTCGAGAAAGTGGCCGATCCGCTTCGCTACGATTTCGCCAATCCGGTCTCGCTCGGCGCCTACAAGCTCAAGGCCTACGACCCTCAGGGCAAGTGGTATACCTGGGAGAAGCGCGACGACTGGCAGAAGACATCGCTTGCCCGCTTCGGCGAGCCGGCCCCGAAGTATGTGACCTACGTCGATCCCGGCCCGCCGGATAAACGCACCATCGCCCAGCTCGAGCACAATCTCGATATCATCCACGACAATACGCCCGAGGGCATGTTCACGCTGAAGGAAAAATCCAAGTCGATCGAGACCTGGTTCCCGGGCTTCCCCTTCGCCCATCCCGATCCGACGCTTCCGGCGGTGATCTTCAACACCCAGGATCCGACCTTCAACAATCCCGATGTGCGCTGGGCGCTTGCCTTGCTGATCGACATCAAGGCCGTCGACATGGCGAGCTACCGCGGCACCGCCACGCTCTCGGCACTCGGTGTGCCGCCGACGGCGATCGCCATGAAAGACTATCAGGCGCCAATGCAGGATTGGCTGAAGGATTTCGAGATCGACACCGGCAAGCAGAAGATCAAGCCCTACGACCCGACGATCGGGCAGCAGGTCGCCGATCTCCTGCGCAAGCAGCCGAAATTCAAGGACCAGATCCCGACCGATCCTGAGGCGATCAGCACGGCCTTCGGCTATGGCTGGTGGAAGCCCAATCCGCAGGCAGCCGCCGAGCTGCTTGAAAAGGCCGGCTTCAAGAAGAGCGGCGGCAAATGGATGACCCCGGATGGCCAGCCGTTCAAGATCCGGATGACGGTGGAGGGCGACACGCGCTCCGTTTTCACCCGGGCCGGCACGCTGATCGCACAGCAATGGGCCGCCTTCGGCATCGATGCCAAAGCCGTGCCGACGACCAACCTGTGGCAGGTGGCGCTGCAGCCCGGCGATTTCCAGGTGGCGATTGCCTGGAGCGTCGAGACCTGGGGCGGCGATCCCGATCTGTCGTTCTTCCTCGACAGCTGGCACTCGCAGTTCGTCGCCAAAAAGGGTGAAGTTCAGCCGCCGCGCAACTGGCAGCGCTGGACCAATCCGGAACTCGACAAGATCATCGAGACCATCCGCGGCATCAGCGCCGACGATCCCAAGGGCATCGAGCTCGGCAAGGATTATCTGAAGCTGGTCGCCAAAGAAATGCCGACGATCCCGCTGATGTCCTACAACGTCTTCACCTCGATGGACACGACCTATTGGACCGGTTACCCCACCATCGCAGACCCCTATACCGACCCGGTTCCGAACTGGGCGAATTCCAGGCTGATGATGGTCAAGCTGAAGCCGGCTCAACCGAAATAATCCTCCCAACGCCGGCGCTTTAGCCACGCGCCGGCCCCTTATCGGCGGGCCCTGCCCGCCGATCCTTTCCTTCGATCCCTTCCCGGCGCTGAAGGAAACCAGAGAGGAACCACTGCCTTATGACGCCCTATCTGATCTTTGTGCTGAAGCGGTTCGGTCAGTTTCTGCTCGTCGTCTTTCTTGGCGTCAGCATCACCTTCTTCGTCACCCACCTGACCCCGATCGATCCGGTCGAAGAAAGCATAGGCGCCATCACCCAGATGGGGCAGTCCGATCCGAATGCGATCGAACTGATGCGTCAATCGCTGCGCGAGCTTTACGGCATGGAGGGCTCGATCTGGCAGCAATATGTACATTTCTGGCTGCGGCTTGCGACCGGCGATCTCGGCCCCTCGCTGTCGGCCTTTCCGACACCCGTTTCCACGATCATTCTGCGGTCCCTGCCCTGGACCATCGGGCTGATGACGGTCTCGACGCTGATCACCTTCGTGCTCGGCAATGCGATCGGCGCGCTTGCCGGCTATTACCGGAAGAACATGGTGCTGAAGGCCGTCAGCCTGGTCTGCATCGCCCTGCTGCCCATTCCCTACTATATCCTGGCCTTCGTGCTGCTCATCGTCTTCGGCTATCTCTGGCCGGTGCTGCCGATCAATGGCGGCTATGAGATGAACGCCAATCTGAACCTGTCGTTTTCCCTGGTGCTCGATATCCTCGAACATTCGATCCTGCCGGCCCTGTCGCTGATCCTTGTCGGTGCCGGCAGCTGGCTGATCGGCATGCGGGCGCTGGTGTCCAACATCATCACCGATGACTACGTCGTCTTCGCCGAACTCGGCGGGGTGCCGAAGCGGAAGATCCTCCGCTCCTACATCGCCCGCAACGCCATGGTGCCGCAATTCACCGGGCTTGCCATGTCGCTCGGCGCGATCTTCAACGGCACGGTCATCACTGAAATCGTCTTCGGCTATCCCGGCATCGGCAACCTGTTGATTTCGGCGGTGCATGCCGGCGACTACAGCCTGGTGCTCGGCCTCAGCGCCTTGTCGATCGTCGGCGTCGCCGCCGCCGTCTTCATCATCGACATTCTGAGCCCGCTGATCGACCCGCGCATCAAGGTGGAATAGGCCATGTTTACCATCGTCCGCGACCTCGCACGCCAGAACCTGGAATTTCTCTGCGGCCTGCTGCTCTTTGCCGTCATCGTCGGGTTCATCATCCTGTCCTATTTCTCGCCCTACGCGCCGACGGACATCTATCTTCTGCCGCCCGATATGCCGCCCGACGGCGATTACTGGCTCGGCACCACATCGCGCGGCCAGGACGTGTTCTGGCAGCTGACGACGGCGCTGCGCAACACGCTCTATTTCGGCATCGGCGTCGCCTTTCTCTCCCGCATCATATCGCTGGTCGTCGGCCTGGTCGCCGGTTATGCCGGCGGCGCGGTCGACCGGGTGCTGATGGCGATCAACGACAGCGTCATGGTCATCCCGCAATTTCCGCTGCTGATCCTGTTCTATTTCGTGCTGAAGGACAGCATGACCTGGACGACGCTGATCGTCATCATGGCCTCGCTCGGCTGGTCCTACGATGCACGCCTCATCCGCTCGGTGGCGATCGGCCTGAAGACCAGGCCGTTTACCACCCAGAGCGTCTATTCCGGCATGAGCATGCGCAAGATCCTGGTCGAGGAGCACCTGCCCTATGTGCTGCCGATCGTCTTCGCCACCACCATGAACAACATGATCTGGTCGATCGGCATGGAGATCACCCTTTCGGTGCTCGGCTTCACCGATATCGAGACGCCGACCATGGGCATGATGATCTACTGGGCCAATGCGCATTCGGCGCTGATATCGGGAGTGTGGTGGTGGGTGGCGGCGCCCGTCGCCGTCATCGTCATTCTGTTCCTGGCGCTCTTCCTGCTGTCGATGTCGATGAACGAATACAATGATCCGCGCAGCCGGCTGAACCGGATGGGAAGTTAGCATGGAGCCTTTGGTCGAAATCGAAAACCTGAAAGCCTATTACCGCGCCTTCCTTTTTGGCGTCGATCGCGAGGTGCGCGCCGTCGACGATATCAGCCTGACGATCGGCCGCGGCGAGGTCTATGGCGTCGCCGGCGAATCGAGCAGCGGCAAGACGACCCTGATCAAAACCATCGCCGGCGCCATCCGGCCGCCGCTGAGAGTCGTGTCGGGCAGCGTGAAATTCCACTTTGCCGGCGGCACGCAGGACATCTACGCGATGAAGCCGGAGGAGCGCATGGCGCTGCGCTGGAAGCATCTGTCCTATATCATGCAGGGCTCGATGAACGTGCTCAACCCGGTGCGCCGGATCCGCCATTCCTTCACCGATTTCGCCTTCCGCCACATGGCTGTCGGCAAACAGGTCTTCTTCGAAAGGGTCGCGGCCCATCTGCAGCGGCTGAAGCTCGATCCGCATCTGCTCGACGCCTATCCGCACGAACTCTCCGGCGGCATGCGCCAGCGCATGACCATTGCGCTCGCCACCATCCTGACGCCGGAATTCATCATCGCCGACGAGCCGACGACCGCGCTCGACGTCATCGTCCAGCGCGACGTGCTGTCGATGATCCGCGAGATCCAGCGCGAGATGGGCTCGTCCTTTCTGTTCGTCACCCATGATATGGGGGTGCACGCCACGGTGTCCGACCGCATCGGCATCGTCTATGCCGGACGTCTGGTCGAGGAAGCGCCGACCCCCAAACTCTTCAGCAAGCCGCTGCATCCCTATACGCAGCACCTCGTCGGCAGCCTGCCGCGCATCGGCGATGCGACGACGCGGCCGTCGCTGGAGGGGCGCCCGCCGAACCTTGCCATGCCGCCGGAAGGCTGCCGCTTTCACCCGCGCTGTCCGAAACGGATGGAAATCTGCTCGCAGAAGGTGCCGCCGCTCGTCACCGTCGAGCCGGAGCGCCGTGTGGCTTGTTTTGCAGTTACGGGAGATCAGGTTTGACCGCTCTGCTTCACCTCACGCATGTCACCAAAGTCTATCGCCAGGGCGGCATGCTCGGCCGGCGCCTGATCACCGCGGTCAAGGATGTCAGTTTCGAAGTCGGGGAAGAGCCGGAAATCCTGTCGATCGTCGGCGAATCCGGCTCGGGAAAATCGACGATCGCCGCAATGATCCTGGGGCAGACCGAACCGACGGAAGGGCAGCTGGAATTCTCCGGCCAAGCCGTCTCCATCCATAGCCGCTCCGAACGCAAGGCCTTCATGAAGGAGGTGCAGCCGGTTCTGCAGAACCCGTTCGAAGCCTTCAATCCGCTGAAGCGGGTCGACCGTTACCTGTTCGAAACCGCCCGCAACCTGTCGGGCCCGGGAAAGCGGATAGACCGGAAAGAAGCCGAGCGCATGGCCGATGCCGCCCTCGTGCATGTCGGCCTCACCCTCGAGGAAGTCAAAGGCCGCTTCCCCCACGAACTCTCCGGCGGCCAGCTTCAGCGTGTCGCCATCGCCCGCGCGCTGATCCCGCAGCCGCGCCTGCTGGTCGCCGACGAACCGGTCTCGATGGTCGACGCCTCGCTGCGCATGGCGATCGTCAACCTCTTCGGCCGGCTGAAGAGCGAACTCGGGCTGTCGATCATCTATATCACCCACGATCTGGCCACCGCCTATTACGTCAGCGACAACATCATCATCATGCGCAAGGGCGAGATCGTCGAACGCGGACCGGCCCGCCCGGTGCTGGATAATCCGCAGCATCCCTATTCGCGGGCGCTGAAGGAGGCGGTGCTGGCGGCGGATTTCAGCCCGGCGATGTGAGCGCCGGTCGCCGAGATCGGCTTGGCCTGGATGCTGTGTCCGATGTGGGGCCGCCGCCGCGGTGCATGACCATGACCGGTCTGCGGCCACAAAGTTCGGAAGGCTTGCACTTCCCGCACGAACAGGCTACATAGTGAACCAGATGGTTCAGTATGTAAGCCCTCCCCTCGATCTCTCATTTGCGGCGCTGGCCGATGCGACCCGCCGCGGGATCATCGATCAGCTTGGGCGGGGGGACGCGTCGATCACCAGTCTCGCGGACAAGTTCCAGATGACGCTGACCGGCATGAAGAAGCACGTCCAGGTTCTAGAGCGGGCTGGGCTCGTCGTCACGCAGAAGGTCGGACGGGTGAGAACCTGCAAGCTTGGGGAACGCGGCCTCAAGGCGGAGGCCGAGTGGATCGAAGCACATCGCAAGCTCTTCGAGGCCCGCTTCGAAACATTGGACGACATCATCAGCGAAATGAAACGGGAGGGACGCGATGACTGAGCAAGGCAACAGTACAGGTGGTGCGCGGAACCGCACGTTGGTCGAGCGCAGAGGCGATCGCGAACTTCTGGTAATCAGGACATTCGATGCACCGCCGAGCACGGTTTACAGGGCGTGGAGCCAGCCCGAGCTGTTCCAGCGCTGGTGGGTGCCGAAATCGGTGCCCGGCATTTCGCTCGTATCGTGCGAGATGGATGTCCGTACCGGCGGCAAATATCGGCTGGAGTTCGGCGCCGGCGGTTCCGACACCATGGCCTTCTATGGCAAATATCTCGAGGTGGTGCCAAACGAACGCATCGTCTGGACCAACGACGAGGGCGAAGAGGGCGCAATCACGACCGTGACCTTCGAGGACCAGGGCGGGAGGACGCTGCTGACTTTCCAGGAAGTCTATCCGTCCAGGGAAGCGCTTGAGGAAGCGCTGCAGGGCTCGGCCGCCGCATTGCCGGAGCAGTTGGAGCAGCTCGGCGAATTGCTCGCCAGCATCGGCGAGTAGCGCCGGTCGGAAAACTCGCCTCGAGGAGCCAAAAAAGCCCATGGGCATCAGGAACTATCTGATCGAAGGCGGCTCGGGAACGGGTAAGACATCTGTCGCGACCGAACTGGAGCGGCGGGGCTACCATGTCGTCCATGGCGACCGCGTTCTGGCCTATGTCGGCGATCCCGAAACCGGCCAGGCGCTCGCCGGACCACCCGAAGGCGCAGACCGCATCGTTTGGGGATACGCTCACTGGATCTGGCCTGTCGACAAGGTCCGCGCGATCGCTGCCGACACCACCCATCCTGCCACGTTCTTTTGCGGCGGTTCGCGCAATTTCCACAAATTCCTGGACCTGTTCGATCAGGTTTTCGTGCTCGACATCGATGTCGAGACGTTGAACCGTCGCCTGGACGGGCGGCCGGATAAGCCGGGCTTCGAGCCGGCCGAGCGGGCCCTGGTGCTCCGCTACCATCGTAGCCGGGAGTATCTTCCTGCCGGCAATAAGATCGACACGGCGAAACCCATCTCAGCTGTCGTCGACGATATCCTCGCTCTACTCACCTGAAACCCGCAAATTACTTGACTGCGATTATCAAGGATAATACGCGCTTCGCCAGTTTCTGCCATTCGAAGCGTAAGCATGATCCCCGCCGACCTGTTTCCTGAAATCGCTCGCGCTGATCAGCGCCCGGCCCTTATCTTCGCCGACGGACGGACGCTCTCCTATGCCGACCTCAATGCCCGAACGCTGCGCTTTGCCGAGCGGCTGGGACGCGGGGAAAAGCGGCTTGTGGCGATTTCGGCCGATGTTTCGGAACATGTGATCGTCGCCTATCTCGGCGCGTTGCGCGCCGGCCATGCAGTCGCCATGCTGCCGCCCTGCGATGACAGGCTGTGGCAAGAGTTTCTGTCAGCCTTTCGGCCTGATTTCACCTACCGCCCGGCCGACGGCCGCTGGCGGCTGGTCGAGGAAAGCCGGCCCAGTCAAAGGCAAAGGCAAAGCGACGCGCCGCTGCATCCGGATCTCGCCCTGCTGCTGATGACCTCGGGCAGTTCCGGCCTCGCGAAAGCCGTGCGCCTGTCCTATGCCAATCTTGACGCCAATGCGCGGGCGATTGCTCACTATCTCGAACTCTCCCCTGCCGACAGAACCGCGCTCGTCCTGCCGCTTCACTATTCCTACGGCCTTTCCGTCATCCATTCCCATCTCGTCGCCGGTGGCAGCATCTTCATTCCGGGCGTCTCCGTGGTGAGCGAGGATTTTGCAAGATTGCTCGGCGAAAGCGGCTGCACCAATCTTTCGGGCGTGCCCTATTCCTATGAGCTGATGGAAAGGACGCGCTTCCGAAGCCACGAGTTCAAAGCGCTGCGTTTCATGACGGTGGCCGGCGGACGGCTGGCGCCCCAGCTCATCCGCCGCTACCGCGACCATATGCGCGCGAAGGGCGGCCGCTTCTTCGTCATGTACGGCCAGACCGAGGCAGCCGCCCGCATCGCCTTCGTGCCGCCGGAAAGCGTGGGCGACAATGAGGAGCGGATCGGCATCGCCATTCCCGGCGGCAGCCTCAGCCTCGTCGGCGACGACGGTCATCCGCTCGACCGGCCTGAGGTTGCCGGAGAACTCGTCTATGCCGGCCCGAACGTGATGATGGGTTACGGCACTGACCGCGCCGATCTTCAGCGCGGCGCCGAGGTCGCGGCATTGAAGACCGGCGATATCGCCATGCGCGACGAGGACGGTTTCTTCCGGATCGTCGGCCGCAAGAGCCGTTTCGCCAAGGTCGCGGGGCTCCGGATCGGTTTCGACATCATGGAACAGGTTCTGGCCGAGAAGGGGATCGCGGCTGCTGTTGTCGGTGACGATCACGGTCTGCAGGCCTATGTGACCGATGCCGCTTCCGCCGATCGGGCGCTGGGAACGCTCGTTGAGGCGAGCCGTCTTCCGGCGAGCCTGGTCTCCGTCAGGGCGCGACGAGAGCTCCCGAGGCTTGCCTCCGGCAAGGTCGATTATACCGGCCTCCGCGAGGAGATGCTGGAGACGCGCGAGACGAGACGAGCGGCGGCAGTCAGCGTGCTCGATGCCTATGTCAGGGTCTTCTACCCCCGCAATGTTGGTCGCAGCGACAGCTTCGTCTCGCTCGGCGGCGATTCACTCCGCTTCCTGCAATTGACGATGGAGCTCGACAGGCTTGGCATCGCGCTGCCGGAAGGCTGGGAGCAGACGGCGATCGCCGAGCTCGATGTCGGCCCACACACTGCACGGACCGACAGCGCCGAGGTCAGGGCGCTGCCGACCGATCTGGTGCTGAGGGCGATCGCCATCCTGCTCGTCGTCACCCATCACGAGATGCTCTGGCCCATTCCCGGCGGATCGGGCGTGATGCTGCTTCTCGTCGGCTTCAGCCTGGCACGCTTCCAGTCGGGCCATTTCCTCGCCGGCAATTTCCGCCATGCGCTGCGGCCGGCAATCAATGTTCTCATCCCCTATTTTCTCATCGTCGCCGCCTATGGGCTCGCCTGGCGCACCGTTCCCTGGGCCTCGGTCACGCTGACCGGCAATTTCGGCTATGCCGAGCCGGAACGTCACGAGATGCTTCCCTATCTCTACTGGTTCATCGAAGCCTATGCGCAGACGCTTCTCGTCTTCTTAATGGTTTTTGCCGTGCCTGCTGTGCGCAGGCTGGCGCGGGCGCACCCCTTTGCCTTCTCGCTCGCGCTGCTCGGGCTGGCGGTCGCGGCGCGGTTTTCTCTGCCGCTGCTCTTCGGTATCGGCAGGCGGCAGATTTTCACCATCTACTGGGGTCTGCATCTCGGCATGTTCGGCTGGTGCGCGGGCCTTGCCGGCAAGACGGCGCAGCGGATCATCCTGACGGGAGTGGCCGCCGCCGTGCTTGGTTATCTCGCCTTCTGGGAAACGCTCTGGATCGGGACGACGATCAAATATCTGACGATCTTCGCAGCGCTTCTCGCCCTTCTCTACCTGCCGCGCATTCATCTGCCCGCGCGGCTGGGGCGTGTCGTGACGCTGATCGCCGTCTCGGCCTTTCCCACCTACCTGCTGCACCGTTTCGTGCCGGAACTGCTGATGCCACAGGCAGCGGCCGTGCTGCCGGCTCCCCTCTTTCATCTGCTGGCGATATCCGGTGGCCTGGCGCTCGGCGTCATCGCCAACAAAATCGCGGCCGACCTTCGCAATCTGCTCGGCGGGATAGCAATTGCCCGTGGCACGGGCAGACGTCCGGTGATGGCGGAGACTGTCTGAACTGCAAGCGAACAGCAGAATATATTAGCATCGCCGCACGAAAAGCTTGCATGCAGGCATTAAATCGGATGTCCTGAGCATGGCTTCAGTGGTGTCTTAACAGAGAGTAATATCTCTACTGCCGCTTCCTGACATTTTTAGAGAATACGCTGGCGCAAATGCGCTACGTGTCAACCGACTGTTATCATCAGAATAAAAATTGGCGCGTGCGAAGCCATTGAGCGCGGGAAGTAGCGCGTCCCACCACGCCAATACCCTACGCCGCGCGCACCCTGTCGCGGCCGCTCAGCTTGGCGGCGTAGAGCGCCTGGTCGGCGCGCCGGCAAAGGTCCGAGGCGCTGTCTGTCGGCAGGCAGGCGGCGATGCCGGCCGAGCAGGTGTAGCTGAAATCGGGCGAGTCCGGCAGCGGCCGGGAGAAGCGGATCACCGTCAGCATGCGCTCGATCATGGCAATGGCGTCTTCCTGGGCGGTTGCCGGCATGACGAGAAGGAATTCCTCGCCGCCGACCCGGCCGAAACAATCGTTGCGGCGCACATTCTGATGAATGCGATGGGCGAAATCGCGCAGCACGAGATCGCCGGCGTGGTGGCCGAGCCGATCGTTGATCTGCTTGAAATTGTCGATGTCGAAGACGGCAAGGCAGCCGCTGCTTCCTTGCCGGGCGGCGGCCAGCATGTCTTCGACGCGGGCCATGACGAAACGGCGGTTGGCGACGCCGGTGAGTTCGTCGGTATAGGACGCTTTGATCGCCTGATCGCGATCCTGCCGGACCGTCCTGCCATGCGCCCTGAGCCTGGTGATGTCGCTGGCGATGCACAACATCCAGCCGTTACTCTGTACCGTCTCGGTCATCCATAGCCAGCGGCCGTCGAACAAATCGGTCTCGAAGGCGCGATAGCCGATCTTGCCGCGGCGCGACTGGGTCGAGCGCAGCCACGCCTCGAAATTATCGGTGCGGATGACGGTGCCTCGGCCGAGCTCGAAATTGCGCCGCATCAGATCCGGCCACAGTGGCGTCTCGTCCGGCTCGATGAAATAGGCCGAACGAAAGGCGCTGTTGGCATATTGCAGCCGGTCATCGCCATCATAAACCGCAATCAGCGTTTCGGTGTGTGCGGAAAGATTGAGAAGCTGTTCGACGAGCGCGTCCATACCGAACCCTGTGTGGTTGCCCTGGCATGACATGGCGCAGAAATCCTATGAGGAAAGAGCCGGCTGCGGCAAGCAAAGGCACTTCCCGTGATTACGGAAACGTCAACAAGAACATTTCGCCGCGGCTGGTTTACCGCAGCGCGCTGTTGAGATCATGCAACCCGACCGTCAGCATCATGGGGTCGGATGGCGAGGGCAGGAAGCCGACCGCCTCATAAAAGGCGCGCGCATCCTCGGAAATCGCATGCACCAGCAGACCGCGGATTCCGAGGATTTCTGCGGCAGTCAACAGGCGCAAGGCGGTGCCGGCGGCGGATTCAGTTCGGCGACGTGAGTGCCGCGCGTAATGAAATCAGGCCGTAAGCCTTGCGCTCACAGCCCCGGCATGGATGCCGGAGTGCGGGCACCATGGCGCACGGCATGGATGATAATTTCGGCTTCGGTGACTTCATAAAAGTTGAGGTAGGGGTAAGGGACCGTCGTCAAGCGGCGAATGGCCGAGTCTTCGGTGCGCTTGCCGATGAACGGCTGCTCGGGAAGTTTTTCGATCAGGAATTTGATACGCTGCCGTACACGGCGTGCGCCCTGCGGCGAACGCGGGTCGAGATATCCGGCAATGTCTTTCAGGTCGGCTAGAGCATGATGCCGAAAAGTGTGAGCGGTTTTCGGACGACATCATGCTCTAACTCTTTAATTTAGAACAGGATGATTTTAGGCCAACCGGGCCTAAAATCATCCTGTTCTAGGGCCGGTTTCGTGTAGCGAAGTCTCACAGGCCGTAGCTGGCCCATACGGCGCGAACTTCTTCATCGCCTGCAAATTCGCCCCGCGCAGCGGCGGCTTTCGATTCTGCAATCGCCGCCCGCTCCCCGGCGGTCAAAGACACAGGCTCCTGCTCGTCGGCAAGGTGCAGCAGCACGCGCGCCAACTCATCCTGCATATCTGGAGGAAGGGCGCGGACGCGCTCGACGGCTTGTTCCAAAAGGTCTGTCATACCCCATTATGCCTGGAAATTCCGGACGGAAAAAGGAAAAACATGCTTCGCCAAAAGGCGACGGCGCGGTCTCCTATCGGTCGCGGTCAAAATCTCGATTGCGGCTCCGATCGCATGCCCCAGAACGCCGCGGGCTCCTGTCCGGAGACGCGCGGCGCTACCAGCCGGTATGCCTATTTCCCGTCCGACTGTCCCGATGGTTTCGTGGCGGCATTCAGGACGCCGTCCTGCAAGCCCACCTCGTCGGCAAGAATGGCGGCGGCTTCGTCGAGCAGGACGTCTTTTGCGTTCTTGCGGGCGTTTTCGAGGGCGATATCGGCGCTCAGGCTGCGCTCGCCCGCCTCCAGGCCATCATCGCCGGCGGGGTTGTCGCCATCGCTCGCCTGCGCCCGCTCCTTGAAGCGCTTCTCGCGCGCCGCCGCTTCCTTGCGGCGTTCGGCTTCGTTCAGGGAGACCATGCCTTTCTCGCGCTGCGCCTTCAGGTCGGCAATGTCTTTCACCAGGCGCTGGAAATCCGGATCGCCCTTGACCCGCGCATCATGGCGGCTTTGCAATGCCGGCAGCAAGGCCGTGACATTGCCTTCGGGCGCGTATTTCGCCGGCTTGATCTCCGCCCATGGCAGGGCATTGTCATAGCTGGTCTCGCCGAAGCTCGTCGGATCGGACAGCCCCGGCAGGTTGATATCGGGGGTGACGCCGCGCAGCTGCGTGGTGCCGCCATTGACCCGGAAAAACTGGGCGATCGTCACCTTCAGCTCGCCATATTCGGGCTTGCTGTTGTGCACCATCTGGTCGAGATCGACGACCGTCTGCACCGTGCCCTTGCCGAAGCTGCCTTCGCCGACAATCACGCCGCGGCCGTAATCCTGGATGGCCGCGGCAAAAATCTCCGAGGCCGAGGCCGAGCCGCGATTGATCAGCACACCCATCGGGCCTGACCAGACAGGCTCTGCCAGATCCGAGCTTTTGACCTCGATCTTGCCGTCGCTGCGACGCTGCTGCACGACCGGGCCCTTGCCGATGAAGAGGCCGGTCAAATCGATCGCCTCGTCCAGGGAGCCGCCGCCATTGTTGCGCAGGTCCATGAGAACGCTGTCGACCTTTTCATCCTTCAGCTCGCCGAGCAGCTTGGCGACATCCCGGCTGGCGCTCTTGTAATCCTTGTCGCCTTTGCCCTTGGCTTCAAAATCCTCATAGAAGACCGGCAGCGTGATGATCCCGATCTTGCGCTCGGTATCGCCGACTTTCACGGTCTGCACGGTCTTCCTGGCGGCCTGCTTTTCCAGGCTGATCTTATCGCGCACCAGGCTGACGACGCGATGCGTGGCATCGGCGCCGGCATCGGCCGGCAGGATATCGAGGCGCACGACGGAGCCTTTTTTGCCGCGGATCATCTGCACGACCTCATCCAGCCGCGTGCCGACCACTTCCTTGATCGGCCCGTTCTTGCCCTGGCCGACGCCGGTGATGCGGTCCCCGACCGCAAGCTTGCCGGAAAGCTCCGCCGGCCCGCCGGGCACCAATTCGCGGATCGTCGTATAATCGTCGCGCTCCTGCAGCACCGCCCCGATGCCGAACAGCGACAGCTTCATCGACACATCGAAATCGGCCGAGGCGGCGGCGCCGAAATAATCCGTGTGCGGATCGATCGCATTCGAATAGGCGTCCATGAACGACTGGAAAACGTCGTCGCTCTTGAATTTGTAAGCGCGCTCGAGCGTGTTTTCATAGCGTTTGTCGAGCGTTTCGCGGATGGCCGCATCGGCCTTGCCGCCGAGCTTCAGCCGCAGCCAATCGCTTTTGACGCGCTTGCGCCACAGCTCATCGCTCTCGGCTTGCGACTGCGGCCAGGGCGCCTTCTCGCGCAGCACCGAATAATTGTCCTGCCCGCTGAAATCGAAATCCTGCTTCAGCAGGCTGCGCGCATAGGTCATGCGGTCGACGACGCGCTGTTCATAGGCGTTGAAGATCGCAAACGGGATCTTCAAATCCTTCCGCTCGATGGCATCGTCGATCTCGCTGCGCTCCGCCATGAACTTGTCGATATCGGCCTGCAGGAACAGCATACGGTCCGGATCCAGCGACTTGATGAACCCATCCATCACCCGCGCCGACAAGGCGTCGTCGAGCGGAACCGGCTTATAGCTATAGCGCGAGAGAAATTGTGCGCTCAACTGAGCCGCTTCTGCCTGTCGCTCCAGCGGCGCCAAAACCGGCGGCGATGCGACTTCAGCGGAGGCGGACTGTACGAGTGCAAGAAATGCACTGAGAAAAACGTAAGCTATGCGCATGCAGCGTTGATCCAATTCTTCATGCCGAGGGTGGATGTGTGAACTAAGTGAGGCAATTGTGGTTTTTTGGCAAGCGGCGAGGAACTTCGTCTGGGCAGCCGCAAAAGCATCCGGGCTGATCGGCCAGGAGGCCGTGAAGCGTATCGGAGCGAAATCGTTCTGCGAGAACGGCTCGTATCGGACGTCCGGCAGCATAGCTGCGCGCGAGCATGAGGTGGCGGGAACGTTTCAGTGTGCGGTGCCCGATTTCTCCTTTGCCCTCACAATGGCGTCCGCTTCCTTGCCGTATAGTTCCTCGAAGTGATCGAAGGCCTTGGAAAAATAACCAATGCCCTGCGTTGCCGAGCGCAGCGCCCGCGCCAGTTCGTCCAGTGCGCCGCCCGGAACGAGCGCCCGGAAGATGTCCCAACCCTTGGCGGTTTCATCCCGGTCGAAGCCGAGAACCTGGCCGTTGAGGGCAGAGACGATCTGGACGAGGCTGCCCGAATAGACCGACGGAATGTGAATCTCGCTGCGGAAGACCGGCTGCATCAAGACGGTCGACCCTTCGGCAAGCGCCTGACGCACCCCCATTTTCGACGCGGTGCGGAAGGCGTGTTCCGAACTGTCGACGGTATGGTGCTGACCATCTGACAGCGTTACGCCGACATCGATGACCTCGAAGCCTAGCGGTCCTTTCTCCATCGCTTCGCGCGCGCCCGCTTCGACGGCGGGGAAGTAATTGCGCGGAACGGCGCCGCCCTTGACGGTTTCGCCAAAGGTGAAGCCCTGGCCGCGCTCGTTGGGGTGAATGCTCAGCTTCACATCCGCGAATTGCCCGGCACCGCCGGTCTGTTTGCGATGGCGGTAATGAACCTCCGATGGTTTCGTGATTGTCTCGCGGTAGATCGGGCTGGGCGTTCGGTCGGTCACGGAGATGTGAAAGACTTCCGCCAGCGTTCGGCAAAGTTCACGCAGATGTACCGGCCCCTGGGCGCGGACGAGTTGAGCGCCCGTGCCTTCCTCCTGCAAGACTTTCAGGCCGCGATCCGTCTCGGACAGTTTTGCCAGCGTTTCGGAAAGCTTGTTTTCATCGCGCTCGCTGCCCGGAATGAGAATCCTTTCAAGCATCGGCGTGGGTGGTTCCGTCCACTCGGGCGGGGCGATCACCGCGCCGGGGATCAACAGCGAAGGGACGCGCAGATGGTCGGACTTGACGGTCGCGAAGACCTCCCCGGGTGCCGGCAGAACCGCCGCATTGGACCGCCCGTTTGCGAGATTTTGCACGGCGCCGAGGCCGGAGCCGCCGAGCAATGCGCCTTGCCGCAGTCCCTCGCCAAGGGCGCGCACCAGCACCGTCTTGCCGATATTCTGGCGATGATAGGCATGGAAGCTCACGGCCACCAGCTTGCCTTCATCGACGGTTCCCGCATGAGCAAGACGCTGCCTGAGAATCCCGACCGGCGGCGCCTCGTGACGCAGCGCCTTCATCAGCCTCATCATGCCGTTGCCGTGACTTGCAGCACCGATCAGGACCGGGATAATCCTGTTTTCCCTGAGAACCCGTGATGAAATGGCATAGAGCGCGTCGCTGGGGGGCTCGCGGTCCTCGATCAGTTCCTCGAGAAGCCAGTCATCGAATTCGGAGAGGTGTTCCAGGAGCTCGGTGCGCGCTTCGTGCTCGCGTTCGGCAGTGCTTTCGGGGATGGCGATCAGCGCCGAAGTCTGGCCTTCCCGATAGCGCCACGCCCGTTCCGAAATCAGATCGCAACTGCCGACGATCCTGTCCCCCTCGCGGATCGGGATCTGGCGAAGCAAAAGGGTGTGGCTGGCGTAGTCTTGAAGCGCGGCGATCACGTCCCTCAACCGCCCTCTCGGTTCGTCCATCCGGTTGACGAAGAGGATACAAGGCGTCCCCGAGGCTTCGACGATCCTGAGATAGGGCGCGGCGAGCACCGCCTCCTCGGGTGCCGATGAAACGCACAATATGCAGGCGTCGCTGGCAAGAAGCGCGTGCTGCGCATGCGCCAACGCTTCGTTGGGTCCTGGCGCATCCAGCGCACACCACGCCTCGCTTCCAAAGGTGAACTCTGTGAGGTTCAATCCATAAGGAGAGCTAGATTTTCTCGGCGTCCCCTCCAGCGAGCCGAGCTTTTCCACGACTGTCGATTTTCCGGTCTGCGAGGGTCCAAGCACGGTAAAGCAACGCATCAGCCTTCCTCCAACTGCCATAACCACAATTTTCAGCCATCATAGGATGCCCTGAACCGCTGCAAGGCGCCAGAGGTGTTCAGTTTGACGACGCTTTGACCTGGACTTGCGTTTATCGTCGTGTGTTCTGGGCGGCCCGAAATTCTCGCCCGCTTCATGCAATGCTGGATGGATGATGGAAAAGCGCGGTCATGGGGCCAAGCTACTTAACGATCATGACCGGGTGAAAACTACCAGGATAATCGGCGTTGGTCACCTTGAACCGAAACGACCCAAAACCTCGGAGAATAGTTGACACCAAGTTCCTGAATCTATGTGATAATGTCATTTGTCATAGATCGGAAAACCATGGCGCGAAGCACTCAACCTCCATCACCAAAGGCAGCAAATCTAAGTTCCGAGCAAATGCGTCGGGGCATCGTGAGGCTTCAGAAACGGATCGCGGATCTTGAAGCCTTCGACCCAAATTCGGTCACGGCATCAAATAGCCCAGAAGTTAACAGCCTCGAGACAGCGATCGAAGCCACCTTGTCGGCGGTCTTTGGCAATGGAACGATAGAATATCACCGTTACCACAGCGCGGCCCATCTCGACTACATGATAATGATCATTGGGCGAGGCGCAACTCCTCCGAGCGAGGTTCGAGCGGTAGTCGCAAAGAATCTGGCGCGGTCGCTCGCCACCTTGAAGCAGGCTGTAAAAGATTTGGAGGAGGAGCTTGAGCACACTTTGCAAGAAGCCGTTCAAGCGGATCCTGTCGTGAGCCATCCTATATCAAATCGGATATTTCTTGTTCATGGCCGCGACAATGAGTCCAAGAATGAAGTAGCACGCTTCCTCGAAAGGATCGGCCTAGAAGTGATCATTCTTCATGAGCGCCCCAATTTGGGTCGGCACCTCCTGACGAAGTTTCAGGAAGAGGCTGGTGACGTGGGTTTTGCCGTGGTGCTGATTACTCCTGACGATGAAGGAGGATTGGCGGGAGCACTAGTACCTGAGCCCAGAGCGAGGCAGAACGTCATATTCGAGTTGGGATTCTTTATAGGCAAATTGGGAGCTTCCCATGTTGCTCCCCTGGTTAAGAATGATGTGGTGAGGCCATCCGACTTTGACGGAATTGGCTACATTCCGCTCGATAGCGCAGGTGGATGGAAAGGGCTTCTCGCGCGAGAGCTGCGCGGAGCGAAAGTGCCATTCGATGCGGAGAAGGTGTTTGAGGCGTGAAGATGCAGGCCGAAGGAGGCTCGCCGAGAGCACCAAATCGTCTTGGCATAAAATGACCACTCCGCTTGACGTGCAATTGTAGTATTGCTCAACTGCAGGGTTATTTCAAAAAGCTAAGGCACATGGCGGAAAACGAAACTTTGTTGATATCGGAGACCGATCGAGCGCTCGACGATGTCTCCGCCGATGAATACGGCTTTAATGACATCGCGAAAAAGCTTGCACCATCCCTGGTTGACGCAGCCAAAAGCGATGGCATGGTCATTGGCATTGAGGGGCCCTGGGGATCGGGCAAAACAAGCCTGCTGAATTTTCTCAAGAAGCAGCTTGCCGCGCGCGAAGCTGATCGGCTGCATGTGATCACGCTCGCGCCTTGGCTCACCGGGGACAACATCAGTCTGATCGAGACATTGACCGATGCGATGGCGGACACTCTCGACAAGGAGGAGGAGAAATCCAGCCCATCTGGTTTCTGGTCCCGCAGGAAAAAAGAGGCAGCCAGCTATACCGATCTCTTTCGAAAATATGGTGCCCGCACGGGGCGGGCGCTGGCGCCGGTCGCAAATCTTGCAGGCATGATCTACCCCGCCGCTGCCATTGTCGGAACCGGGTTGGGTGTGGGAACTGACTACCTGGAAAAGCTGGGGCGAACCCCGACCGATGCGGAAGTGAAGAAGCTCATCTCCGACAAGCTCGCCTCGCTCGATGTCCGGTTTCTGGTTCTCATCGACGACCTCGATCGCCTGGAACCCCAGCAGGCGGTCGAGGTCATACGCATGGTCCGTTCCGTCGCAGATTTCCCCAAAGTGGCATATGTCATGTGTTATGATCGATCCGTTCTTGCGCATGCATTGGAACGTAGCCTGCATGTGAAGGACGGCGATCTCTTTCTGCAGAAAGTGGTCCAGCTCACCTTTGCCATCCCCCTACCGGAGCCCTTCGATCTGCGGATTTCGCTTCGAAGCAAGGCGCTGGCTATCTGTCGCGAGGTCAATGGCAAGGATCCGGACGCGGCGCAGCAAGGCGAGATCAGCCGCGCCATCGATCGGGAAGGCGCGGGCCTGAAGACCCCGCGAGAGGTCAAGCTTGTCCTCAACGCCATCAAGTTCGCCTATCGCAGCATGGCCGACGACCTATATTTTCCAGATCTCTGCCGGATAAGCTTGTTGAAGATTTTGAACCCGCCGCTTTATCGCTGGCTCGAGCACTATCTCTCGGTTCGATCGGTGATTTTTACCGGGGATGCAGAAATGGCCGAGGATGATACGCCAGCCACAGTCAACCGCATCCTCAAGCGCCTTGGCCTGAACAAGCTCAAGGCCTTGGCCCCGGCTGAGCCGGTGCGGCGCTACGAACGCGACCAGCCCGGCGAACTCATCCATATCGACATCAAGAAACTCGGCAAATTC
>NZ_LOKU01000066.1:0-11790 GCF_002211295.1 Rhizobium sp. N122 | reverse complement strand
GGACCGATAACGCACCGTCTTGCGGTCGGCGGATATGATCTGGCAGGCCCGCCGCTCCGAAAGACCCATCACGGCCTTCAGATGCGTGACGGCTTCACGCTTGGCGGCAGGCCCTACCATTTTTTTGAAAGTAGCTCGCGGAGTGCTGCTGCGTCCAGCATCTGCTCGGCGAGCAGCTTCTTCAGCTTGGCATTCTCATCTTCAAGCGCCTTCAGCCGCTTGGCCTCAGAGATTTCCATGCCGCCGTATTTGGCTTTCCAGTTGTAAAACGTCGCTTCTGAAATTCCGTGCTTGCGGCAAAGGTCGGCGGCCTTCGCACCAGCCTCCTGCTCCTTCAGCACCGCAATAATCTGCTCTTCGGTAAATCTCTGCTTCTTCATTCGTCCGTCCTTTGATGGGCCGGACTCTGATCAATTCTGGAGGAAATTCGCAGTGGCAGGTCATTTTTTTTAAGGAGCTCGGGAAGTGGGGCCGTATCCAGGATCTGCTCGGCGAGCAGTCTCTTCAGTGTGGCGTTCTCTTCCTCAAGCGCCTTCAGGCGCGTTGATCTTTTCATCACAAATTACTGGCACGCCACCAATATCTTGAACATGCTTCCAAACAGAAGGAGCCCGCCAGTCGATAGCCAGCGTACGGCAAAGCCTCTCCGGTATCGCGATATGATGAACCTACTTCCGCCCATCCGTTCACTAGCATTTCATGTCGCTCGGGCCGCTCCACATCGCCTATTGCTAAGGTGCCATTCGATATTTAAAGTGGATTATCTGCAACTATAACGTCTATCGTAACTATGCGGCCTACTTAATTGATCACCAAACTAACCTAAGCCTTTTTGACGAACCTTCATTGGATCTATGCTGGAAGGTTCTGTACTGGAAAAATCGATTGTTTGGATATAAAATATCCGTTGTTTGGATGTGACTAAAGATGCGTTTCAAGGGCCTTGATCTAAACCTGCTCGTTGCATTGGATGCGCTCACGACCGAGCGCAACCTAACGGCTGCCGCACGTAGTATCAATCTAAGTCAACCAGCAATGAGTGCCGCCATTGGTAGGCTTCGGGACTATTTCCGCGACGAATTGTTTACAATGAATGGTCGAGAACTTCGGCTGACGCCCCGTGCCGAAGGACTTGCCTCGGCAGTGCGTGAAACTCTCTTGCAGGTACAATGCTCAATCATCTCTTGGGAGCCGTTTAACCCGTCGAAGTCTGACAGATGCTTTAGAATAGTTCTGTCCGATTTCATGATGCTGATATACTTCAATAAAATCATTGAGCGAGTTGCTCGAGAAGCGCCCGCAGTCAGCTTTGAGTTGCTGCCTTTGGATAGTGATCCGTACGAGATGCTTAGCCGCGGTGACGTCGACTTCCTCATCGTGCCTGAATTTTTTCTCTCGGGCGCACACCCGAGCGCAAAACTGTTCACAGAGAAGTTTGTATGTGTAGCCTGTTCGACAAATGTGGACCTACCTTCAGCGCTGACGATCGAGCAATATGTCTCCACGGGACACGTCGCTGCCGCGTTTGGGCGCTTTTTGAAGCCATCGGTCGAGGGCTGGTTCTTGCTCGAGAATGGTATTCAGAGGCGGGTGGAGGTCGTCGTGCAAGGGTTTAGCTTAATACCACCAGTCCTGCGTGGCACGAACCGCATAGCTAACCTACCGCTTCGCTTAGTCGAGCATTACGAAAGTACTTTCCCTTTGCGGATCATCAACCTTCCGTTACCGCTCCCCGTCTTCACAGAAGCTGTTCAATGGCCAGCGCTCCATAATGCCGATCCAGGGAGCATCTGGTTCAGGGAGATATTGGTTGAGGAAGCTTCTCGTATGATGTCCTCCAACGCACCTAAAATACATGGGTTGCTACAACAATCCGGTTCCTGACCAAGGTTCCTGCTTGAGTAAGATCCGCCCGAGCCCGAATAAGTTCAACAGCCACCAAAGAGGCTTTTCAAAGGTATCCATCCGGGGAAGGCCGCTGACCTTGCCCCCAAGTTTTATCCAGTTTTGAGTTCGCTCCGACGGTTTTGGGTTGCTGTATTTGCGGCGGTAGCGGCGGGTTGCGGTGCGGAGCAATTGTGGTCCCCCAGCACCCTTCGATTTGCCGCCGAAGGTGCTGGACAGCACGTCGCGCAATCGTCCGAAGGGCGGCCGATCGGCGACGGACGTAGCGCTCAGCTTCGTCGATAAAATGGCCTGCGGGTCACTCACAGGTGGTGCCGTCTTCAGCTAATCGGCCGCGTCGCGGGTCGTCGCTCCCAATGCAGCCCAGCTTCCTAGGTTTCAGGATGGTCACGGCAATCGCGCTGCCTCCTGAACCATTATATCTCGCATCCAGATATTTGCCGGATCTTTGTCGTGAAGTACCGGCCATTGGACTGCCTCGGTGAATGTCGGCAGCGCTATCGGGGGCGCAGTCATCCGCAATGGTATCGTGTCCTCAAAAAGCCCAACTAGTCGTAACGGAACGGTTGCGATGCGATCGGTGCCCATTAGGGCGGCAGGGATCATGCTAAAGCTTGAAACAACGACTTCGACCCGCCTCTTGAGGCCATGCTCCTGCAAGAAGCAATCTTCTATGGTAGGCTGCTGCGTCCGGCCGAACCTAACTACCGCGTGCCCCATTGAAGAATACTCCTCGGCAGTAAGGGCTTCCTCAAGTTGTTTGTTATTACTGCAGCCGACGCAAGTCAGTCGTTCCTGAAATAGATCTATCTTAGGGTGCGCGCTCGACATGAATAGCGGTGGGCTAATAAGGAAGTCTACGTCGCCGCGTCGCAATAGCTCGTCTGGATTGTCAGTAAGAGGCAGCAAGTCAAAACTAATGCCGGGTGCTTCCCGCGCAAGACGCTCCAGTATCTTCTGAAAAAGAACAACTGTAACGAAATCGCATAAGCTTACTCGGAAATGACGATCTGATTGATCAGGATTAAATTTATCCCAGGGTATGATATTGAGCCGAATATGCTGTAAAGCCTCACGAATCGCAGGCGCGAGGTCTTCCGCACGCGGAGTTGGAACGAACTCACGACCACGCATCGTAAATAGTTCATCGCGGAAATAGGAGCGGAGCCGGCGGACGGCTGCACTCATTGCGGGCTGGCTCAGATTAATGCTACGTGCCGCCGCAGTAAGGTTGCGCTCAATCATTAGTGCATCGAGCGCGACAAGGAGATTTAGATCGAGGCCCTTAAATCGCATATCTTTTAACTATCCAATAGTGCAGCCCATTCCACAATGGCTGTTCCTACGGCGATGGCTGAATTCGCCTTGGCGCTCCTCAATCGATTTGAGGGCGCGGCCACAGAGACTTAATCTCTGTGATCGGAAAGCAACCTGAGGCCAGTCCAGATTAAGCCATAACTCCAGAGTGAACGCTCGTTGCAGTGTAATAGGAAGCCTCCAATGGCAAATCACCAAACGCCAGCTGGCAAAGAAGATAATTAGCACCTGCTTCCTCGACATGATCGAGAAGATCTTGCCTAACTGAAGCAGCAGTACCAACTACGCACAACTGACAGTCTACTGCTGCATCAAAATCCGGCGGGAGGTTCTGAGGAGTCTGTATCCCGTTAATCTCGTACAGAAACCTAAAGCTCCGAAGCCACCGTTGATAAGCCGGGGCCGCGAGCGAAATGGCATGCTTCGTCGTGCTGCCGGCCACCACCATTCGGACCAACCCAAGGAACGGCGCCCGTTTCCTGCCCCCGGCGGTACGTCTCTCGTGTGCTCGGTAGGCATCAGTGATCTGGCGAACAGCAGAAGCAGGGCCCCCGCAGGCAAGATTTGTATCGTTCTCAGCCGCCCAGCGCGCAACCTCAGGACGACTGGTTGTAATCCATGTCGGAGGCTGAGGACGTTGGTGTGGCCGCAACATCAACGGGACTTTGTCTAGTTCAAAGTGGTCGCCTTTGTAGGAAAGAGCCTGAGCTCCTTCCTTCATCGCTTGGATGACGATCTCGCTGGCTTCGAGATAGCGCGATGTCGCCACCTCCTCATCAATACCGAAAAAGCTCCATTCGATTGGTAAGGAGCCGCGCCCCATGCCCAACTCGAGCCTGCCACCGCTCAGATGATCCAGCATGCAAATTTCTTCAAACGCACGTAACGGATGATAAAGGTTCAACAGCATAACCAAAGGACCGAGACGAAGATGCTGCGTGCGCTGAGCTACGCTTGCTAGAAATAGATTCGGCGAAGGTCCTCTGCCGTGGGGAGTACAGTGGTGCTCTGCGACGTGATATCCATAAAAGCCAAGGCGATCGCAGACCTCTGCCAACTTCATCCGATCTTCATACTGGCGCGCAATCTCCCTTCCGTCTTCGTCCAAATGGTCGAAGATACCAACCATCAGCTTTGCGGGAAGAGAGTTTGTCATTTAAATGTCTCCAAGTTTGGCGGTTAATTTTCGGTGACCAAGACCGGAGGGTGACCCCGATGTCTTTCGCCAGGAATCATCGAAAAGCTGCTGGTTCTAAAAAACGATGCTGACGCCGATGAGCTGATCATAATGCTCACGTTGAAATGACATTGAATCATTCGTATTCATGTATGACTTCGCGGTGGGTAACACCCCATCTCACATACCCACAGCTCCGTTCACTTTTGAGAAGCCAAGGATTGGCAAGATCGGATAGTGGTTGTTCAGCTTTTGTGGCGACCCAAATGTGTTAATGCTGGTATTCGGTTTAATGCGACGAGGCTCCTGCAGTAGGCGAAGAAAGGACCCAGAGCTATGTCTCGGCCCTTGATTGGCAGACGAGAGCGCCTTCTGCAGTTCCACGTTGGCCATGTTCGTCTCCATTTACCGGCCAGGTCTGTGACCTTGCCCTCGGCTGCTCTCGGTGGAGCAACATCATGGGGTCCCCAATTCATAATCGAGGTGTTTAATAACATCCCATGGCTTCGTAAAATTGATTGTGTGTATGGCATTGATCCACCAGGTGAATAACCAGGAATCTTCACCGTCAAAGGGTTGCTGATCGAACTAGCATACGGTCGACCCAGGCGAGATCACGGCCCCTTCCGAAGGTGGAAGGATCAGGAGCCAGTGCGGTTTTGGCCGCAGCGCAACAGCGCCGATACCAGAAATAGATGTGACGCAGTTGGCTTCCGCGTCTTTCGTGCATGCTGTTGTATGTCCTTAACATTCCCCATCTTAACTTCATAGGATCACAGGTTTTACGATAGGGAAATTGCTCTCAACCCTTCAAACTGGACCAATTTTGGTTAGAGTTTTTCCGGTGCATTTTCCTGGCTGGGAAAAGGAACGGAACACGATGAAGGCATCGCAGTTTTCGGACGCTCAGAAGGCGTTCATTTTGAAGCAGGGTGATGAGGGCGTCTCGATCGCGGAGATTTGTCGCAAGGCGGGGATCAGTCAGACGACTTACTTCAACTGGAAGAAAAAGTACGCCGGCATGTTGCCGCCAGAGATGAAGAGGCGCAAGCAGCTTGAGGACGGGAATTCGCGATTGAAGAAGATCGTCGCGGATCTGACGTTGGACCGTGAGATGCTGCAGGACGCCATCCGCCGAAAGCTCTAAGGCCTGAGGGGTAGCGGGAGGTGGTGTCATGTGCCGCGATTGGGCGATCTCGATCCGGCGTGCCTGTGGCGCGTTGAACTTCGATCGGTCGACCGATCACTACATCTCTCGCCGCGCCGAGGCCGGTCTAGACCTGAGCGCGGGTGCGCTACGGCTATCGTCGCGTGCATGTGCTTTTGGAACGCGAGGGTTGGGGCACCAACATCAAGCGAACCTATCGCATTTACAGGGACTTGGGACTGCAGCTGCGGAATAAGACTCGGAAGCGCCGTGTTAAGGCGAAACTTCGCGAGGATCGGCAAATGGCTGTCGGACCAAATGACGTGTGGGCGATGGACTTCGTTCACGACCAGCTCGCAACCGGAAAGAAACTGCGGGTCCTGACGGTGGTCGCCACCTTCTCACGCTATGTTCCCGCGCTTGATCCGCCTCACAGCTATCGAGGTGAAGATGTCGTGCAGACGTTGGGACGGGTGTGACGATTTTCGTTATAGTGCGCACTATGAGTCCGATTACGCAACATACGTATTGAACCCTCATTCTCTAATCGAGGCGCCGTTACGTGGAACCGCATTTCCTTTCCCGAAGAAATAACCTACCTCACGGCATCTCTATGAAAGGTGACGAGGCGTTAGGTTTGACTGGCCCGTCCACGCGTCTGTAACGGCTGCCCGATCTTCCAAAGCATGCTTGTGTCGATCTCAAGCTCGACTCCAACCTTGCCCGCACCTGTGACTACGGTAGGATAAGAAAAAAGGGCGGTGTCGATCAGTACAGCGATCTTCTGGAGACCGAATGGTGATACGCTTCCTGACGGGTAGCCGAAGAGATCGAGTACCTGTTCTTTCTGAGCAAGCTCGGCTCGTTTCCATCCATACGTGCCAGCAACCGCTTTCATGTCAATCTTTGAAGGTGATGGCAGCAAAACGGCACAAAGGTGGCGCGCAGGATGAGACCGGCGCATCACATCGTTCGCTTTCTGCTCGGCAATAATCATCGTCTTTGCAACGCGCCCCACGGGAACGCCGATAGCGGAGGCTAAATCGGAAGGAGATGTAATAGGGGTGGCGAACTCACTATAGCGCCACAATCGTACCGTCGACGCTCCGATCTGGTGCAGTTCAGCAAGTACGTTCGGATGAACGTCCAACATAGTCGTTTCCTTCCGGTTCACCTGGTAGGACGATCGAGGATAGCTGTTTCAGCGACTGCGAGTACAGCCCTCTTGCGAGTAAGTTTCAGGCGGTTCGCTCCAAAAGCTGCCTAATGCGGCGGCGACCCTCGTTCCCAAAAATACTGAAGTAAGCCTCCAGGCACTTATCGCTATCGAGCATGAAAGGAGCATCATATTTGGTGATATGCCGAATAGCCAAGGCTGGAACCGTGTCGAGCGGTCGAAACATCCTGTTGTGCAAACCGGGCTCCGGGCAACCCGGATAAAATTCACCGATCATGAAACCTTCCTGAATGAAGTCGGGCTTCAGCCGTTTTTGCAGTTGACCAATCCTGATGATCTCTCCTTCATCCTGTATTCCAGGAAGGGCAATGATAATGGCCTTATAGATCCAGTCGCCCGTTCGATCGTTGAAGGACTTTACGGGTTTCATCTGGCTGAAGACGGCGAGCATACGCGCCAAATCGTTTTCGATTTCGTCAACTGCAACAGCTTGCGACGCGGCAACCCGTAAAAGCCCCTTCGTCAGAGCCTCGGGAACGAAAGGGCAAACGCTCCCGTCCCGACCTAAATGAGGATGTGGATTGGAGAGGAATTCTGAGGCATACCGAGCAAATTTCTGAAGAGCTGCGTTTGCATACTCATCATAGGCGTTGTATCCCGCATCAATATTCTTTTCCAGAATTTCGCCCACTGTCATCAATGGACCAATCGTCCCGAAAGGTTGGCTGTAATCTTTCCAAATCTCTTTATTCATTTCGGACCCCTGGTTCGAAAAGCCACGTGCAAAACGGAAGGTCGGGCTCTTGCATGCCAGCTCGGGCGGCGGGCGAGCTGGTCGGGGGCCAATCAAGAGACCGACCTTCCATTGGAAGCGAAGCTCCCGAATTTTTGGTAGCACTCGTAGTTACACTTGTGTAACTGTTTTTTTAAATGGATGTGAAAACAAGAGCGGGGGCTCGTGCACGATGAAGGTTAGTCTCACGACCGCCCGCAAATTCTTATATTCGTCGTAGTTATGAAGACATGCATATGATAAATGTCGCCGCGATGGGATCCGGTAACAGGCTTTGGGTGAAAACAGAACGACCCATTCCGCAGAGGCGTGGCCGTGGCGAAGACAACACGAAGAGAAATATATACGCCAGAACAGATCGACGTCGGCGTAAAGCATAAGCTTGAGAAAATTGACTCGTTTTTGTCAGATCTCTTTAGCGAAAATTCCGAAGAAAAACTATTCCTGAGGAATATTCTTGGATTGATGCTTAAAGTATATCATATGGACGCCAATAACAAACCCATGACGAAGATGCAGGCGTGTCGCTATCTGCCTTTCAAAAACCAGACTGTTTGCCAAAGTATGTCGAGGCAGCGCATTTGCGTGGGTTCATCGACATCACTCGGGATAAAACGGACAAACGGCGTCTGATTGTTGTTCCAAAGGAGCCGTTGGTTGTCTATGTCAATGAATATATAGCTGACTTCCTTGATGACTGCCGTAGAGCGATTGACAGTGCCGCTCAAGTAGCTACGCTTCCTGAGGAATGGATGGCAACGGCAAGTTCTTCATCTATTGATAAATCGCCAGCGTCTTCTGGGGCACCTGTGGGTTCCTCTCAAAAGAGAGTCGATCGAAAAGCCAGGAAATTTTAGCGAGTTTTATTGTGGGAAAGCAAAAGTAAGAAGCCGGTCTCGCGCGCGTTTATCCTTTCATCAATCAAATGTTTCCTCCGTAAACAAGCTTCATCGAGGTAACCCGCTTCGCTTAACCGGCCTGACGGCCGGTGCAGGCGCTGCTAGGGGGAGCGGCTGTATCGTCGTTTCGGCCAAGAAACTGCGCGGGAAGTTCGGCGGCATCCTCAGCCTTATCACCTTGGCATTTACGCTATCTTTTTAGGCGAGGCGGAAACCGCTGACGCGGTCCTCCATCTCTTGGTCGAGACAGTGTGACCTGCCACTGAATTTTCATCCGGCGTCTGACCTGCCACTGAGAATTTCTGAACCGCTCCCAAACGTTGGACCACCGGATGCTAGAGTTTTCCGGCTTCATTCAGGGAGGCGGGCTGGTTGCGCCTCCCGAATTCACCAACGAGATCGGCACCTTGTTGCCGATCGCACCATGAGGTCTTTCCTCATTGTAGTATCTACGCCAATCCTCCATCTTTTCGCGGGCATCCGCAAGGGTCAGGAACCAATCCTGGTTCAGGCATTCTGCACGGAAGCGGCCATTGAACGCTTCGATGAAAGCATTATCAGTCGGCTTGCCGGGGCGTGAGAAGTCCAACGTCACGCCCTTGGAATAGGCCCACAGGTCCAAGTCGCGCGACACGAACTCGGTCCCTTGGTCGACACGGATCGTTTTCGGATAGCCGGCTTTTTGGCACACCCGTTCAAGGGTTTGCACAACGTCTTCGCCTCTATAGCTATGACGTGGATCAAGCACCGGCACGTAGCGCGAGAAGGTGTCGACCACCGTCAGCACGCGCAGTTTCTTACCCGTTGCGAGTTGGTCGTGAACGAAGTCCATCGCCCAGACGTCGTTGGGTCCGACGGCCATGCGCCGATCCTCGCGAAGCTGGGCTTTTACCCTCCGCTTCGGTGTCTTGTTCCGCAACTGTAGCCCCAAGTCCCTGTAAATGCGGTAGGTTCGCTTGATGTTGGTGCCCCAACCCTCGCGTTCCAAAAGCACATGCACGCGGCGATAGCCGTACCGCACACGGATCTCGCAGATCTCGCGAATACGACGTTCCAGACCGGCCTGATCAGCACGGCGAGAGGTATAGTGGTGAGTTGATCGATCGAAGTTCAACGCTCCACAAGCACGTCGGATCGAGATCGCCCAATCGCAGCACATGCCTTTCACCATCTCCCGCTTCCGAGCAGGCCTTAGAGCTTTCGGCGGATGACATCCTGCAACATCTCGCGGTCCAGCGTCAGATCCGCGACGATCTTCTTCAGGCGCGAATTCTCGTCCTCGAGCTGTTTCAGCCTCTTCATCTCCGGTGGCAGCATGCCCGCGTATTTTTTCTTCCAGTTGAAATAAGTCGCCTGGCTGATCCCCGCCTTCCTGCAGATTTCAGCAACCGACACGCCTTCATCACCTTGCTTCAGAATGAACGCCTTCTGAGCGTCCGAAAACTGCGACGCTTTCATCGTCTTCTGGTCCCTTTCCCAGCCAGGAAAATGCACCGGAAAACTCTAACCAAAATTGGTCCAATTTGAAGGGTTCAGATCAAAGTGCACAAGATGGTGGCGAATGGGAACGTAGGGCCGTCGCCTCGATCGCCAAGAAATTGAAAAGGGGCCAGCGAGGAGCGCCTTTTGGCTCGCATCGCCGGGTCCGCGATCAAGGCCCTCGACGGAGCGGTGCCGAAATTGCCGAACAGGCGATACTTTCGGCTCTGGTCCGCAAATACAAGATTGGCGGTTCCTAAGCAGCGAGCCCAGGCGGTGCCACGTTCCTCCTACGGCATTTCATTATCCACGCATGTTGCCGAGGCTGCTGAGCCTGCTCGAATTCCGGAACAATGCAGCACATCGGGTCCGCCATCGCGGCGCTGGAATGGCTCAAGCGTCCGATCGACGAGGACGATAGACGGATCGACCCGTATCGATCCGAGACCTGGCTGTAGGCCTGAAGGCCTAGCATCCTGCCGTATTTCACGTTTACCAGGGCGTCGTCTTGCGCTGTGGCGGCAAATAATAGGCCGTCGCTCGAAGCCGGAGTGCCCATGGATCGGTAACCCCGCCTGCGCCTCGACCACCCTGGCTAGCGCCCGGTCGTACGCTTCGCTCTCGACATGCCACTGTCGAACACGGATTAACACCCACAAGGTGTGGGTGTCTGTGGCATCGGCCATCATGCGCAGGCCAAAGCCAGTCTCTTCTGCGAGGATGACGTTCATCGCAGGGCGCTCCTGTACGCAGATGACTGAATGCTTCGCAGAAGCCAGTCGCAGCATCCACGTCTGGACGTCGCCTTCGCAATCGAGCCGCCCGGAATCGTAACAGCCCGAGCTGGCGCGGCCAAGCTCGCGTAACCGGATGTCGAGGTGAGCTTGAGATTTGCCAGCTATCCTCCTGTCGCAACGGCCCCGCGAGACGATCGCTGTCGGCCACAGCCTGGGCCGGAACAAGTGCAGGTCTGAGATCGCCATAGCGTCGGGACCCGCCCAAGCATTGCCCAATAGGTGTCTCGTGTTTCTTTTCGCATCCGGTGGATCTTTTACTTGACACATCCGGCCATAGCATCTGCCGATAGGGACAAGGCCCGCGGCACCAAGCGGCGCATCCGCGCCCACTATCGTGCGGAGGGCCACTAACAATTCACCAGGTTTCAGAGTGCATCAGCAGCAACAAAAATCGACGGCAAGCTCGATGGGGGCTACGCGGATGGGGGCGCGCTTACTAAGCGCCGAGTCTCAACTGTACCGTCGCCGCCGAACTTTGGAGCTGTCGATCCTGTTCAGGACGTTCATTCAGAACCCTACTCGGTTTGTCGTGCTTGCGACAGCGTGATGTGCGGTTTGGCACGTCTCGGCGCTCTAGGTGTGAGCTTCCAATAGGTTGTCCATTCGATCCGGACCGGGAAAGCTGAGGTTGTCGAAGCTTCAGTGATTCTCGGGGGACCGAATGGACATCCATATGAATGCCCGCCTCACGCCGCTCCGTCGAGCGGTAATTGCGCACCGCGTGCTGATGGAAGGACAGCGACCGATGGCCGTCGCTGCGGCTTTCGGCGTCTGCGTGAAGACTGTCTATAAGTGGGTAAGGCGCTATCGACGGGAGGGCGAGGCCGGTCTCAATGATCGCAGTTCCCGACCGCACCGCCTGTATCATCCGACCTCGCAGGCCACCGCCGCCCGGATCGAGACGTTACGCCGCCTGCGCATGACCGGCCAACACATCGCCAAGGAGACGGGTGTCTCGCCAGCCACAGTCAGCCGCATCCTCAAGCGCCTTGGCCTGAACAAGCTCAAGGCCTTGGCCCCGGCTGAGCCGGTGCGGCGCTACGAACGCGACCAGCCCGGCGAACTCATCCATATCGACATCAAGAAACTCGGCAAATTC
>NZ_LOKU01000065.1:0-12283 GCF_002211295.1 Rhizobium sp. N122 | reverse complement strand
TGTCACCACCCAGACACCAACACGCGACCATCCGAACGCAGCGCGCAATCGCCTGACGCTCGACTGCATCGGCCAGCCAAGATCGGCCAAAAACGCGCCAGATTCAAAAGCTTCACAAGCTCTGAGGGTGATGCTGCCCAATACACCGGATGCCGAGCTTGAGGCGTTCGTCTCCCAATGGCCAGCGGGACGTTCCCATAACCCGCGACAGAAGATGGGTGTGTGATGTTTGATACGATGGAATTTTGCCGACTATCTGGGATCCAGCCAAAAGCACTCACGGACTGGATCGAGGAGGATTGGATTCGTCCGGTGCAAAAGCGAGATGGCTGGCGATTCTCGACAATAGACCTTATGCGAGCGCAGCTCATTCTTGATCTTCGTGGTCAAATGGGTGTCAATGACGAGGGTATCGCCATTGTTCTGCACCTGGTGGATCAGATCCACGGCCTTCGCCGGGCACTCGACGGCGCAGCGTCGACGATGGTCGAAGACGTACCCGCTGTGCGGAGCCGGGCATCCGGACGGAAACGCCGACGTACCATCACATGAGCCGAGCTCTTGGAGGATCAATCAATGTCCATCAGGGAAGAATTGAAGGTCGCCAAGGCAGAGTTCAAGCTTCTTTCGGTTTATCAGCGTTTCGAGCATGCCGTCATCCTGATCCTGACAGCGCTTATTGCGGTTGTCGTTGTCGCCGCCGTCTGGAATCTCATCTTGAAAATTCTGTCCGACGTCATCTTATCCGGTAACTTCAATCCATTGGACTATTCGGCGTTTCAGGCGGTATTCGGCATGATTTTCAGTGTAATCATTGCCCTGGAATTCAAGAAATCCCTCCTGGTCGTCGCGGAGCGCAAGGATAGCGTCGTGCAGATACAAGCGGTGGTGGTGATCGCCCTGCTCGCCATTTGCCGCAAGGTTATTATTCTCGATCTGACCGAGACCGACGCGTGGCACATCCTCTCGCTCGCAGCGGCGATCCTCGCACTCGGCGTGGTCTACTGGCTCATCCGAGATCGTTATCAGGCCGATAAAGCCTCTGATTGAGAAAGATTATGGTGCATCGGTCTTCGAGCGGGTCTCGACGGGCGTGGCAGGTGCGTCTGCGGACGTCTTATTGACGCCCACGAGCGCCGGTCTAAGGAGGCGATCATGATGCATGTAACCGGACTGGATAACGTTCGTTATGTATCCCGGCGGGTATTGCGGATCGACTGCTTCGACAATCGCTTCGTGCTGATGGGGGTCGAACGGCTTGCCGATTGGGTCCAGTCGCGTCATGCCCTGCTTAGTGAAGGCGTCGAGGAGGACCCGGTGGGTCGCTTCCACGCCTTTCAGAAGATCGGCGACCGTTGGGTCGGAGCGCTTGTGCTTCGGAACGCTGGCAATGGCACGCTCCAAATTGTCGATTACCGGTAACAAATCGCTGGCAAAATTCGCAGCCGCATATTTAACCGCTTGATCCCGATCCCGTCGGGTTTGATTGCGAATGTTCTCCTGTTCGGCAAGCGAGCGGAGCAAACGGTCCTTGGTCAATGCCAATTCCGTGGAGACATCCGCAGCCGATTGTTCCTGCCCGCCGGAGTTTAATCCCGCGGCGGTGTCGTGGTCGGAACCGGCGCCGTGGTTCTGGGTGTCTTTCTCGGGCATGGACTGGCCTCCCGTGTGTTATTTCACCTATTATTGAGAGCGCTTCTGGCCGTCGACTTCTTCGTATTCGGCATCCACGACGTCGTCATCGACGGCCGCATCCCTCGTTGTTGACGCTTGGTCGTTGGCGCTCTCCGTGTTGGTTTGGCTGGCTTTATAGATGGCCTCTCCAAGCTTAGTGGACACTTGGGTCAAGGCTCGCGTCTTCGCCTCGATCTGCCCGAGATCGTCGCTTGAAACCGCTGATTTGAGGTCCGACAGCGCCGTCTCAATGTTGGTCTTGTCCGCCGCTTCGAGCTTGTTGCTGTGCTCTGCCAAGGTTTTTTCAGTAGAGTGAATCAAACTCTCCGCCTGATTGCGGGCCTCGATAAGGGCGCGGCGCTTTTTATCTTCTTCCGCATGCGACTCGGCCTCCTTCACCATCTTTTCGATGTCAGCCTCGGATAATCCACCCGATGCCTGGATCCGGATCTGTTGCTCCTTCCCAGTGCCCTTGTCCTTTGCCGAAACGTTGACAATGCCATTGGCGTCGACGTCGAATGTCACTTCGATCTGCGGCACGCCGCGCGGCGCGGGCGGAATGCCAACGAGATCGAACTGGCTAAGCAGCTTGTTGTCGGCCGCCATCTCGCGCTCACCCTGGAAGACCCGGATCGTCACTGCCTGCTGATTGTCTTCGGCGGTCGAGAACACTTGGCTCTTCTTGGCCGGAATTGTGGTGTTGCGGTCAATAAGGCGCGTGAACACGCCGCCGAGCGTCTCTATACCGAGCGAGAGCGGTGTCACGTCGAGCAACAGAACATCCTTGACATCGCCTTGCAGAACGCCGGCCTGGATGGCGGCACCGATGGCGACGACCTCATCCGGATTCACGCCCTGATGCGGATCCCTGCCAAAGTAGTTCCTCACGATCTCGTGAATTTTCGGCATGCGGGTCATACCGCCGACGAGGACCACTTCATCGATCTTCTTGGCGTCGACGCCAGCGTCCTTGAGAGCGGCCGTGCAGGGTCCAATCGTGCGTTGCACGAGATCGTCGACGAGGGTTTCAAATTTTGCACGCGATAGCTTGATGTCGAGATGCTTCGGTCCGTTCTGATCGGCTGTGATGAACGGCAGGTTGATCGACGTTTCCGTCGTCGAGGAAAGTTCGATCTTCGCCTTCTCTGCGGCCTCGCGCAGACGCTGCAACGCCAGACGGTCGTTGCGCAGATCAATGCCTTGCTGCTTCTTGAACTCGTCAGCGAGGAAATCCATGATGCGCTTGTCGAAGTCTTCACCACCGAGGAACGTGTCGCCATTGGTCGCCTTCACCTCAAAGACGCCTTCTCCGATATCTAGGATCGAGATATCGAAGGTACCGCCGCCGAGATCGTAGACCGCGATTGTCCCACGTCCCTTTTTCTCAAGACCGTATGCGAGGGCCGCCGCCGTTGGCTCGTTGATGATGCGCAGCACTTCCAGGCCGGCGATCTTACCTGCATCTTTGGTTGCCTGGCGCTGGGCGTCGTTGAAATAGGCGGGGACAGTAATCACGGCCTTCTCGACCTTTTCGCCGAGATAACGCTCCGCGGTTTCCTTCATTTTTTGCAGGATAAAAGCAGAGATTTGCGAGGGGGAGTATTTTTTCCCATTGGCCTCGACCCATGCATCGCCATTGTCGCCACGTACAATCTTGTACGATACGAGTCCCTTATCTTTCTCAACGATGGGATCGTCAAAGCGGCGGCCAATCAACCGCTTGATAGCAAAAATGGTATTCTCCGGATTGGTTACCGACTGGCGCTTCGCCGGTTGACCCACGAGCACCTCGCCGTCTTTGCCGAACGCGACCATGGACGGCGTCGTCCTTGCTCCTTCCGCGTTTTCGATCACCTTCCCTTGTTTGCCCTCCATCACGGCAACGCAGGAATTCGTCGTTCCCAGGTCGATACCGATAACCTTGGCCATATTCGCCTCCATCGCTGGCTCTTTCTGCGCGCGATGGATCTTGGCCACCGCTCGATGGGCATTTAACAACGTCCGGCAGATGGGCGCCTTGACAACCGTCAATACGACCGACGCTCACGAGGATGGCAAGGACTGATCGGTTCGCCGGAGAAGCCTGAAACGTCAATCGCATTGGCCGCGCCTTATGTACAAGAGCGTCAGACACTGCTGAGAGCTTTGCCCTGGCCGCGAACCCCAGAAGAGACCACATGGCAGAGTGGCCATGAAAGCAACCTAAGATCCGACATCGATGTACGGGCGAGTTCGAGAGATTGCGGTGACCAGGGGATTCTACATAGGGAACGTACGGGTGTCTGCAGAGTGAAAATCGGTTCATGCCTCATCAAGCCTCATTCAAATGGATTATCCTTTCGGAGGACCAAGTTATGGAGCGAATTAGTCTTGCCAAACTTTCCGCCACTGTGGAACTAGCTCCAGGCCGATCGCCTGCATACGAGACCGTAGTCAACTTCACGCATGAACTTGGCACTGCCGTGACCTTAGCGCGCTGGGAACGTGCTGATTGCTGTGATTCTATCGTCGAAAGTGGTGGGATCGGTTGGGTGCTGTCTGGCACCGTCCTGAAGTCCGTCATTCTCGAAAGCGGGCAGCGGCGCATTGTCGACCTGATGATGCGGGGCGATTTCTTTTCACTCCAAAGAGATGATCCTCGGGTATTTTCATTCGAGATATCGACAGACGAAGCCGTGACCGCGAGAATCGCCCACAGGGACCTCATCTCGCTGCCCGTGTCGCAACCCGATCTATATCGGTTTGTCCACGAGCGAACCTGTGAGACCATCTCCCGCCTTGAAAATCACATACTGGTTCAGGGTCGGACGAGATCCGCGCAGAAGATTGCGAGCTATCTTTCCTTGTTGTGTACTCACTTGTCTGAGGAAGAAGGGGCAGCGGTGGAACTACCCATGTCGCGCTACGACATCGCCGATCATGTCGGGATAGCAGTCGAAACAGTCAGTCGAGCCATAACCGATTTGCGCCGACGAGGAGTCGTTGAACTCGAAACTCCACGATCCCTGGCCATGCGCCAGGCTCAGAAGCTTCACCCGGATTTAACTTGAGTCGCTCTTCCCGTTCTTCAATCAAGAAGCGTGCGCCGATAGACTACAGGCCATCCAACACCGAAAACCTGTCGCAACGTGCAGAGAACTTTCAAAACTGCCGGCGGTATCGAGGATGTGAGACGCGCTACTGGGCAATAAACGCTTGAGCGTGCCGCTGATGAATTGAACGAGAAAGTGCGTGTCGGAAGACGGCCGAACACGACCCCAAGGGAGAGGTTTGGCGTTGCTAGACACATCCGTTTATGGCCGTCTCGGCAGAGGAACTGCAGCATCAAAGCTTGTCCAACCGTCAGCGATCGATGGTCTATTCTCAGCCACCGCGTCGCAAACACTCAGGCGTTCCCTATGTGCAGCGAGTACGAACAACAGATCAGCTACGCCGAATACCGCAAGGTGATGCAGGATCTTGCTCTTGGCATCCCCGCGCACCAAACGGCACACGATATGCCGACGGCTAGCGACATCAAGATCGGCGAGATGGCCCCGGTCATGCGTGCTGGAGGCGATAATATCCTGGAGCTGACGCAGATGAAGTTCGGGTTTCCAGCAACCCGGACGCGCGGCCCGGTGTTCAACCTGCGATCGAAAGGCAAGCATTTCAGCGATAACCATCGGTGTCTCGTTCCAGCCAGCGCGTTCTTTGAATTCACGGACAGGAAACACCCGAAGGCTAGACATCGATTGACGCTCGTGAGCGCGCCGTTCATGGCAATTGCCGCGATCTGGCGGCCCAGCCAGAAAGGCCAGCCCGCAGCGTTCACGATGTTGACAACAAAGCCCGGGCCGGATGTGGAGCCTCTTCACAATCGACAGGTCGTTGTTCTTCGTCCGATCAACTGGAAGGCGTGGATCGACCTTACCAAGCCTGAGGAAGAATTATTGCGCCCACTCACGATAGGTTCGCTGAGGGTGGAGACCCGCAGAAACGCGCCGCCTGGCTCATTACACCCGAAGGAATAAGCCGCGATGAATGAAGCGCTCGGACAGGTATAATCGAATCTGAAGCGGTGGGTCAGACTAGCGGGCCGTCAGGACACGGGTGGAATCAGGGCGGAGGAACAACAACTACAAGCCCGAAACAATGTCTCAGATCGAAAATGCTGTCCGGCGACCAACGGTTTACGGTCCTTTGCAGCCACGGCTGTGACCCCGCCTGCGTCGAGCTGGCAGCGATCGTGATCCGCGCCTACGTCAAACTTCACTATATCGAGCCTAGGGATGTCGCGGGCAATCGTATATTGGCTTATCGCGACCAGCACCCAGAGGAAGCGAGCTTCAGGATATGACGCAGGACACTCTCCCTTCTGATCGATGGCGATAACGCCAGCCCGAAAATTATCACCGGCTTATTGGCGGAAATCGCCAACTATGGTACCGCCAGCGTCAAGCGCATCTACGGCGACTGGACCAAGCCCAGTCTGAACGGTTGGAAGGCATGCTTGCTGGAGCACTCCATCCAGCCGGTCCAACAGTTCGCCTATACTACGGGCAAGAATGCTACCGATGGAGCGATGATCATCACGCCATGGACCTGCTTTATGCCGGTCGCTTCACCGGCTTCTGCATCGTTTCCAGTGACAGCGATTTCGCTCGGCTTGCCGCGCGGCTTCGTGAACAGGGCGTCACAGTCTACGGTTTCGGCGAGCGCAAGACCCCTCGCCCGTTCATCACCGCCTGTGACAAGTTCGTCTATTTCGATGTGCTCGGTGAGCAGGGCGATGAGACGGCAGCTGGTGAATTTGGTCACGACCACCTCCATCGGCACCTATCGTGCCGCGACTTAAGGAACGCGTATCGCAGCTGGCGCCAGCGGACGTACCGCCTGTTGTCGAGACTTCCACGTATCGGCTCGCAAGCCAATGAGGCCGTTGATCGGGGCGTGCAGCCGGACGGGGGAACTGGGAGCTGATTGCTCTATCGTTATACCAAGCGCGTAGTCGGAAGGAGCGTATTAATGGTCAGGAAGACGGAAAATCTCGGCGCATTTTTAGAGACTGGTTTTGTGGCATTGCAATAATTGATAACGCGCTGCAATATAGCTGTCACAAATCTGTGCAGCTAGGGTTCCATGCGATGAGGATTTGTATTTATAAGTCGGAAAGAGCACCTGAGCTCACCCTCATGCTGCGAGAAGGATTGCCTCTTCCGCTCGATACCAAAATAGGCAAGTGGACCAAAATCAAGGTCGTCACCGATAGGGAGATGAGATCAGACCTCTTGGTTGAGATTGGTGGCGCCGGATATGCGTTGGTTCGACTTGGCGCGAGTTGACAACATTGGATGTAGCACGCCCCTTGCTGCCGCGTTGACACCAAACGCAGTCGCGTCCTGGAAAAACGCACACCTGACACTCAAGAGCCGATGAGGCCAATTGTCCCCCTCGGGTCGAAATCTGCACTGTCGAATGGGTTGGGTCTTGATGAGAATCGAACCTTCGGCCCATCTACTTGTCATCAATTGAGAGGCAGGGGATCGGTGCCTTCGCCCAGAATTGCAAGGTATCGTTGATAGCTGAACACGCGGCCACGCTTGCGGCCGGTAACCTCATCAATGATGCCCAATCGCTCTAGATCGGCGAGTGCGGCGTTGACCGTTGGCGCGGACAGACCCGTTACCTGAACAATCTGGTTCGCCGTGTGAAAAGGATTCTGCTGGAAAAGCTCGTGAATGCGAAGGGCCGGCCCTGCTCTGTCACTCTCCAACGTGATCCGCTCCCGATCTTCCTTGAAAAGATCGACGATCTGAGTAGCAGCGTCAAACGCTTGATTGGCAGTGTCGGCGACGCCGGTCAGGAAAAACTCTAGCCAAGCTTCCCAGTTACCATGTTCGCGAACCTCTTGCAGTAGCCGATAGTATTCTCTCCGATGGGACTTCAGATAGAGGCTGAGGTAGAGCAGCGGCTTTCGCAAAACGCCGTTCACGCAAAGATATAGGGTTACAAGCAGGCGGCCGATACGACCATTACCATCGAGAAACGGATGGATCGTTTCAAACTGTACATGCAGCAGGCCAGCTTTGATTAGCGCCGGTAACCGCGATTGGTCGTCATGCATGAAGCGCTCGAACGCATCCAGGCAACCGGCCATTTCAGTGACTGGTGGCGGTACAAAGAGTGCGTTACCGGGGCGCGTGCCACCAATCCAATTTTGCGAGCGGCGGAACTCTCCTGGATCCTTGGTGCCTCCCCGCCCACTGTGTAGGAGCCTGGCGTGCATCTCACGGATCAGACGCAACGACATGGGCAACGTTTCCAGCCGCTCTAAACCATACATCATGGCGTCAACATAGTTGGATACTTCACGGATATCATCAACCGGCTGCCCGGCTTGAGCTTCGGTCTCAAACCGTAAGAGATCAGAAAGCGTCGACTGCGTGCCTTCAATCTGCGAGGAAAGAACGGCTTCCTTTCTTACATACATATAAAGAAACAGCTCCTGTCTCGGCAGCAGCATTGTGATACCATCCAGACGTCCTAGCGCCCGCTCAGCCAAGCTCAGGCGCTCTAGCAATGAAAGCACATCGATCGCCGGCTCGGGCGGCAATGGTGGGGGCACGAACGCCCGCACTGTTTCACTGGCAGCGACCGTCTCTACGAAACGACCCAGGCGGTTTTTGGATTGGGAATCGGACATAACCCAATATCAGCTGCGCCTCTTATTTAAGCAAGACGCATTTCATTTAATTAAGCGACAGACGTAGATAAGCGCGCTTAATTAACGCGCCCATATTGAGCTTTGATCTAGGCGCCATTAAAAGTGACACGCCCGATACATCCTTTGTTAAAGCTCGCCTCATATTCCCGCTCGCCCTCGGTACTGGTGCCGAGAGAAACGGAATGAGCATGACCAAACGCGACCTTTCATCACGTCAATTTCAGCGAAAAATTTCGGAATTCTGCGAGCTGCGTATCGCTCCAATCGCATCCAGGCGAGTGTTGGAGAATATACGGCCTTATATGGCCGGTTTGATCATCTACCGGAAATCGCCCCCGCTTCTGAATGGCCATATCGACTGGACGACGATCGGTCAGGCCTGTGGGATCGAAGCCGAGTTGACGGCAGAACTGAAAAAGCAGCTCCGGCCGGGCGTGGACACAATCATCCGATGGCTCGGCGGACCACCAGCCGTCGAAGAACAGCGGCCATCGAAGCCGACGGCTCGCCCGAAAAAAATGGCGCCCGCCAGAAAGGCAGCCTCGGTCCCCTCAACCAGAGAGCCTCAACGTGCGACGGTCAACGGCACCTTTGCCCCGTCGACATCTGTGCCACGTGGGCCGGCTCCAAAACCGATTAGCCCTTGCCCGGAACCACTGTTCGAAGCGACAGAAGATCCGGCGAGCTTTCAGCATGCACTGGTCTATCATATGCGTCGGTTCGGCGACACCTATTGGCAGCTTTTCCGCGCCGTTGTTCATCTGAATGAGACCTTCGACAATAAGACGCTGCTATCCTGGATCCAGGGCGACCGCATGCCCCGATCTGTTGCCAGTTTCAATATTCTCCGCCGCATCGAGCGACGCTATCGACTTTCGGAGGGATATTTCAAAGAGAAGCTGCC
Organism: Rhizobium sp. N122; assembly: GCF_002211295.1. NCBI lineage: Bacteria > Pseudomonadati > Pseudomonadota > Alphaproteobacteria > Hyphomicrobiales > Rhizobiaceae > Rhizobium > Rhizobium sp. N122. Next base: position 2,999 of record NZ_LOKU01000065.1, on the reverse strand, counting down.
GCACCAGGCACGCTCGCTGTATGGTCACGAGCTAGGTGACATCGGCCCGGCTGAGCGGCGAAGGATCTCAATGCATCTTCCGGATGATTTCAGCAGTTTGCCCTTCTCCAAACGCGAAGAGATCCTCGATTGGGTGCGCCGCGTCATTATTTCCGGCTCTACGGAATATCGCCGCTATCAGGCGGCAGCAAGTAAGCAGCGTTATGCCATCCGCTTTCCCGGCGCCACTTATGGCGGCAGCTTTCTTTCCTCTCGATCGTTGGTCTCCGCTGCCGGCGCCAATCAGAACGTCGCGGCAGAACTTGATGATCCGGATCTGCTCTCCGGCATTGTCGATGCGCCGCCAAGGCTTGCCATGGAAATGGCTGATCTCATCCGCTTCAAGACTTCGACGCTGACGGCGATTGGCTTTCAGCGCAATGGCGTCTGGGGTGAAGAAACAGCCACCCAGAAGATTGAGCATCTCGGCTTGATGTTTGGTGCGCTGGCTGCCTCGCCAAACGGTGTCGTGAAGGGTTTCGGTGTGCCAGTCAGCCAGCTGAGCTTCGGCCTTCTCATCTTCCCCGGGGTTTGGGACTGGTATCTGCAGTGGCGGGAACAGCGACGTGGCTTCTACACCAAGTGGGAAGAAGACATGCTGATGGTCGCCCAAGCCCTCTCTCGCGCGGACGTCGGTTGGATCCGGCAGCATCCGGAACTGCTTCGGAATGTCAGGCCCATCGCGGGCTTGATTGAGCAGGAAGAAATCGACTTCTCAGCCCGCGACTGGCATGGCGCCTGTGATGCGTTTCACCGACATGCCGCTAACCGTTCCAAGGAGATTCAGCGAGTGATGCGCGTGCATCGCGATCCGCTTGAACCGATCATGTGCGTACTTGAAGCGGACAGTCCGCTGGCGGAGTATCGCAAGATCACGGACGAGATCGTGAGACGTATGCCGGATGAGAACAGATATCCACGACCGGCCGCCGAAGCCGTTAGATCATTCCTATTGCTTCGGCTTGGCCTGCACCTTGGGCTGAGACAAAAGAACCTTCGCCAACTTCGTGTCTGCCCCCGTGGACACTATCCGACGTCAGAACGCCGGCTGGAGGATATAAAATGCGGTGAGCTGCGCTGGAGTGATCGCGACCATGGGTGGGAGGTCCTTATCCCGTCGGTCGCATTCAAAAACTCCGGTTCATCCTTCTTCGGACAGAAACCGTTTCGGCTGATACTGCCGGACCTACTCGACCTCTACGAATACCTCAACGCTCATATCGACCGTCATCGTGGTGTCCTCCTTGGCGGCGCCAAAGATCCCGGAAACCTGTTCGTCAAGACGGTAAAGACCACCAGCATCGACGCAGCTTACAACTCGACCACATTCTACGAGGCTTGGAGGACCGTCATCCAACGCTATGGAATTTATAACCCTTACACCGGGCGAGGTGCCATCAAGGGCTTGTTGCCGCATGGACCCCATAACCTGCGGGACATTCTCGCGACGCATATTCTGAAGCAGACCGGATCCTACGAGCAGGCGAGCTACGCAATTCAGGATACGCCCGATGTCGTTCAGCAGCACTACGGTCGCTTCCTACCGCAAGACAAGGCCGCACTAGCCGCCAAGATCCTCAATCAGGTTTGGGAGGCTGCGTAAGATCGAATGAGATGCTCGGCTCGGATGCTCAGACCATGTTGCACCTGGGCCGAGCGTCCTCGTCCCGCCTTGAATGGATCCGAACCCGCCACCCGCTTGTCCAGTAGCTATGCCGGCGTTGTTTTTTCTTCACGTTCGGGGCAACCAGTGCCGCCCCAAATGGGGCGTCTTTCGGCCCAATGCCGCCATTGAACATGGGGGTCAGCTCACGTATCAGGCGTTCTTGTCCCTTCAGGAGCAACGCCTCAATGCAGCCACCGCCAGATGACGCTTGGGAACCCTGGTCCCCGGATGAGTTGTTCGCTCATCTCGGCGGGTCTAACACCGACTGGTACATCGTAGGCGGCTGGGCCCTGGACCTTTGATACGGCGAGCCGACCCGTGCGCATGAAGACTTGGAGTTCTCGGTTCTTGCCCGCCAGGCTCAACGCTATCGCGGTGCCCTGTCGGATCTGGAGTTCTTCACAGCGAAGGATGGCAAACTTGACCATCTCCCCCTGGTAGAACCGCTGCCCACGGATGTTTGGCAGCAATGGGGTGCGGTATAGAGCGACAATCTGGATGAGATCCGTCTCACTTTGATTGCCGCCCTGCAGTGCGGATATTGGCGCCGGGCGCTGGCGCGTCGACATGATGGTCGATCGGGGATGCCGGATATGTGGGTCTACAAGCGCGATCCATCTTTAACCTTGCCGCGAACCAAAGCCATACGCGCAACAGCCGGCGGCATCCGATATCTGGCACCGCACATCGTCCTGCTCTTCAAAGCTAAGCACGCCCGCGAGAAAGATCACGGGGACTTCCGCAATGCCCTACCTCGCTTGGAACCCAGTGAGAAATCCGCCCTTCGTCGATGGTTGGAGGTGCTGCATCCAGGAAATGCCTGGATTCAAGAATTTCAATCCGGCTGACCGTCTACTTGGCTGCCGATCTGTCGCGAAATTCCCAACTAAGCGATACTTGTTTTTCTGGCTTTGGCGACGTCACAGAGTAGGGAGTTTTGCGGCAGCCACAATGTCCGGTGTTGGCGCGCAGAAGCCGTCGTTGAGCGTGAACCGCGGAGAGCTTCGGGCCAACTGCCTGACGGTCGTCTTCGCCTTGAAAGGAATGGGACTGTCGACCCCTCATTATTTTCAGTGCCGCTGGCATCACGGGTATTTATGGGACTTCACGCCTTGCTTTCACATTGCCAGCTCGCTTGGCTTGGCGCCGCTTATCAAGTCGACTAGGTGTGAGCTTCCAATAGGTTGTCCATTCGATCCGGACCGGGAAAGCTGAGGTTGTCGAAGCTTCAGTGATTCTCGGGGGACCGAATGGACATCCATATGAATGCCCGCCTCACGCCGCTCAGTCGAGC
>NZ_LOKU01000064.1:0-13145 GCF_002211295.1 Rhizobium sp. N122 | reverse complement strand
CGTTCCAGCGCCCGCGCGCTGCCGACGCCGTCGCTGCTGGCATAGAGCCACAGCGCCAGCAAAAGCCGTGGCGAAATCGGTGGATGGCCTGGCCGGTGCTCACGCGCCTTGATCCGATCTTCGAGCGTGCTCAGATCCAGTCCCTCGACATAGTTCCAAATGACCCGCACCGCATGATCCTGGCCGATCAAGCTGTCGATATCGACGGCACGCAACTCGATCTGATCGCGCACCGGCTCACGCATGCGCGCCGCTCCGCGTCCCACCTGAGCACTTCGCCGCGCTCCATGCACCGGCAATCCTTCGAACAGGTCGTCGCCCACCATCATCCCCCAAGCAAATCAACGACCCAACAGAATCACAATCCAATCGCCTCCGCTACCAAACATTCACAGGCTCTCAGGATGAGACTCTCTTGAGCGTTGGCGTGCATCCTCCGACTGTCGCTATTGCGGGCGCGGCATCCACTAACGCCCCTCATGCTGAGGTGCGCAGCCCGTGAGGGCGGAGCCTCGAAGCATGCGCCGCAGCGTTGCTTCTTGCAGGCACTGAGCGTTGGCACGCCTGCCTCGTCCTTCGAGACACTCTCAAACGGAGACGATTCATCTCGAACGTTGTCTATGATTCCGCAGCGGATGCTCTCTACACCCCAAGCAGGCAGACCATCGAAATCTCCGTGTTTGGGATGTCTCGGACATGCTCTTCGTCTGACCGGGTTTCGGCCGGTCAGACGTTTAGCCACGATACGGCGGCGCTATTGCAGCGTGCGCGTCTGGATCTGCTCTATGGCCGGCTGAGAGGCGGAGGCGGGCACGGCGCTGCCTTCCAGGCCGGTCGCCACGACCGAGACGCGGAACCTGCCGTCAAGGCTGCGGTCGAAGATCGCGCCGACGACGATATCGGCGTCGTCCTGTACTTCGTCGCGAATGCGGCTTGCCGCTTCGTCGACTTCGAACAGAGTCATATCCGAGCCGCCGGAGATCGAGATCAGCACGCCCCTGGCGCCCTTCATCGAGATATCGTCGAGAAGCGGGTTGGCAATGGCCGCCTCCGCCGCCTTCATCGCGCGGCTTTCACCCGAGGCTTCGCCAGTGCCCATCATGGCGCGGCCCATGCCGCGCATGACCGACTTCACATCGGCAAAATCGAGATTGATCAGGCCTTCCTTGACAATCAGGTCGGTGATGCAGCCAACGCCGGCATAGAGCACGCGGTCGGCCGTCATAAAGGCATCGGCGAAAGTGGTTTTCGCATCGGCGATGCGGAAGAGGTTCTGGTTGGGGATAACGATGACCGTATCGGCCGCCTGGCGAAGCGCCTCGATGCCGATTTCCGCCATTCTCATGCGGCGGTTGCCTTCGAAGGTAAAGGGTTTGGTGACGACGCCGACCGTCAGGATGCCGGCGGCACGCGCGGCCCGCGCGATGACGGGTGCAGCGCCCGTGCCCGTTCCGCCGCCCATGCCGGCGGTAACGAAGCACATGTGCGAGCCGGCCAGGTGATCCATGATCTCGTCGATCGATTCCTCAGCCGCCGCATGGCCTACCTCCGGCAGGGAGCCGGCGCCGAGGCCCTCGGTCACATTGGCGCCGAGCTGGATGCGGCGCGAGGCCTTGGAGGTGGCGAGCACCTGAGCGTCCGTGTTTGCGGCGACGAATTCGACGCCTGCCAGGTTTTCCGCGATCATATTGTTGATCGCATTGCCACCACCACCGCCGACGCCGATCACAGTAATGTGCGGCCGCAGTCCCGAAATGCCGCCCTTGGCGTCCGTCATCGCGCTCTCCTTTGATGCTTCGTTCACGCCACGCCCTCGTTGCGGATAGCGAATCGGCGGACAGGATAGCCGCCCAACAAGGCGGAGGCGAGGCGAAAGACGTTTCGGGGCGCGACACCTGTGATCGCCGCCCTCGTCGGGATCCTGGGTCGGGATGCTGGCCATGGCCTTGCTGATTTCGTTCACGAGCCGACGGGGCATGAACCAAAGCCGCGCTGCGGTGTTTACTGACGTGCTTCTCAATTCCGGGAAAGGAACTTCCCATGCAAAGACTTCTCCTCTCAGGCCTTGCTCTTGCAGCCCTGGCCGGCACTGCCTTCGCCCAGCAACCGCCGGCTCCGCCATCGGCCGAGACTCCGCCCGCAGCGGCCGACCCAGCCTCGCCACCATCGCCGCCTCCGCCACCGAACCCGCCAGCTCCCGGTAATGACGACCGGATGACGGGCGAGCCGGATGCTCGGCCAGGAGATCGCCCCGATGACCGGTGGCATGGATCGAGGGGCGATATGGGTTTCCGTGAGGACAGGGGTTTCCGCGGCGACAGGGGCTTCCGTGGTTTCCGCGGTCATCGCCTGCCGCCGCCGTCCAAGGCCGCCCATTTCCGGATCGAAGACGGGGACACCCGGATTGATCTGAAATGCGCCGAGGACGAACCGATGAAGGCCTGTGCCGATCTGCTGCTCCAGGTCATGGACCGTCTTCAAGGCCAGGACTGACCTTGAACATCCCGGCATGCCCGGATGCTGGACGATGATGCGACCGCCCGGCGTTTGCCCGCGGGCGGCGTCGCCTCCTGCGGCAGCATTGACGACGAGCCGATTTGCCTTTAGCTGTGACGCCATGAAAATCGCAATGGCTTTGGCAGTGGTGATCGGGCGCATGGGCAGGATGGTGTAACCATCCGGCGAAAGCACCCATGCGCGGTAAGCAGGCTCCTGACGGGGCCTTTTTTTATGCCCTGAATCCGGGCGCGGCCTCGTCGGACTTTCCAGACATCGTCACACTGATCAAGGAACGGAACCATGAGATCCCGTCATTCCATCGACACCCCGCGCCCGCAGATGACCGGCGCGGAAATCGTTCTCCAGGCGCTGAGAGACAATGGCGTCACGCATATATTCGGCTATCCCGGCGCTGCCGTGCTGCCGATCTACGACGAGCTTTTCCAGCAGCAAGACATCCGCCACATTCTGGTTCGCCATGAACAGGGAGCCGGTCATGCCGCCGAGGGATATGCCCGCTCGACGGGCAAGGTCGGCGTCATGCTGGTGACCTCCGGCCCCGGCGTCACCAATGCGATCACGCCTCTTCAGAATGCCTTGATGGATTCCGTGCCGCTCGTCTGCCTGGCCGGCCAGGTCCCGACGACGCTGATCGGGTCCGATGCGTTTCAGGAATGCGATACCGTCGGCATCACCCGAGCCTGCACGAAACACAATCGGCTGGTCGGCGACGTCAACGACCTCGCGGCTGTTATCCACGAGGCCTTTCGCATCGCCGGGTCAGGCCGGCCCGGGCCTGTTCTGGTCGACATGCCAAAGGACGTGCTGTTTGCGAGCGGCCGTTACATGCCGCCTGAGGCTGTCGCGCCGAGACCGAGCTACCAGCCGGACGGCTGCTGCGCCATTGGCGAGATCGAGGCTGCGATCGCTCTGATGGCGACGGCACGCAGGCCGGTTATCTGCGTGGGCGGCGGCGTCATCAATTCCGGCCCGGAAGCGGTAAAACGGCTGCGCGAGCTCACCGATCTCACCGGCTTTCCCCTCACGTCGACGCTGATGGGGCTCGGCGCCTATCCTGCCTCCAGCCCGAACTGGCTGAAGATGGCGGGGCTTCACGGCTCCCATGAGGCCAACATGGCGATTCAGGACTGCGACCTCATGCTCTGCATCGGGGCGCGCTTCGACGGCGGGCTTGCCGCCAGCGTCGATGGTTTCTCACCGCATTCCCAGAAGATTCAGATCGATATCGATTCTGCCTCGCTCAACAAGGCCTTGCGCGCCGATATCGGTATCCGGGGCGATGCGGGGGGCGTGCTTGCCGAGCTCGTTCGTCTCTGGCGGGCGCTGCCGCGGGCGCCGGACCGGGCGAGATTGGCCGCGTGGTGGCGCATGATTGCGGGCTGGCGGGCACGGCGATCGTTTTCCTATGCGATGCGCGAGGACGTCATCATGCCGCAATATGCCATCGAGCGGCTTTACGAGCTGACGAAGGATCGGGATACTTACATCACGACGGAGGTCGGCCGGCATCAGATCTGGGCGGCGCAGCATTACGACTTCGAGCAGCCGAACCGCTGGATCATATCAGGCGGCTTGGGGACGATGGGATACGGGCTGCCCGCCGCCCTCGGCGTGCAGATCGCCAATCCCGGCAGCCTCGTTATCGATATAGCCGGCGACGCCTCGGTGCAGATGACCATGAAGGAAATGTCGGCCGCCGTGCAGCACAACGCGCCGATCAAGATCTTCATTCTCAACGGCGGCGATGAGGGAACGGCTCGGCAGCGGCAGCACGCAAACCCGGATTTCGTGAAACTTGCGGAAGCCTATGGCGGACACGGTATTCGCTGCAAGTGGCCGGCCGAACTCGATGATGCAATCCTGGAGATGATCGCGGTGGACAGGCCTGTTCTGTTCGACTGCTTTGTTGCCGACAGCGCCCACTGGCATGACGCACCGTGGCACAGCGATCAGCTCTCATGCTGAGATGCGCAGGCCAAGGCCGTAGCCTCGAAGGAGGAGGGCAGGTGGCTCGGCGCTTATGACCACATCCATCGCCAGATGAACCGCCAGTGGCCACCCTCGTCCTTCGAGGCCCCTTCGGGGCACCTCAGGATGAGGGGGGAGGGAGGTCGCGCTTGTCTCATCGAGAGGTTCTGCGAGGCCACACGGCTACACTCTGCATGGGGCCCGGTTAGCTGCGGCCCGCTAAACCGCTCAGCAATCGTAAGGTATACATCGACCGCCGGAAGCGGCCGTATCAAGCAGGCCGGCTTGCGCCTTCAGCCGTCATTCCGGCGTCAATGCGATCTCGCTCAATATCTCCACAGGCGGAAACCGGACACAATCCGCGGCATCGAAATTTACCGAGAATTGGATCCGGTTTTTGTTCGCCCAGTCGATCGCGGCCTCTGATTTCGGCTTCGGCACTTTTGCGGCGATGGTGCAGTGAGGCACCCAGCTGCCGGGCCGATAGTGCACATGACAGTATGCGGGATCGATCTCTTGGTGCAATGCCGCGTGCAGAAGGAAAAGCGTGTCGTCCACGATCGGCCGCGCCCATAAGACGAGAAACTCGTTCTCGAAATAACCGATACCCGAAAAGTTCACGGTCACGGTCGACCGCGTGCAGAAAACGCTCTCAAGCGCCTTGGCCAACCGATCGGATGCAAGTTCTTGATAGACGGCGAGGGTGAGATGCGGAGGATAGTTCAAAGCACGCATTGAAGCCGTCTCTTCGAGTGCCGCGGCTTCATCCCAGAGCTTGAAAACCGGGGAGGCAGTCTCGTTCAGACATTTGAGGCTGATCCCATAAGGCATTCGCGAGCGGTGTCCGGTCCATCCGCCTGAAATCTAAGCTGATATCGTGCCGATGTCGAGCCGCGGGAATGGATCACACGGGCAGGGCAGAGCCTCGAAGGGCACGGCGCAACGCTGTTCCTTGCATCAATCTTTGCCGCTATGCTGAGCGCCCGCCTCGTCCTTCGAGGCCCTGCGGGGCACCTCAGGATGAGGCTCTCTTGGGTGTTGGCGCCGGCTGCGGCGAGGGGCGGGATGCTCAGCTTTTACCGACTAGGTGAATGCCATTGATGCGATGTCTGACGGCCCTCTCGCTCTATTCCCGCGCCATCGCCCGCCAGGCGGCCGGCGGGGTGGCGAAGGCGCGGGAGAAGGCGCGGTTGAAGGCGGCTTCGGTGGCGTAGCCGGCGTCATCGGCGATCGCTGCGATTGGTCGGCCAGAGGAGGCGAGCGCGACACTTGCAAGATAGAGCCGCCAGTCCCTGATATAGCGGATCGGTGAGGTCGAGAGTATCGACTGGAAGCGATCGGCGAGCGCGCTGCGCGACAGGCCGGCGGCGGCGGCCAGGTGTTCCAGCGACCAGTCGCGTCTGGGCTCGTCGTGAATAAGGGAGAGACAGCGCGACAGCGCCGGGTCGGCGAGCGCTGCCAGCCAGCCGACCGATCGCGGTTCGGCCATCATGATCTGATGGCGCAGAATTTCGATGAAGATGATTTCGGTCAGCCGCGGCAGCATCGAGACGCCGCCGGCGCGCGGCCGATCGACCTCGTCGACCATCTGGCGGATGGTGGCGCGCAGCCAGTCGCCATCATTGGCGGCTCGGGTCCTGACATGGATCAGCCTGGGCAACGCCTGGCGCAGCGGCGCAAAGCTGAGCCCCTCCCACTGCAGATAGCCGCAGAGCAGCCGTACCCCCTGCACCGCCTCGCCATAACGAAGCACGGGGATTTCGCGCCACGGCTTTTGCGGCAGGTCGCGGGTCGGCAGCACCAGCATGCCGTCGCTTCCGGCGCCGAGTTGATGCCCGGTGCCAAAGGGAAAGACCAGCACGTCGCCCGTCTCGAGATCGGTCGCTTCACCTTCGGTTTTCAGCCAGCAATTGCCGGCGACGACAATGTGAAACGGCATCGTGCCCGAGGCCTTCGCCGAAAGGCCTGCCAGCGACGGTGCAGCGTCGGTCTGCCAGTCGCCAGTCGGCATGAAGCAGAACTGCAGCGATCCGGACAGGCGGATCGTCGACAGCAGCGCCGACAGCACGTCGTCGCGCGCGACACCCGCCGCGTCTGGATTTTCGGACAAGGCTTCACGCATTCCGGCCAAATACGCGCCCCGCGCATCCTCCTATGGTGAACAGGTCACTGCAACAGGGAGAATACTATGCAAACGCCAAGCGACAAACTGGTCGTGCTCGTCACCAAGGGGATCGAATCCGAACTATCCTCCGTCGCCTTCACAATTGCCAATGGCGGCATCACCGCCGGGCTGAAGGTCTCGGTGTTCCTCACCAGCACCGGGATCGACCTTGTGCGCAAGGGCGGTCAGCGCATGACGCATATACCGCCGCTCGATCCGCTGTCGACGCTTATCGAGAATTTCCAGCAGCGCGGCGGCACGATCTGGGCTTGCCCGCCCTGCGTCACCGCACGCGGTTATACGCAGGAAGACATGCTCGACGGCGTCGTTATCGTCGGCGCCAGCGCCATGCATGCCGAGATCAAACAGGGCGCAGCGACGCTATCGTTTTAACGGGCTGCACTCGCCGGGCGAGGATCGTCTTGCGTCTGTATTTGCCGGCCCGCGGCAGGCGCGAAGAAGTGTGTAGCGACTATTCTTGCGCTCGGCGATATAGTCGTGAGATTGTATCGATATACGTGCGATGCTGCATGATGCAGGCGGCGCGGGGGCTTCGATGATATCCGTGAGGGTCAATGAACTGATATCGGTGGCGGGGCAGCCCGATGCCGCCGGCTTTGCCGCATTTGCGGCAGGCGGCTTTGCCGGCGTCATCAACGCCCGGCCGGATGGCGAGGAGCCGGGGCAGCCCGGCAATGCGGCGGAAAAGGCGTCCGCCGCCGCCGCGGGGCTCGACTACAGCTTCGTGCCGGTGAAAGGGGCCGAGATCACCGAGGCCGATATCCGCGCCTTCCAGACGGCGATGACGCAGGTGAAGGGGCCGGTCGTCGCTCATTGCAAGAGCGGCACGCGGGCGCTGACGCTCTATGTGCTGGGAGAGGTGCTCGACGGGCGGATGCCGCCGGGGGATGTCGAGGCCTTCGGTCAAAACCTCGGCTTCGATCTTGCCGGCGCGCGCCGCTGGCTGGAAAAGCGGGCAGGGCAGGCGGCTGAGGTGAAGGCCTTCTTCGAGCCGCGCACTTGCAGTGTGCAATATGTCGTCGCCGACCCGGTGACGAAACGTTGCGCCATCATCGACCCGGTGCGCGATTTCGACGAGATGGCGGGCGCGACCGGAACGACCAATGCCGACGCCATCCTTGCTCATATCGACAGCGAAGGGTTGACGGTCGAGTGGATCCTCGACACGCATCCGCATGCCGATCATTTCTCCGCCGCGTACTATCTCAAAGGAAAGACCGGCGCGCCGACGGCGATCGGCGCCCATGTCACCGACGTGCAGGTGCTCTGGAAGGAAATCTACAACTGGCCGGCACTCGAAACCGACGGTTCGCAATGGGACCGGCTGTTTACCGATGGCGACACGTTCGAGATTGGCGGGCTCAAAGCCCGTGTGATGTTCTCGCCCGGCCATACCCTTGCCTCGGTGACGTATGTGATCGGTGACGCCGCCTTCGTGCATGACACCGTGTTCACGCCGGATTCGGGCACGGCGCGCACCGATTTTCCCGGCGGCAGCGCCAGTGCCCTCTGGCACTCGATCCAGGCCATCCTGTCGCTGCCCGAGGAGACCCGGCTCTTTTCTGGCCACGACTATCAGCCCGGCGGCCGTCACCCGCGCTGGGAAAGCACGATAGCCGCCCAGAAAAGCGGTAATCCGCATATATCAGGCATCGACGAGGCCGGCTTCGTGGCGCTACGCCAGGCGCGCGACCGCACGCTGCCGAAACCGAAGCTGATGCTGCACGCGCTGCAGGTGAATATTCGGGGAGGCAGATTGCCGGAGCCGGAGGGAAATGGGCGGCGGTATCTGAAGATCCCGCTGGATGCCTTGTAGGAACGCAGGGAGCAGCGTTGCGGCGCGTGCTTCGAGGCTTCGCCCTCGCGGGCTGCGCGCCTCAGCATGAGGGAGGTCGGAGGGTGCCGCACCCACGACGGCGGGAACGGGAGGATCTTGTGTCGACGCTCAAGAGAGCCTCATCTTGAGGTGCGGAAGCCGAAGGCTGAAGCCTCGAAAGACGAGGCGGGTGCTCCATTCGCAGAGCGGGATGCGTTTTTGGCAAGGAGCAGCGTTGCGGCGCGCTTCGAGGCTTCGCCCTTTCGGGCTGCGCAGCTCAGCGTGAGGGAGGTTGCTGGATGCCGCGCCCACGACAGTGGGAATGGGAGGATGCTTAAGAGAGCCCCATCCTGGGGGTGAGGATGCTGGCATTATACCGGCAACAGCGCTCCGACGGTCCGTATCCATTTTTCGCTCACCCAACCCCAATCCTCCGCAATAATCATTGACGTCGTGCTGGCAGGCGACGTAACTGGGGGCGACGGTTCCCTGAAGATGACTCCAAGGGGATTAATAGGGAACACGGTGAGGACGACCCAGTAAGGGACCGAGACCGTGGCTGCCCCCGCAACTGTAAGCGGATTGTCGATCATCTCAGGTGTGGCCAGCGATTGGTCATTTCTGAAGGGCTTATGGCCCGACCACTGCGAGATATCGCGGGAAGGCGGATGAACGACTTATATCCGCAAGCCAGGAGACCTGCCGTCAATCACGATCCAATCAACCGGGCGGGGATGCCCGGACAAGGAACAGACATGATTGACCTTCTGAACCTTCGCCGAATTTCGGCATGCATCCGTCTCGATTGGGCCTCCTGCGGTTAGCACACGTATCAGCGTGCGTTCGGCCGCGCGTGCGGCATAACCGTGCCTTTTCCTTCAATCGAGGTTTTCATGCGCCAGATTCTCGCCACCATGACATTTGCCTTCGGGCTGATCGGCCTTGCGGCACCGAGCCTTGCCGCCACCCAATATCCTTTGACCATCGCCAATTGCGGTGAGCAGGTGACCTTCCAGAAGGCGCCGTCGAAGATCGTTTCGATCGGCCAGGGCATGACCGAAATTCTTTTCTCGCTCGGCCTTGCCGACAAGATCGCCGGCACGGCCGTCTGGGTCGGTCCCGTGCTGCCGCAATATGCCGAGGCCAACAGCAGGATAAAGCGTCTCGCCGACAATGATCCGAGCTTCGAATCCGTCGTCGGGCAGGAGCCAGACCTGGTGGCGGCCGAGTTCGAATGGCATGTCGGTGCGCAGGGCTCGGTCGGCAAGCGGGAGCAGTTCCAGGATCTCGGGATCAACACCTATCTTTCGCCGGCCGATTGCGTCGCCAAGGTCAACACCGATGGCGGCGACGGCGTGCGTGGGGAGTTGTTCACGATGGAGCTGATCTATCGCGAAATCGCCGAACTCTCTGAAATTTTCGACGTGACGGCGCGCGGCGATGCGCTGATCGCTGAATTGAAGACGCGCGAGGCCGATGCCGTCGCCTCGATAGCGGGCGCATCGGGCAAGAACCTGCCCGTCGTCTTCTGGTTCTCCAGCAAGGAGGTCAATGGCGACGCCTTCATCGCCGGCAAGAACAGTGCTCCGGCCTATATACTGAAGACGATCGGCGCGAAAAACGTCGTCACCACCGAGGAGGAATGGCCGCTGGTCGGCTGGGAAACCATCGCGCAGGCGAACCCCGCCGTCATCGTGCTCGCGACCATGGATCGGCGCCGCTACGCCGCCGACGATCCCAAGGTGAAGATCGATTTCCTCGAGAACGATCCTGTCACCAAAGAACTGGATGCGGTCAAGAACAGGCACTTCGTGATGATGGATGCGCAATCGATGAACCCGACGATCCGCACGATCGACGGCATCGAGACATTGGCGGAGGGCATCAAGTCCTTCGGCCTGTCGCAGTGAAGGCAATGTCGGCCGGGCGGCAGGGATGGTGGGCGCTTGGCGCGCTCACCATTGCTGCCTTCCTCCTTCTCGGATTGATGATCAGCCTTGCCGTTTCCATCGGTGAGATCGCGATCCCGCTGGCGACGACGGCGGAGGCGGTCTCCAACCGGTTGTTCGGCACGCAGTTCGAACTCAGCCGCATTCACCAGGGTATCGTCTGGGATTATCGGCTGAGCCGGGCCCTCGTCGCGGCCAGCGCCGGCGCGTCGCTCTCGCTCTGCGGCGCCGTGCTGCAGGCGCTGCTGCGCAATCCGCTGGCCGAACCCTATGTGCTCGGCATCTCCGCCGGCGCTTCGACGGGAGCGGTCTGCGTGATGATCCTCGGCTTCGGCTACGGTGTTCTCGGCCTGTCGAGCGGCGCCTTCATCGGCGCGGTCGTCGCCTTTCTGCTGGTCGGCTTCCTGGCGACGGGGGCAGGGGGAACCGGCGAGCGCATCATCCTGTGCGGCGTCGCCGGCTCGCAGCTCTTCAATGCGCTGACTTCTTATATGGTGACGACCTCGGCCAATGCCGAGCAGGCGCGCGGCATCCTGTTCTGGCTTCTGGGTTCTCTCAGCGGCGTGCGCTGGCCGGATGTCTATCTCTCGGTGCCGATCGCGCTTGCCGGCTTCGTCATCTGCATGGCCCATGTCCGGGCGCTCGACGCCTTCGCCTTCGGCACGGATGCCGCGGCCTCGCTCGGCATTGCCGTGCGCCGCGTCCAGATCCTGCTGTTCGGCCTGACGGCGGCGATGACGGCAAGTGTCGTCAGCATGGTCGGCTCGATCGGCTTCGTCGGCCTGGTCATTCCGCATGCCGCCCGGTTTCTCGTCGGGCCGGGCCATCGGCGGCTGCTGCCAGCAACAGCACTGGTCGGCGCGATCTACATGGTCGGCGCCGATATCGTCTCGCGCATCATCATCCCGCAGCAAGTCCTGCCGATCGGCGTCGTCACGGCGCTCTTCGGCGCGCCGGCCTTCGCCGTCATCCTCTATCGCGTGCGGAGGAGCGCATGAGCATTACGATCGACGCGGTGAGTTTTGCCGCCGGCGACACGGTCATCGTCAACGGCGTCAGCTTGACGGTGGCAAAGGGCAAGGTGCTCGGCCTGCTCGGACCGAACGGCTCCGGCAAATCGAGCCTGCTGCGGCTGATCTGCCGGCTGCGCAAGGTCCGCAGCGGCGTCATCCGGCTGGGCGAAGACGATATCGCTTCGCTGTCGCGTGCCGCCCTTGCACGGCGCATCGCCTTCGTCGAGCAGCAGTCGACGACCGAGACGCAGCTGACTGCGCGCGACGTGGTGCGGCTCGGCCGCACGCCGCATCGCGGGCTGCTGTCGCCCTGGGGCGCGGAGGACGATGCCGCCGTCGACGAGGCCTTGTTACGGGTCGACATGCGGGAGCGGGCGGGCCAGCTCTGGCAGACACTGTCCGGCGGCGAGCGCCAGCGTGTCCATATTGCGCGGTCGCTGGCGCAGGCGCCGGGCGAGCTGCTGCTCGACGAGCCGACCAATCATCTCGATATCCAGCACCAGCTCGACATTCTCCGGCTGATCTCGAAGCTCGGCATCACCTGCATCGTCGCGCTGCACGACCTCAACCTGGCGGCAATGTTCTGCGATAGTCTGGCGGTGCTTCAGAAGGGCGAGGTCGTCGCCGCGGGCGCGCCGGAGGAGGTGCTGACAGAGGATATGATCGGCAGGGTTTTCGGCGTTCGCGCCCATGTCCAGAAATCGGCCGTGCATGGGCGGCACCACATCCAATATGTCCTGGATTGAGGAATGGCCTTTTTCCTGGACTGGCGTATGATTTCCGAGGGCGCTTGCGCCCGGTCGAACGGAGTTTCGAGATGCTCGAACGAAATCAGTTTCCCCTGCGCCCCGTCGTCCCCGGCTTCGCTGTCGCCTGGGTTGCCATCATTTCAGGCGCGAGCGTCGCTCTCAGCCTGATTTTTGCCTGCGTTACGCCCTTCGTGGCCTTGGCGGCGGTATCGGCGGTCATTCTTCCCCGGCAGATGGCGGTGACGGCTGTTTTGCTGGCCTGGCTCGCCAACCAGATGGTCGGATATATCCTGCTCGGCTATCCCCAGACTTGGGACAGCCATGCCTGGGGGCTGGCGATCGGTCTTGCGGCGTTCGCCTCCCTGGCGGCAGCGCTCGGAGTGCTTCGTTTTGCGGCCGGCCTGACCGTCACCGCGGCCGGCGCCTTCCTGGCCGGCTTCGTTGCCTACGAAGGCGTGCTCTTTGCCGCAACGGCGGTGCTTCCGTCAGGCGAGGGCGCATTTTCGGCGTCGGTCGTGGCGAATGTCCTGCTGATCAATTCTCTGGCCGCGATCGGTCTTGTCTGCCTTCACGCCGGCGCGGCAGCCGGCCGTGCGCTCGTTGCAAGCCAGCCGGGACCGGCGTTGCCTTAGGCTGCGCAATTTCGGGCGATCGGCGCGAGTACGAATCCAAATTAAGGCGTCGCTGGAAGCCTCGAAGGCCCAAGAGAGCCTCATCCTGAGGCGCCCCGAAGGGGCCTCGAAGGGCGAGGCGGGTGCGCCGACGCAAGGAGCAGCGCTGCGGCGTGTCCTTCGAGGCTTCGCCCTGCGGGTTACGCGCCTCAGAGCTTGTGAAGCTTTTGAATCTGGCGCGTTTTTGGCCGATCTTGGCTGGCCGATGCAGTCGAGCGTCAGGCGATTGCGCGCTGCGTTCGGATGGTCGCGTGTTGGTGTCTGGGTGGTGACA
>NZ_LOKU01000063.1:0-13912 GCF_002211295.1 Rhizobium sp. N122 | reverse complement strand
CTCATGGTCTCGACCAGGCTGAAGGTCGTCATCCTTGCTCCCGACATTGGCATTGACCAGTCGTCGAGAGGCGAGATTGTCGCATCTCTAACTGGCCCAACTGTCGCATTACTAAATAGCCTCTACAGTAGTCTGTTGGATAAGATAGCTTATGGAACATATCAGGGTAAGCCGACGGTTCCGCCCATGCCTTTGATTTCACTGGGTTGTGAACTCTGGTGCCCTCTGGCTTGTCCGGCGGCGCTGCTGTCGAGGGGTCGCAGATGGCAGGCCTCGTGGAAACCTTGCCGCCTTAAGATGTCCCAGCAGCGTCGGGCCTAACAGTCTTTCCCTCCAGTCATGGAAAGATATGAGCCTCACATCATCAAATGCCGCCACCGGCCGATAAATGGAACTTTCGGATAGCTGTCTAACGTTCTTGTTCGGCGTTACCGTGGAATCGCGAGTTAAATTGATAGGGTTTCGTGTTGCGAGAGTCGCAATGATCGATTTTAGAACGAATACAATAGGCAGCGACCACAGCCTTCAGCGCCAGGGGCCGATAAAGCGCCTCCAAATCGCAAACCCGAATCTCACTATCAATTCTCTTCATGGTCATACGGCCTCCACTATCTAAGCCACATCCTTTATGGGCTTGATGCTCCAAACGCGAGTTGGGGTGCGTTGGTGACAAATTGCCGGAGCTTCCCTGTTTTATTCCACGGTCAGCAAATGCTGGCGCGTCGCGACTGGGTTGCTCCGTCTCACGAACTGCAACCGTCTCGGATCACACGCCCCTCAGTTGCTATGGCCGAAGTCTCGATCCCAAAACGGCGTTGGCTTGTGGGGAGTACAGTAGCCCACTCGATTCTTATGTTAACGTATACAAACACGGTAATTTCGGAATGTCAACGATTACATCGTATTTGACATGTCCAAGATTGCGATGACAACGATCGCCTTTCTTTTTCGGAGTCGCCCGTGGTTTCCGTTAAATCAATTTTCACTAAAATTGCTGAAGCTCCTTTTGCTAGCGGTTATTTTGGGTGAGGACATGAAGAGCGTCATTATTTCTGCATTGCTAATGTTAACGATTACATCGGTTGCGCAAAGTGAAACTCTCGGCGTCTCGGTCGCCGATCTCGATAAATTCAACACCACCCTTTTGAACGGGCTACTGTCGCATGCGAAGGACAAGGCCGGATTAAAGGTGGTCACTCAGAATGCCAAGGGCGACAATGATCTGCAAAAGAAGCAGATCCAGGAACTCGTCGCCGACAAGGTCGATGCCCTCATCGTCCTGCTCTCCGATGGCGATCTCGGGGCACAATTGACGCCGATCGCCGCCAGTGCCGGAATTCCTCTGGTTTATGTGAATAATGTCCCTGCCAATGTCGGCGACTTACCGGAAAACCAGGCGGTGGTCGCTTCAGATGAGAAGGAATCGGGGACGTTGCAAGCCAAGGAGGTTTGCAGGCTTCTCAACGGAAAAGGACGAGTCGCCGTACTGATCGGCGAGCCCTTCCATGCCGCGGCCCGGGCCCGCACCACGGATATCGACGATGTCATTGCGACGTCGGCGTGCAAGGATCTAAAGGTGGTCGAACGCCAGACAGCTTACTGGTCGCCAGAGTTCGCGGACGCCCAAGTCCAGGAATGGCTCTCCGCCGGCGTCAAATTCGACGCCGTCATCGCAAACAATGACGACATGGCGCTCGGCGCCATTCGCGCACTGAAGCGGAACGGCATTCCCATGAAGGAGGTGGTGGTTGCCGGCATCGATGCCATCGATGACGCTTTGGCTGAAATGGCTGCGGGCGATCTTGCCGTCACTGTTTTCCAAAATGCAGCCGGGCAAGGCGCCGGTGCCGTGGATGCTGCCGTCAAGCTCATGCGCGGCGAAAAGGTTCCCCGGGAAAACTACATTCCGTTCGAACTCGTCACACCCCAAAACATCGCGCGTTACCTGCCGAAGAGCCAGTGAGCCTGTAAGGATCTATCATGCATTTCTGGAACAAACTTGGCATCCGTGCACAAATCACGGTCGGCTTCTTGCCGCTTATTCTCTTCATGGGCCTGCTATCCATCAATGTCATATCGGGTATGAGCGAACTCTCTTCCATATTTTCCTCCTACCGCAAGACGGTTGGCGAAAGTCTTGGAATCTCCGAGTACAGCGACCAGCTGCACGACATCCAAATGTCGGCCGAGGCGTTCCGCTCCAATCCGACGCAGGCGCTTGTCGAGCGTCTTAAGGCCGGTGTTGGCGCATTTGAGGCGAACGATCCGCGTTTTGCCGGCAACCAGGATCTCCTAACCGGCATGGCTGAAATCCGCGAGGAGGTTGGCGCCTACAGCAAGGCCTTCGACAAGATCGTCTCCTTGCAAGCCAGACGCATTTTGCTGATCTCCAAAGTCACCGAATTCGGCCCTTGGACGAGCGCCGCGCTCAACGATATTCTGCGAAGCGCTTGGCGTCAAAACGACCTGCAACTGATGCATGCCACGTCGACAACATTGGAAGCAATAAATCGGAGCCTCTACTATTCGGAGCGTTTTGCTCATTCCGGTGATCTTGGAGCTTACGATATCGCCCAAGCCGCACTCAACGATGCCCTCGACCTCAATGACGGCGCGGCCAAGACGGCAAAGAATGCGCTGCAGCAAAAACGCCTCGAGGGTGCCGCTCAGCTCATGCAGAATTATATCGCTCGCCTCGGAGAAATGAGAGACGTCCTGCTGGAGACAAAGCGCGTCCGGGAGACGGAGCTGAATGAACTTGCCCCAAAAATATTGACTGGATTCAAGTCTTTGCAGGCCACCGTCTCGGGCACGCAAAAGACGTTGGATGGCTCGGTTGAGACAACGGTTTTTGCGGCATCGCGGCTGACGCTGGTCATCAGCGCTGCTCTCATCATCCTTGGTCTCGTGCTGTCCTATTATTTGGGCCGGCTGATCGCCGGCGCGGTTCGTAAGATGGCTTGGTCGATGGAAAAACTCGCCCATGGGGAAGAGCTGACGCTTTTCGAAGGAGCCGAAAACCGTCATGAACTTGGCGCAATGGCACGTTCCCTGAAGGTCTTCCAGGAAACAGGACGCGCAAAAATGGTCGCGGAGACCAATGCCGAAAAGGTGCGCCTTGCGGCCGAAGAACAACGCCTGCGGCAAGAAGCCGAACGCCTGACCGATACCGATGCGATGGAGCATGCCTTCCACGAAATTTCGAAGGGATTGGACGCGCTCTCATCTGGCGATCTTACCGCAAGAGTCGGACACGTCGACGTGCGCTACACCGCAATCCGCGATCGTTTCAACGATTCGGTGGCCAGCTTGGAAGAGGCCTTCGGTGCCGTCGTGCAGACTGTCGGCACCATCAGGTCCGGGCTCGACGAAATTTCCATGGCATCGAACGATCTTGCTCGCCGTACGGAACAGCAGGCTGCCTCGCTCGAAGAAACGGTCGCCGCCCTTGGAGATGTCACCCGGGGCGTCAACGGAACGGCTGAGGGCGCAAGTCGTGCTCAGGAGGCAGTCGCAACGGCACGTACCAATGCCGAAAAAGGCGGTCAAATCGTCAGGCGTGCAATCGTCGCCATGAATGAAATCCAGAATTCGTCGTCACGGATCGGCAATATCATCGGCGTGATCGATGAAATCGCCTTTCAGACAAATTTGCTCGCGCTCAACGCAGGGGTCGAGGCGGCCAGGGCCGGCGAAGCGGGCAAAGGCTTTGCTGTCGTTGCGCAGGAAGTGCGGGAGCTGGCTCAGCGATCCGCCACTGCCGCCAAGGAGATCAAGCAACTCATCTCGACCTCGTCTGGTCAAGTTGAAGCAGGAGTACAACTCGTCGGCGAGTCCGGTGTGTCGTTGAAGCAGATTGTCATGCAGGTTGGCGCGATGAGCGCCACCGTCTCCGAGATCGCCGTATCGGCTCGCGAGCAGGCGCTCAGCTTGCGGGAGGTTTCAGCCGCCGGCGATCAGATGGACAAGGTGACGCAGCAGAATGCAGCCATGGTCGAGCAGACGACTGCGGCCGCACAGAGTCTGACCCAAGAAACAGAAAGGCTTGCCACGTTGGTTCGCCAATTCAAGACCCGCAGCTTCAATGCATACGGTGCTCAACAATACGCGTTGGCATCGTAGCAGGTCCAGCCGCGCACCCGGCTCGGCTGACTGAGGTCGGCCGAGTTTCCTTCTGCAGTCCAGCGATGGCAAGCTCGGGGATAGAGCGAGGAAGCAACCAATGAGCGGAGCATCGGCCTGAAGGCGAATGTTATCCTGCAGTCTGTTAATCGATGCCGCAAAATCCCGGAAAAACCTCATGCTGGTTCGCGAACATAAGGGATCCGGAACCGATCCCCCTCGAACAATCTCTACTGCGGAAACGCTGCGGCTCGATAGTGTTTGTCGGCTATCTGCTCAGTCTTGACGAGGAGTTTGCGCCTACGGATGACCGCCGCCGATCAGAAGTCGACTTCGATCGCCACACCTTTCGACACGGCCAGGTCGACGACGGCCGAGGCCACTGCAAGATCCTGCAATCCGACGCCTGTTCCGTCGAACAAGGTAATGTCGTCGGCTGAGCGGCGCCCTTTCACGTCGCCCGTGATGACAGCGCCAATCTCAAGAATGTCTTCTGCAGCGATCAGGCCAGCGGCGATGGCATGCTGGCATTCGCCGATGGTTATCGCCTGCGCCACTTCATCGGTGAAGATCGAAGACGCAGCCACCAGCTTGGCGTCCATCTCCTGCTTGCCCTTGGTATCGGTTCCCATACAGGCCAGATGTGTGCCTGGACGAACCTGGGAGGCCATCAGGCTGGGACTGAATGACGAGGTTATGGAAATGATCACGTCGGCCTCTGCTCCGAGCCTGTGGAGATCGACGGCTTCGAAGGGTAAGCCGACCTCTTTCGCAACGTCCTCGAGGCGGGTCAGCATTTCCGGATGATAGTTCCAGGCAACCACCTTCTCGAAGTTTCGCTGCTGGACTGCTGCCTTTAGTTGGAAGGTTGATTGATGTCCGGCGCCGATAATGCCGAGGATCTTCGCATCTTCACGGGCCAGATATTTGATCGAGATTGCAGACGCCGCTGCGGTCCGTAGTGCGGTCAGCAGATTTCCGCCCACCACAGCACGGCATCGCCCGGTGTCCGCGTCGAACAGGAATACCGTCGATTGGTGGTTGGTCAGGCCCTTTTCCGCATTTTTCGGCCAAAAACCTCCGGATTTCAGACCGAGAGAGAGGCTCTCCCGGTCGAAACCCGATTTGAATCCGTAGAGCGCATCTGCATATCCTATCGATTCGCGGACCACCGGGAAATTATAGGCCGATTTTCTGGCCATGGCGGCGAACACCTGTTCTACAGCGGTAAAGCATTCGGCCGATCCGATCAGATCTGCAATTGCGCGCTCTGGAACGATGATCATCTCAATACGCCTTGCCTCTCGCCGATACCGGCCAAAGTGTTTCGACCTTGCCGTTGCGGACGCCAACATACCAGTCGTGGACATTGCAGGTCGGATCGCAATGGCCGGGAACAAGACGAAGCTTCTCGTTTATCTTCAGGACGCCATGCGGATCTTCGATGACGCCGTGTTCGTCGGTGCATTTGACATATTTCACGTCGCTGCGGCCATAGACGAAAGGCAGACCGGAATCGACCGACTGTGACTTTAGGCCAGCGTCGCAAATCGCCTTGTCGGCCTTCGCGTGGCTCATCACGGTGGTCAACAGGAAGAGTGCGTTTTCCCATTCGCCCTTGTCAATCCGGTTGCCGTCCTTGTCCTGGATGCGCCCGTAGTCGGCGTCCATGAAAGCGTAGCTTCCGCATTGCAGCTCATTATAAACGCCGGAATTGCTCTCGAAGTAGTAGCTGCCGGTACCGCCGCCGCTCACCAGTTCAGGCTCCAGGCCGACGCTCTTCAGAGCTTCGACAGCGTCCTTCACCTGTGCAATGGCGACGTCGAGCTTGAGCTTGCGGTCTTCATACTTGTCGATGTGCTGCATGGCGCCCTGATAGGCCTGGATGCCGGCAAAGCGGAGGCCTGGAGCCGCATCGATAGCGCGAGCAAGCGCGACAACGGCCGAACTCGTGGTGACCCCGCACCGACCGGCGCCGCAGTCGATTTCAACGAAGCAATCCAGAGAGGTGCGATGTTTCTGGGCTGCGGTGGACAGTTCAGCGACATTGTCCGGGTCGTCGACGCATACGATTATCCTGGCGCCCTGCTGGGGAAGTCGCGCAAGGCGATCGATCTTCAGCGGATCGCGCACCTGGTTGGAGACGAGGACGTCCCGGATCCCGCCTCTGACGAAGACCTCCGCTTCGGACACTTTTTGGCAGCACACGCCGATGGCGCCGCCCAATTGCTCTTGGAGGCGCATGACGTCCACGGACTTGTGCATCTTGCCATGGGCGCGATGACGCATATTGTGCGCTTTGGCGTAGTCACCCATCTTCCGGATGTTTCGCTCCAGCGCGTCGAGATCGAGGATCAGACACGGCGTCTGGATGTCCTCGACACTCATTCCCGGCAGAGCCGGTACATCATAGCCGACTTGAAGGCCGTCGAAGGTTGCTTGCATGTTCATTTACCTCTCCCTTATTGCCAGGGTAACGTGTCGAGATCGACATTGCCGCCGGTGACGATGATGCCGATGCGCTTGCCGGAAAACAGGTGTTTGTTCTTCAGAATGGCCGCCAGCGGAACGGCGCTCGACGGTTCCATGACGATCTTCATACGCTTCCAGATGAGCTTCATGGCGTCGATGATGTCAGTCTCCGATGCGGTGAGGATGTCGCTGACATTGTTCTTTACGAAGTGCCAGGTCAGCTCTTTCAGCGGAACTTTCAAACCGTCCGCGATGGTGTTGGGCGCGTCGTCGGCGATGATGTGTCCGGCCTTGAAGCTACGATAGGCATCGTCGGCCTGTTCGGGTTCGGCGGCATAGATCTTCACCCTTGGCGCAAGATTTGTCAGCGTCAGGCAGGTGCCCGATACCATGCCGCCGCCGCCGATGGGTGCAATCACCGCGTCCAGGTCATCGACCTGCTCTATCAGCTCCTTCGAGCATGTCGCCTGGCCGGCGATGACGCGGGCGTCGTTATAGGGATGAACGAATTCGGCGCCCGTTTCGGCGACGACCTCGGCGAAAACCGCCTCGCGCGACGACGTCGATGGTTCGCATTCGACGACCTGGCCGCCGTAGCCCCGCACCGCGTCCTTTTTGGCTTGCGGCGCCGTCCGCGGCATGACGACGGTGCACGGAATTCCTCGGCGCCCGGCGGCATAGGATAGGCAGGTGCCATGGTTGCCGGACGAATGGGTGGCAACGCCCCTCGCCGCTTGCTCTTCGCTGAGGCCAAAGACCGCATTGGAAGCGCCACGGGCCTTGAAGGCACCGGCTTTCTGCAGGTTCTCGCATTTGAAAAACAGATTGGCACCGGCAAGCGTGTCGATGAATGTCGAGGTAAGGACAGGCGTGCGATGGATGTGCGGTTTGATGCGCTGATGGGCTTCAAACATGTCGGATAGAGTGGGTGTGTACATCTGGATCAGACCTCAGGCTACCATGTAAAACGCGGAGCTTTGGCTATTGCGGTAGATTGCCTGTGCCGCGGCAACGCCGGAGCCGAGTTTGATGTTGAGGCCGAGGTCGACCATGACCATCTCGGCCGTGGCAATACCGGACAGCGCCATCACATCCGTCATGCTGCCGACGTGACCGATGCGGAACACCTTACCCGCGACGTCTCCGAGGCCAGCACCGAAGGCGACGTCGTATTTTGTCGCAGCGTGCGTGACAAACCGGGAGGCATCGAAACCGGCAGGCGTCTGAACCGCGGTGACCGTGTCGGAATAGAGCTCCTCGCGCGCGGCGTAGAGCTCAAGCCGCCAGGCCCGAACCGCGGCGCGAACGCCGGAGGCGATGCGCCTGTGCCGCGCAAAAACGTTCTCCAGACCCTCTTGAAGAAGAAGCTCCGTCGATACTTTGAGACCGTTCAGGAGCCCGACCGACGGCGTATAGGGGTAGCCGTTGGTCGAATAGCCCTTGGCCATATCGCGCACGTCGAAGAAGGCCCGCGGAAGTTTCGCCGTTTCCAGTGCCGCCATGGCCTTGGCTGAAAAGGCGGTAATCGCCAGACCGACAGGCAGCATGAATCCCTTCTGCGACCCGGTCACGGCAACATCGACGCCCCATTCGTCCATTCGAAAGTCCATCGAAGCGATGGAGCTGACGCCATCGACGAGTAGCAGAGCTGGATGATTGGCGGCATTCAGCAGCCTGCGCACCGCTGCAACGTCGGACTTGACGCCGGTCGCGGTTTCGTTGTGGGTAACGAGAACGGCCTTGATCTCGTGCGCCTTGTCGCCGTTGAGAAGTTCCTCGTATTGCGCCAGCGGGACGCCGTCGTGCCAGGAGGACTCGATAGCATCGACTTTCAGCTGGTAGCGCCGGCACATGTCGATCCACTTATGGCTGAACATGCCGTGTCGGCCAGCCAGGACGCGATCGCCCGGGCTCAACGTATTCGTGATCGCCGTCTCCCATCCCCCGCTGCCCGTGGCAGGAAAAATGAAAACGGAAGCAGTTTCGGTTTTGAGAACCTGTTTCACACCCGCCAGAGCGGGATGAAGTATTTCGCCGAACATCGATGAACGATGGTCCATGGTCGGCATGTCCCCCGCCTTGCGCAGGATTTCCGGCATGTTCGTGGGGCCTGGGATGAAAACCGGATTTTGTCCGTACATGGTATGCATCCTCCTGTGCTTTCAAACTAGATAACATGGGTTCGCGCAAAGATATATTTTTTTGAAAAATATTTTCAATCGTGTAATAATTTGGTATTTTATATTGCATTTCAATATGTTAATATTTTTCATTGCGTGAATTCGTTTTTCAGTTAACGATAAAAGCCTGCAATTGCGAGGGTGATCGATGCAAAACTTAAACCGACGGCGAGGGCGCCCGAAATCCTTCAACGAACCCCAGTCTTCAAGCGTCATACAGTCGCTCGATCGCGCTCTGGATGTCTTGGAGGCGCTGGCGTCGCCGGAAGGAATGACGCTGTCTGAACTTTCTGCCCATCTCGATCAATCGCCCGCGACGATGCATCGCGTTCTCGCCACGCTCGAACGCCGCGAGTTCGTCGAGATCAGCCCTGATCGGCAGGTCTGGTTCATCGGCCCGGAAGCCTACCGCACCGGAGCGGCATTTCTGCGCCGATCCAATGTCGTCGAACGAAGCCGCCCGATCATGCGCGAATTGATGCTGGAGACAGGCGAGACGTCGAACCTCGGCATAGAGAAGGACGGGAATATTCTCTTCATCAGCCAGGTCGAGACACATGAATCCATACGCGCCTTTTTTCCGCCCGGAACTCTGTCGCCCCTTCATGCATCCGGCATCGGGAAGGCGTTGCTCAGCACCTATGATGATGGTCGCCTTTCTGCCCTGTTCAAGACTTCCACTTTGAAGCGGTTTACCGAAAATACCGCGCGCTCGGTCGCACAGCTGAAAGAGGAACTGATCGTCAGCCGGGAGCGCGGCTATGCGATTGACGATGAGGAGCGGACCAAAGGCATGCGCTGCGTCGCCGCGCCGATCTTGAACGTACACGGCGAAGCGGTGGCCGGCATATCCGTCTCCGGCCCAACGCATCGAATGCCTGACCGGCTCATCAGGCAAATCGGCGAGCGCGTCGCCGGAGCTGCGAAAACCGTTTCTCGCAGATTGGGGGGCGGATAGCCTCACGATCTCAACCACCGCGCAGATCCGGTCGCCCGGATTGAAGCTTGGAAAGACCTCTCGGTTTTGGCCCGCCGGTTGCCCAATCCAGCAGTTCAACGGTGTGGACGATTGGAAGCTCGGTACTCGAACCGATCTGCATCATGCAGCCGATATTGCCGGTGCTGATCAGTTGCGGGCGAATGGCCTCGATGGTTGCGACTTTGCGGGATTGCAGTTGCTTCGATATTGCCGGCTGTAGCAGATTATAGGTGCCCGCCGAACCGCAGCAGATGTGGGAATCGCGCGGCTCGACCACATCGAAGCCCGCTGATTTCAGGAGATCCTTCGGCTGGGCGCGAATTTGCTGGCCATGCTGCAGGGAGCAGGCGCCGTGATAGGCGACGCGAAGCGGATCGGCGTGCCCAGCGTCCTCGAGCCCGATATCCGCCATGACTTCGGTGACATCCCTGGCAATCGCCGAAACGCGCTCAGCGTCGGCCGCCATCGGGCCGTTTCGGAACATATGTCCGTAGTCTTTGACGGTGGTCCCGCATCCGGACGTGTTGATGACGATGGAATCCAGCCCTCCTCCATCAAGCTCCCGAACCAAGGCCCGAATGTTGGCGCTGGCCATGGCGTGACTTTCCTCGGCCTTACCCATGTGATGCGTGAGCGCTCCGCAGCAGCCGATGCCTTTCGCAACGACCACCTCGCAGCCGTGGCGGGTCAGAAGCCTGATCGTTGCATCGTTGATATCCGTGTTCAGCGCACGCTGGGCGCAGCCGATCAGAAGAGCCACGCGTTTGCGCCGCTCGCCTTTTGGAGGAAATACTTGTGGCCTGTCGTTGTTGCTGACCTTGGGGATGCTCTCCGGCACCATCTCCAGCATCGCCCGCAACCGGACATCGGGAACAAGGCGCCGCAGGGGGCGGGCCAATTTGGCTGCGGTCAAGGCCCAGCGGAACCGCTGAGGATACGGCAATATCCGGGCCAGCAGCCATCGTAAGACCCGATCGTCCCAGCGGCGAGTATAATTCTTCTCGATATAATCGCGCGCGTGATCGATCAGGTGCATATAGTTCACGCCGGAAGGGCATGTCGTCATGCAGCTGAGACAACTAAGGCAACGGTCGATGTGCTTTACGGTTGCGTCGTCGGGAACCCTGTCGTTTTCCAGCATATCCTTGATCAGGTAGATCCGGCCGCGCGGACTGTCGAGTTCATCGCCCAGCACGCGATATGTCGGGCAGGTTGCCGTGCAGAAGCCGCAATGGACGCAGGACCGCAGGATCTCGTTTGATGTGCGTATAGCCGGGTCTGAAAGCTGGGTCTGATTGAAATTCGTCTGCATCTAGCTGTCCATCAAACCGCGGTTCAGGATTGCGGCGGGATCGAACTGGTTGCGCAATGCCTTCGAAAGGCGAGCAACAGCTTTGCCCTCAGGCGCGAACCTCGGGCCGCAAAATGGGCTTTCATTGCGCATCAACAAGGCCTGTCCGGTGCCGCAGGCCCTGCGAACCTCAAGCGCGTCCGCCTGCCCCGCGAACCAGATCAGCCCGCCTCCCCAATCGAGCGATACGGTTCCTCCAAGGTTCTCGAGTGCGCATGCGACGATCGACGCATCCGTCGGCTTGACCAGGATTCGCCACAGCGGCAACCGCGGGTCGTCAAAGTGGTGCAGATCTCGCAGCCGGCTCCACAGGTCCTTGCTCACAACATCGTAGAGAAAGTCGATATTATAGTGAGGTAGCAGGTCGAATATCTTTTCGCGCCTGTATTTGACCTGCTTGGAGCGCCCCTCGATCCGCAGCCAAGCAGTCCCGGATCGAAAGGCGGCGCCGGAAATCTCCATGGGGCTTGCAAGCACGGTTTGAAAAATCCGGCTCGCTTCCGACACCGACACATTGTTGAACCCGACCGACAGCTCGCTTTCGGGTGCTGGCAGCGTCTTTATGACCACTTCCGTCAGGACGCCTAGTGTGCCAAAGGAACCACAGAGAAGTTTGCCAAGATCGAGACCCGTGACGTTCTTCATCACCCGGCCGCCGTTCTTGATGATCCGGCCCCGGCCATCGGCAAAGCGAACCCCAAGCAGATGGTCTCTGCAGGCGCCGATCTGGACGCGCCGCGGCCCTGACGCATTGGTCGCAACCACGCCGCCGATGGTTGGAACACCGCCCGTGTTAAGAACGGTACGATGATCCATGGGCTCGAAAGCCAGTGCCTGGCCCTCTATGGCAAGCACCGCCTCGATTTCCTCAACGGGCGTCCCCGCTCGGGCGATCAGCGTCATGGCACCAGGTTCGTAGGTCAGGATGCCGCTGAGGCGCCGGGTCGTCAGCGTGGTGGTTTCGAATGGAAAACTCGGCTTCAGGCGAGTGCCGCCGCCCATGATGTGGAGCGCTTTTTCCGTCTTGTGGGCCTCATCGAGGAAGGCGGAAAGTTCAAGTTCGTCCGCGGGGGCGAAGACGGTCTCTACGGATGCAAGCATGTTGCCGTCTGTCATCGTGATCGAGCTCTCTCGCGGTAGGGCCTGCTCACCTCAAGGGGAAAGACTTTGGCAGCGTTCAACAGCCAGGCCGGATCGAAGACGTCCTTGATCGCCATCTGGATGTCCATGTCCGTCATGTTGAATTGTGCGGTCATGAGATCGCGCTTTTCGATGCCGACCCCATGCTCGCCGGTCAGGCAACCGCCAACGTCAACGCAAAGACGAAGAATGTCGGCGCCGAAAGCTTCGGCGCGCTCCAACTCGCCCGGCGCGTTGGCGTTGAACAAGATGAGCGGATGCATGTTTCCGTCACCGGCATGAAAGACGTTGGCGACTTCCAGGCCGTATTGCCTTGAGAGCTCGCCGATGCGCTTCAGCGTATAGGGGAGTTTCGAAACCGGCACCGTTCCGTCGAGGCACAGGTAGTCGCCGAGACGACCCATGGCACCAAATGCAGACTTGCGGCCTTTCCAGATCGCGAGCGATTCATCGGCGTTTCGGCTGCTGCGAAACTCTACCGCTCCCAGCGCTTCGGCGATGGCGCGAATGCGCTGCGTTTGCTCGTCGATCTCCTCTTCTGATCCCTCGACCTCGACGATCAGAACGGCGGCGCAGGCGGGATATCCGGCTTTGGCAAATGCTTCGACCGCGCGCAGGCACACATCGTCCATATATTCGATCGCCACCGGCAGCAGACCGGAGCGGATGATGCGGCCGACGCATTCACCGGCAATCTCGGCGCTTTCGAAACCGATCAACATCGGCCGGGCGCCTTCGGCCTTGGGCACTATCTTCAAGGTCGCCTCGGTGATGATCGCTAGCTGGCCTTCGGAGCCACACAAGAGTCCGAGAATATCAAGACCGGTCGTCCCCAAGAACGGCCCACCCAGCTCGACGACTTCGCCGCTCGGCAGCACCATGCGAAGGCCCATCAGATTGTTCGTGGTGACGCCGTATTTGAGGCAGTGGGCGCCTCCTGAGTTCATCGCAATATTGCCGGCAATCGTGCAGGCAAGCTGCGACGATGGGTCGGGCGCGTAGAAAAATCCATCCGCGTCCAGTTCGGCACTCACGGCAAGGTTGGTGACACCGGTCTGGACCCGGATAAACCGGTTTGCCGTGTCGACTTCGAGGATTTCGCGCAGCCGGATCGTGCTGATAACGACGCTATCTGCGGTGGGCAAGGCGCCGCCGGCGAGCGAGGTCCCTGCCCCGCGAGGCACGACGGGGACGCGGCGCTCATAGCAGACACGCATCGCTGTCGCGACCTCCTCGGTGCTGCGCGGCAAGACGACCGCAAGCGGCGGACAGCGATAGGCTGTCAGTGCGTCACATTCATAGGCCCGGGTCTCCTGCGGATCCGAAATGACGGTGCCTTTGGGCAAGGCGGCTTCCAGTTCGGCGATGATCTGAGGCAATCGCGCCAGAATGTCAGCACGCGGCTCCGGCATGGCTATCGTTGACATGATCTTTCCCTTGCGTGCTTCGTCCGTTCCGACGGTCAAATCACACCCATTGCGCAATCGAGGGGCCTCCCGTTCCCGGGTACGGGATCTCGCTGCGGTCGCCGGGCTTTTTCGCGCGCCGCCCTCAGCCGGGCAAAGTCGTCGCCGGCGTGGTGGGAGGAGCGGGTCAGCGGGCTGGAGGCGACCATCAGGAAGCCCTTGCTGTAGGCGACCGTCTCGTAGGACTTGAATTCCTCGGGGG
>NZ_LOKU01000062.1:0-13979 GCF_002211295.1 Rhizobium sp. N122 | reverse complement strand
GAACGAACCGTTGAAACTACATGGAGACGCATTGGAGAACTCTTGAAGGCGTTCAGTCCCCAGGAGTGCTCCAACTACCTCAGACATGCAGGGTATGGTTCAGAATAACCCTGACAGACTCTAATGGAAGCAGGGTCGACAGTCACGTTGGGATGCGGTAGGTGCGCGATAGAACGGGGGATTGGCGGCGGGACTCGATTCTTTTTAGAAGATCACGCAAAGCCGCATCACACCCATTGTCAAAAGTAAATACCGCGACGATGGTTATTAACCTTCGACTTCCGTCGAAAACGGCAATGGCGCTCACGAAGGAGGCCGGCCGCTGCGAAACCTCGCCATCTCCGCACCCCACTCCTTCGCTCCAACTGGGAGCAAAATGAATGAGGCAACGTCCGAATCTCGGGGAGCATCGTTACATGCGGTCAATACGGATCTCATCCAGATTGTCGCCCTATATGCCTCGTGCGGCGGTCCGGCGGAGCGCAGGAGATATAATGCCGTTGAAGTGCTCGAGCCGTTCTACCACTGACGCCGGGTCGCTGCACGCGCGATGGACCGCCGGCTGGCCGCTCGTTCGATGAGGGTCCGCGCGCCGCCCCCCCCAAGAGCGATCGCCGAGGACGCCATCCACCTTATGCAGCAACTGGCGCGGAGGCGGCCGCGCGAAGACTTCGTAGTTGGAGGCCTTCAGGCTCACGTTTGCAACGGTACTCCGCAGGTTGCCCTTTGCAACGACTGCCCGACGATGTCAATTCAATCTGGCTGAGCTTGTACCGTCAAGTTTATCCAGTTTGGGGTTCGCTCCAGCGGTGGGTTGCGCATCTGCGGCGGCATCGGCGGGTTTAGGTGCGGAGACCATTCCGGCTGCGCAGCACTGCATCACGTCGCGGGTTGCCGATCTGGGCGAACTCTGCAGGGTTAGTTAGCCGAGGCCAGAGTGCTTGGCTTGCCACGCTCCTCGATAACCCGATCCAGTCCACAGGCGACCGCAGGCCGGAGAGCGAAGTATCGGCGACGAGAGTCCGGCTTTCCTCACGACCATCAGAAGCCTGAACCCGCGCCAACGATCATTGGCAGCCAGCGGGATCAACACCAACGCTTGCCTTTCGCTCGTTTCCGGCCACGGCGCTTGCGCATCGTGAGCTTCTCCTCCCGATGGACCCGGAAGAGCTTCTTGTTGTTCACAAGGTGTCCCTCGCGCCTGAGCAGCACATAGCTGCGTCAAGATCCGAAGCGGCGGCATTCACGCCCCAAGCATTCACGACATATACGAATGTCGATTGTGCATGAGCAATCGCGTCTGCTCATTGCTAAACATTGAGAAACAGAGGCGCGACGATCTTTTATGTCGGGAAAACTGGGATTTGGGTCATGCTCGATGCAGATCATCTATTAAAACCGATCAGCGACGGCAGCGCATGCGGGGATGCTCTCGATTACGATTTGAGCTTCCTGGAGCTGGAGATAGCGTCGCATGGCAAGCCGCACCAGCAGATAGGCGACTCCATCGCCACCGAGGAGGCTCCCGATTGGACAGAGGTGTGGCGGCTTGGCCTCGACCTTTCTGCCCGCACTAAGGATCTAAGAGTCGGAATCTTGCTCACACGATCCGCCCTCAGTCAGTTCGGCTTCTCGGGTCTAAGTCGGGGGCTTGAGCTGCTCGCGGCCTATGTCGAGCTCTACTGGTCAGAGCTACATCCGCGACCGGATCCAGAAGATGACGAAGATCAGACTGTTCGCCTCAACGCTCTAGCGAGCCTCTGCGATCTCTCCGGGCTCTTGGCAGAAATACGCCAAGTCCCACTCACCTCCTCCAGGCAATTCGGGACTTTTACGCTCCGCGATTGGGCTGGTGCGCTACGGTCCCAATCTACGGAAATTGATCGTTCGACCATCGAGCACGCCTTCATCGACACCGATCCACTGCAGCTCGAGCAGATCAGCACTGGTCTCCACGCCAGCCTGGCAGCCGCCACCCATCTAGACGCGAGTGTTCGGCAGCACGTCGCGAGTGACGAGGCCGTTCGATTCGACCCTCTGATAGTGCTACTCACCCAGGCCAAGGATCTGGTCGACGCCCATCGGAAAAGGGCCCAGCCTGCAGCCCCGGCATCTCCATTGCCAGACTCTAGCAAGGCCTCTTACCCCGAAGTGATCCGCAACCGCGATGACGTTGTCGAAATTCTTGGCCGCATTTGCCACTGGTACCAGGTGAATGAGCCCGCGAGCCCGCTGCCAGCCCTCCTGGAGCGCGCGCAGCGACTTGTCTCGAAGGACTTCATGGCTCTTATCAAAGAGTTGGCGCCAGAAGGGGTTGCCCAATACCGTTCGATTGCCGGTCTGGCGGTCGGCGAGGGCACGTGACGTGCGCAATCTTCCCTATCAGGAGAGTGGAACACATGACAAAGGCGAGTAGTCAAAAGTTCATCGCGCGGGTTCGTCCGCCTCGCGTACAGATCGAATACGACGTCGAGACCTATGGCTCTCAGAAGAAGGTTCAGCTTCCCTTCGTGGTCGGCGTGATGTCCGACCTCGCCGGCAATGCTGCCGAGCCGCTTGCCCCTGTCGCGGAGCGCAAGATGATGGAGATCGATATCGACAATTTCGATGATCGGCTCAGATCGCTGAGGCCCAGGGTGGTGATGCGGGTGCCGAACCTATTGACCGGAGAAGGCCAACTCGCTGTCGACTTGACGTTCGAGCGGCTCGAAGATTTCTCGCCGGCGGCCGTGGCGCGCAAGGTCGACAGCCTTAGCAGGCTGCTCGAGGCGCGAACGGAGCTCTCCAATCTGCTGGCCTATATGGACGGTAAGAACGGTGCCGAAGAGTTGCTCACCCACTTCCTCGCGGATTCGGCACTGCTAAGCGCCCTCGGCAATGGCATCGAGACTGAGAAGCCTGATGCATTGGTTGCCGCTCCGCCATTGGCATCCCCAGACACAGAGGAGAACTGATCATGATGCCTGCAGATGCCACAGATGTACAGGTCGCCACCGTTGATCTCGGCGATTTCACCCGCATGCTTCGATTCGAGTTCAAGATCCGCTCGGACCACTCCCGTGACTTGGTGGAGAGTGCCGTCCGAACACTGGCCGAGCAGGCACTTCAAAACACGTCGCTAATCAGCGACGATGTCGTCACGACTATCCAAGCAATGATTGCTTCGATCGACCAGAAGCTTTCTGCACAACTCAACGAGATCCTCCATCACGAAAATTTCCAGCGCGTGGAATCAGCTTGGCGGGGCTTGCATCACCTTGCCATCAACACCGAAACCGATGAAACGTTGAAGATTCGCGTTCTCCCAGTTTCAAAGGTGGAGATGTCCCGAACTCTGCGGAAATATAAGGGTGTCACCTGGGATCAGAGTCCGCTATTCAAAAAAATTTACGAAGACGAATACGGCCAAATCGGCGGTGAACCCTATGGCTGCCTGATTGCCGACTACTATTTCGACCATACCCCACCGGACGTAGAGTTGCTTTCGGGACTGGCGCAGATCGCGGCGGCGAGCCACTCACCGCTTATATCTGCCGTCTCACCACATCTGCTGCAGATGGATTCTTGGCGTGAGCTTGCGAACCCGCGTGACATCACAAAAATCTTCCTCACGCCCGAACATGCCCCTTGGCGGGCGTTCCGCGAGAGCGAGAACTCTCGGTACGTGGCCCTGACCTTACCACGCACCCTTGGCCGGCTGCCCTACGGGGCCAAAACCAACCCGGTCGATGAATTCGCCTTCGAGGAGGACACAGACGGCGGCGACAGCGAGAAATACCTTTGGACGAACGCAGCCTACGCCATGGGCGTAAATATCACGCGCTCGTTCAAGCTCTATGGCTGGCTCTCCAGAATTCGTGGCGTCGAATCCGGCGGCCTGGTCGAGGGTCTGCCGGTACATACCTTCCGCAGCGACGACGGTGGCGTCGACCTAAAATGCCCCACTGAGATCGCGATCAGCGACCGCCGTGAGGCCGAACTGTCCAAAAACGGTCTTCTACCGCTGTTGCACCGCAAAAACACGGACCTCGGCGTATTTATTGGCGCTCAAACTATTAACAAGCCGGTCAAATACGAAGACCCCGACGCGTCAGCGAACGCCGAACTCAGTGCCCGGCTACCCTACATCTTCGCAACCTGCCGCTTCGCACATTATTTGAAGTGTATGGTCCGGGACAAGATTGGCACGTTCAAGGAGCGCCACGAGGTCGAGGAGTGGCTCAACCAATGGATTCAGGGCTATGTCCACCCCTCGCCCGAGCTTGGGAGCGAAGAGAGTAAGGCACAGCAGCCGCTCTCCTCAGCCGAGGTCAAGGTGGAAGAGGTCGAAGATAATCCCGGATATTACGTTGCGAGATTTTACATGCGGCCACACTACCAGCTCGAAGGCCTAACCATCTCTTTGAGACTTGTCTCGCGCCTGCCATCCGCCCGCAAGGACTGAGAAAACCCGCAGATGATTGTGCTCCGTTCTCGGCGCCAAAACTCCGGAATAACTGCCCCGGGCTGGCCGATGCAATCCAGGCCCAATCAGATCAACGAGAAAAGGAAAGTCCATCATGGCGTTCGACGCGGTTATAAAATTCACGCAAGCGTCCAAGGACGGCATTTTGCCCAAGGGCGAATCTATCATTCTAAAGGACGGTATCACCCTAGCGGACGAATGGAGCTTTTCACTCGAAAACAAGCTGAACATTGGGCCTCATACCGCCGGGGCGGGCGCGGGCAAGGCCGAATTCGAGGTCTTCACTATCAAGAAGCAGGTGGATACGTCATCGCCCTCTCTGTACGTTGCCTGTGGTCGCGGCGCCCACTTCAATAGCGTCGAACTGAAACTTTTCAAAGCGACGGGGAGCGGACAAGCTACATCAGAATCGAACCTGTTCTTGCACTGGAGTTTCAACATGCTGGTAGTCGAGAAGGTCGAGTGGTCCTATGCGGAAGAGGCCCCCGAGGAGACGATCACATTCCGGTTCGGCGCCTGCAAGGTCATTTATTACAGGCAGGATGAAAAAGGCGCTCTTACCAAAGCTGGCGAGGGCATCTGGAACCAAATCGCGAACAGCACCGACTTCAATAGGCTCGTCGGCTGATGGGGCCATCGGCAACCCGGGAATATTCGGGGCTGCGCGCGAAAACGACAGATCGACTCGTCGCCATTGCACCTGGAGATTGTAACATGGGCAGAGATGTTAAGCGGGATCTCGTGCAACCATCCCTCCTGGACCGGCTTACGGACGATGAGCCGCGCAGCTCGTGTGAAGCGCAGGACAAGCGCAGCTTCTCTGTTCGCCAACTGGAAGAGGTGATTCTACGCGATGTTTCCTGGTTGTTGAACACCAATCAATTGGGTGCAACCGTAGATCTACAAGCGTACCCTCACGTAGCGGCCAGTGCACTTAATTATGGTGCCTGGCCTCTCAGCGGACAAATTCGCGAAGGCATGGATAAGAGCGCATTGCGCGAAGCGATAATCGAGAGCCTTCAGCGCTTTGAGCCGCGTCTCTTACCGGACACCCTGAAGGTCACGGTCCTGGACGATGGTCAGGGTTGCGGCACTTTTCGCTTTAGGATCGAAGCCGATCTGTGGGCGCAGCCATTGCCGGTGCGAATGGTGATGCGTACGGAGGTAGATTCCGAGCTCGAATCCGCCCGCGTTCATCTCGGTACAGAGATAAGCTGATGGATCCCCGGCTCCTGCGACTGTACAACGACGAACTTGCTTATATGCGCGAGATGGGGGCCGAGTTCGCCCGTGCATTCCCGAAGGTCGCCGCCCGGCTCGGGATGGAATCAGCGGAGGTCGCCGACCCCTACGTCGAGCGGCTTCTGGAAGGCTTCGCTTTCATGGCGGCGCGGGTGCAATTGAAGCTTCAGTCTCGCTTTCCGGAATTCACCCAGCACCTCCTGGAGATGGTCTATCCGCATTTTCTACCGCCGCTCCCCTCGATGACGATCGTCCGTTTCGAGCCCGACCAGGATGCCGGACGACTTGAAAATGGATACCTCGTGCCGCGGGGAACCAAGCTTTTGGGCCGTCTTGCTCCGGGCGCCGTCACACATTGCGAGTTCCGCACGGCCCATGATGTGCATCTCTGGCCAATTGTGGTGAGCGCTGCCGATTATTTTTCGACGCCGGGGCAGATCGCCGCACTGGATCTTCCGGCCCGGCAAGATGCGAAGGCTGCTTTGCGACTACGCCTTCGTACCACCAATGGCATGCCGTTCAATAAACTCGGACTAGAGGCTCTCACACTGCACCTAACAGGCCCCGGTGGCATCGGCGCCGCACTCGCCGAACAGCTTCTCGGTGACGCATGCAATATCATAGCCCGGCCGGTCGGCCGGCCTATCCCTTGGCAGGAAAAGATTCCGGTTCATGCGCTGCAGCAACGCGGTTTGGAGCCGAGCTGTGCTCTCCTGCCCGAGGTGCCACGCTCTTTCGACGGGTACCGTCTCCTACAGGAGTATTTCGCCCTCGCGGAGCGGACGTTGTTCGTCGAGGTTAGCGGGCTGGCAGACGCAGTAGCCCTGTCAACTGCCGAGACCCTTGAGATCGTCTTCGCACTCAGACGTGTCGAGCCACGGCTGGAACGACAGCTCGGGCCCCAAAATATCGTTCTCTTCGCAACGCCGGCGATTAATCTCTTCGAACGCCAGGCAGATCTCGTCCACGTGAGCGACAAGAACACCGAGCATCATGTGATTGTTGACAGGATGAGGCCGCTCGACTTTGAGGTCCACTCGATCCTCGAGATGAGCGGAGACGGGGCGAAAAACGAAGCGGCTCCCGTGAGGTTCTACCCGTTCTATAGCATCAGCGCGCACGGTCAGGAGGAGCAGCATTCCAGATACTACGCGATCCGCCGGGAGCAGCGCCTCATGTCGGAGCACCAGCGTCTAAATGGCGCGCGGACTGGCTACATCGGCAGCGAAACGTTCGTTTCTCTAGTTGATCGCCAGGCGGCTCCCTATTCGGCGGAACTCCGGCATTTGTCTGTAAACTGCCTGTGCTCGAACCGGGATCTGGCGCTGCTGCTGCCGATCGGCCGGGACGAGACAGACTTCACCCTGGAAATCGGCGCTCCAGTTACCGCCACCCGGTGCGTATCGCCCCCGAGCCGACCGCGCCACTCCTTCGCCAATGGCGATATCACTTGGCGATTAATTAGCCATCTTTCACTGAACTACCTCTCGATCAGCAATTCCGATAGGAACGACCACCGGGGCGCAGAAGCGCTACGTGAACTCCTCCGCCTCTACGTCGATCCAGTCAATGCCTTCGCCTCACGGCAGATCGACGGGATCCGGGAGATTCGGTCCAGGCCTGCGGTCAGGCGATTGTCCAGCGGTGGACAAGCCGCCGTAGCACGTGGGATTGAGGTTGGTATCATCCTGGACGAAGCGGCCTTCGAAGGCGTTGGCATCTTTCCGCTCGCCTCCGTGCTCAACCAGTTCTTCGCGAAATACGTATCCATCAACAGCTTCACCGAGATGGTCGTCTCGACGCTACAGCGCGGGGAGGTAATGCGATGGCCGACGATGGCCGGCCGCCGGGCGATCCTTTGATTTCGGGGGCACTCGGCGACTTCCTAAGCTCGCTCAGGGCCGAACCGCATGCCTGCGACTTCTTCCAGGCTCTGCGGCGGATCGATGCAATCTGCTCAGATCGGCCTCGGCTGGGAGAATCGAGCGGTCCCAGCCTGGATCGCGTGCGGATCGCCCAGCAGCCCTCCCTTGCATTTCCGACTCGATCGATCGCGGGCGTGACTGCGCACGAGGAGAACGACCCCGTAATCTCCACCTACGCCTTCGGCTTGTTTGGACCCCACGGTCCCCTCCCATTGCATCTGACGGAGTACGCCCTTCTCCGGCAGCACAACGCCGCGGATGAGACGCTGATCCGATTTGCTGATACCTTTCATCATCGAATGG
This sequence comes from Rhizobium sp. N122, assembly GCF_002211295.1. NCBI lineage: Bacteria > Pseudomonadati > Pseudomonadota > Alphaproteobacteria > Hyphomicrobiales > Rhizobiaceae > Rhizobium > Rhizobium sp. N122. Next base: position 6,044 of record NZ_LOKU01000062.1, on the reverse strand, counting down.
CCTCGTTCTTCTTCCGCGCATGGGCGGAGGGCGAACCGACCGTGAGCTATGACAGGCCACAAGAAGATCGATTTGCCCTTCAGCTCGGCGCGCTAGCCGGCTTCGGGATGACCTCCCTGCGCGCGCGGGATGCTATGCCTGATCTGGCCAAACTCCACTTCACCGGCCGTCTCGCCTCGCACACCCGCAACGCCGAGGGGCTCGCTGCCATCCTCGCCAGCTTCGTCGAGGCGCCGGTTGATATCCGTGAATTTGTCCCAAAGTGGGTGGATCTGCCCCGCATATCGCTCTGCCTCCTGGGCCGCGACCCGGCCACGGGCACGCTGAACAGCAACGCTATTGCAGGTGCGAGGGTCAGAGTGTGGCACCATCGGTTCCGACTCATTGTGGGTCCCCTCAGCCTGGCTCATTACGAATCGCTTCTGCCCGCAGCTCCCGGCCTTAAGTCGATAGCGGAGATCATCTGCAACTACCTTGGAGATGAACTTGACTGGGAGATTAACCTCGTTCTCCGTCAGGAGCAGGTCCCGGAAGTGCAGTTGGGTCGCTGCGGCAGACTCGGATGGTCCAGTTGGATGGGCAAGAGGAAAACGCGCCAGCACGCCGATGACTTGACAACTACCCCGACTGACCGGGGCCCACCGGCTGCCGCATGGCACTCTCCTGAAACGGACATCCATGATGCGGCGGGCCCGCTCGACCTTCTTTTCGGGCGGGGAGAAGATCTCCTTGGCGAGATCGATCTGGAACGGGTGAATGGCCCACGTAACCTCGATACCAAGTGCGGCGGCACGGCGGGCGGCGGCTTGGAAGGCCCGTTATGACAAGCATCGGAAGCTCGACTCTCTTCAGTAAGCTCAACGCAAACTGCAATGGGACCGCCAAGGCCCTTTGCAAAATTCGCCGTGACGCCTCTTTGGAACGTTATCGCCATTTTGACGCCCTTGAGGATTCAGCAGCGGAGAGGCCTATCGAGCCGACGATCGCGGCGAAACTCGACCACCGTGGTTGTCCGCTCGGGCGCTGCGCCCTGGGCCTGGTTGAATCTTCCAGGAGACACGTCGTCGCTAGCACCGCCGGAATCCGCCAACTCATCGATGTTACAAGGCCGCATGGCGAGATTTGGGTGGGACTTAGCGTGGGTGAGTTCCAAGAGACCCACACGCTTTCTTCACCCCGCCCTCCCCCGCTTGGCTCTGACGATGCGGGCCAGCAAGACATCTTGGCTGAGCAACGGTCGGCGATTTCGATGCACGAAATAAACGCTTTTCGGCATCTTCGCCGATGGCTTCGGCAGCATCCTACTCACGCCATCGGGCGCGACCGCGCCTTCTCATCAAATCTGCGGAACACACACCACCATGGTCGAGTCAAGAATCGAGAGTCTCTTAAGGCACAATCGTTTTGTTGCGGTCACTTCGGCCGCGTCCGAGTTGAATGAAATCTCTCTCCGGCGGCTCAGTGGCACCGAGCGGCTGGGGGAACCTTTCCTCTACGAGGTGAAGCTCGCCAGCCGCAATCCAGTTCAGAACTTTGCTACGATCCCCGGTCAAAACCTGACAATCGGCCTTAAGCTCAAGGACTCGCAAACGCGCTTCTTCAACGGTGTTGTTACGCGCTTCCAATATCTCGGCCTCGACGATACCGAGCACCTCAACTACGTGGCGCAGGTGCGGCCGTGGATTTCATTGCTCGAGCATCGCTCTAACAGTCGGGTCTTTCAGAACAAGACGAGCATCGAGATCATCACCACGATTTTTCGAGAACATAAAGGCAATTTCAAGAATCAGACCGCCCGACGGTTCCCACAGCGCCCATATTGCGTCCAGTACGATGAAACGGATCTGGCCTTCGTCAGCCGCCTCATGGAGCAGGACGGCATCTACTACTATTTTGAACATGCTGAGGACCAACATGACCTGGTGCTGGTCGACAACGCCGCGAGTCACATGGCCTGCACGCCTGAGATCGTAGAGACCCACCACAATCTCAGGCCTGCCCGAAGTCTTTACCAAGAAGATGTCATCCTGCATTGGGACGAGGTCGTATCGCTACAGCCGAACAAGGTCGTTCTCAGGGACTATGACCATGAGAAGCCGATGGCAGAACTGACGTCTGTCGCGCGTGTTCCTCCCGTGAGGACAGGCGGCATTCCGCCATGCAAGCTCACGGGAAGCGCCATCACCCGACCGCGGGAGAGCGTGGCGGTCAGAACGGGCGAGACCTCGTCGGCAAGCAGCGGCTGCACGGCAATGCGGGAGGTCTTCGAGTATCCAGGCCAGTATACAAAAAAAAGCGATGGCGATTTCTACGCCACCATCCGTGCCGAGGAACTCGCCTGCAACGCTTATCGCGCGCGGATCGAAAGCACTGCGCGCCAGATAACGACCGGGTCATTATTCAAGGCGGCAAATCCCTTCTACTACGGCCAGGTCGGTTCCCGCCCGAAACCCACCGATCGCTTTCTGGCAGTCGGACAGGACTTCACTGTCATCGGTGAGGTGGGGGACGATCTCACTGCGGACACCGTGGGGGGGAAGGGCGAGCGGTTCCTCTATCACAGCAACGTAGAGATTATCCCCGCGACCACCCAGTACCGACCGAGGCGCCGCACACCGGCGCGGTTGATTCACGGACCGCAGACGGCCGTCGTCGTGGGCCCCGAGGGCGAGTCGATCGCGACGGATAAGTACGGCCGTGTGAAGGTTCAGTTCTTCTGGGACCGAGAAGGCGGAAAGAACGAGAACAGCTCCTGCTGGATTCGGGTGGCCCAGAACTTCGCTGGTAAGGGTTTTGGCAACCTGGTCGTCCCACGGATCGGCCATGAGGTCGTGGTTGATTTCATCCACGGCAATCCCGACACGCCCCTGGTGACCGGCGTCGTATACAATGGCTCAAATCTGCCGCCTGAAACCCTGCCGACCGACAAAACGCGGTCGACCTTCCGGACGCATACCGATGGCGGCGCCGCTAATGCCTACAATGAACTGCGCTTTGAGGACAAGCAGGGCCGTGAGGAGGTCTATTTGAAGGCCCAGAAGAATCATACCGTCGAGGTCGGGAATATCTACAGCATCGACGTCAAGAGACACTTCCTCCTGACCTCGGGCGGCGCCGCGCCCGACTCCCCTGCCGCAGCGGCCTTAGGTAGCCGCGTCGAGGTAACACCCGACAAGATCCGCCTTGTAGTATCGGGCAGAACCGGCCCGCAGGCCATCGAAATCAGCGGCGATGGGATCGCCATTATCGGCACGATGATTGGCGTTATGGCAACGCCTCCGCGGCTCGGGTCCATCGTCTCCATGCCGCCGCCGACACCGGGTCCACCCACGCCGTCGATAATGAAGCTTATTGCGACACTCGGGCTGCCGCCTGTTACGCCCGAGTGACACGATGTCAAGGTGAACTGGTTCTGGGCCTCGGCTGTCCGGAAGTCGTTGCCTTTAAGTCGGCAGGGCCCTGCAGGCGTAGAGAAAAAGCGTAACGGCTTCGGCGTCGTAAGCTGACCTACCAAATCAACGTGACACTGCGAGATTGCCCGAAAATGAGGAAAGGTTATCGCGCGTGAGCGTTTGTTCCGGGAACTCGCGCCTCAGTTAGATGGAGTTGCCACGCGAAATCGGCCGCAAGCGGCTCCAAATGCGTCTGGTTTAGGTCTCCACCAAGCTGGAACTGGTGGATGAAATACCTTTATCACTCGGCGTCACGAAATTGCGATCAGCGCGCGGGCGGCGCAAAAATCAGCGTTCTCGATCTGGGCGTTACAGCGCTGCTTTGCAGGGCGGGCTCTCGCCTCGAAGCGCTTCTGGCGGAGCGTGGCCGCCTCGAGCAGCAGTCGAAGCCTTTCACCATGCTCGAAGGTGTCTCGCTTCTATTTGCGTTTCGAGTTCCTGATAGGCGCTGGCCATGCCTGTCAGGCCCAGTTTGCGCAGCATGTCAATGGTGGGATTGTTCAACGTCGCGATAAAAATCATGCGCTGTCCAGCTCGAGGGAGGACGCTGGCCATGCCCCCGAAGCATAACGGGATACGAATTTGGTATTGGAAGGAAAGGTCGCGACGGAAGTAACATCAGCAGTGACGCAATGACCTAAGGAACGACGCAATGTACGGCAGAAGGCAGGGGGGTGTTGGCAATAGTTCCGAACAAGGCGGTGAAGACACCTTTAACTGGGTTGAAGGCTTGACTGGCTCCTCGTCCGGCGAAGCGGCACTGAAAGAAATTTTACTGGCCTGGGCGGAAGACGGGCAGCAGGAGCAGGACGAGGACCGGCACGAGGCAATGGCACGGATCGAGGCCTGGACGGAAACCCGCAATTTTCGTGCCCCCCTGAACTTAACATCGCTGTCCCTAACGGCACTGCCCCCCACCTTACCGGCCGGCCTCCAGCGGCTCAACGCCAATGACAACCGGTTGGGCAGGCTGCCCAACAACCTCCCGCCCGGTCTGCGAAAGCTCTCTGCCTGCGACAACCAGCTGACCACGCTGCCTGAGGTTCTTCCGGACATGCTCGAGACGCTCTACGTCGACGGCAACCGGCTGACCAGATTGCCGAACGAGCTTCCTTCCGGACTAAAGTATCTCTACGTCAACCACAACCGGCTGACCAGTTTGCCCGATAACCTGCCGCCTGAGCTCAGGGAGCTTCATGTCACCCGCAACGAAATCGCGCACCTGCCGGAGAATCTCCCCCTCGAATTGACGGATCTCCGCGCCGAACTCAATAATATAATTCGCCTGCCCGAGCGCCTTCCTGCAAAGCTCACGAGGCTCGAAGTCCCTCACAATGAACTGACTAGCCTACCCGAGGACCTCCCGGCCACCCTAAAGTGGCTCAGCACCGACAGTAATGAACTGACCCACCTGCCCCCTAACCTGCCGAGGGGGCTGGAGGAGCTTAGCGTTCGTGGAAACAACCTGAGAGGACTTGGCGACGGGCGAACTGCACTGCCGTACATTCTGTCGCAGCTTCCGCCTCATTGCAAAGTGTACCTGAATAACAATCCGCTGCCAGATCGACTGCGGGCGCACCTGAGCGCGCAAAGCGGGACGAGCCTTCCGCAGATCTTTTTGTGATGCTGCCTGACAAACGGGCCAAACTAGGTCCCTGCGTTTTGAGTAAAAGGCCTTTTGCCGAAGCCATGGCGGTGGGGTGCAGGCCAGGTATGACGCGTGCGGATCAAAAACAATGAGTTTGCAGGTTTATGCCGCTCGCCGGAATGTGTTGAGTTGTGGAAGCAACAGACGTCTCACTGAAGACTATGGCCGGAAAGCCCAGGCTCGGCACTTGTGTCCTTCGGGCGACCTTGCATGCGAGCCAGTTCGTACAAAGGATTACCCGCTATCGCGTACCAGGAGGTGCGACGCTTACGGCCTAGAGGCATTGCCGCCGGTTGGAAGGTTCGGAAGCTGGACCCAGATTTCACCAGGCCTCAAGCGCATCCACCATTTCCACATGGTCCACCCCCAGCATCGCGTATTCGTTGATCTAACTACCCGAGACTCCAGCCTACGGGCCTATTTGCATTCGTCGGCGATCGACGACTCTGTCGCCTATTAGTTGAAATAGGGTTTCGTGGCGAGCCAGCAGAGGAACAGCCCATGGATGAGAAAAACAGCCCCATTGTTTGCATCTCGGGTGTAGACGAACGAAAGCTCGGCGCCGCTCTAATCGCGGTCCAATCGGCATTTAGTGTCGCGATTGCGGAACTATCGAAGCTTCACAAAGGGAACAGTCCTCAGTGGTTCGAAGACCTGGAGGAGGTGGTAATCGCTAACGCAAAAGGCACAGTCACCGAGGGCATCTCGCTGGATGTCGAGGTGGAAAGCCTCAAATTCGGCATCGACGTCCTTCGGGCGATCTTAGATGTCAGCCGCGTTGAGCTAGGCTTTGCAGCAAAGGAATAACCTTTCGCCCTGACCTGCCACTGCGAATTTCCTCCAGAATTGATCAGAGTCCGGCCCATCAAAGGACGGACGAATGAAGAAGCAGAGATTTACCGAAGAGCAGATTATTGCGGTGCTGAAGGAGCAGGAGGCTGGTG